>NZ_JAACYW010000289.1 GCF_015356825.1 Catenulispora rubra | reverse complement strand
GGTGAACGTGGTCGGCGGCGGGGTGGTCGTGGTGGGGGGCGCGGACGGCGTGTTGTTCGCGCACGTGTTGCCCTCGGCGTCGTTGCCGACGCCGACCACGTTCACCGAGTCGCCGCACACGTTGACCGGCACGGAGATCGGCAGCTGGACGGTGTTCCCGGACAGGATGCCGGGCGAGCCGACCGAGCTGCCGGTCGCGGCCGCGCCGCCGGTGGAGGAGCCGCCGCTGTTGTGGCAGTGGTTGCCCTTGGCGCCGTTGCCGACACCGACCACGTTGACGGTGTCGCCGCAGAGGTTGACTGGGACGTCGACCGGGACCTGGACGGTGTTGCCGGAAAGGATCCCCGGCGAGCCCACCGAGCTGCCGGCGGCCGTGGCGCCGCCGTTGCCGCCGCTTCCGCCGGTCGTCGCGCCGCCGCCGTTGTGGCAGTGGTTGTCCTTGGCACCGTTGCCCACGCCGACCACGTTCACCGAGTCGCCGCAGACGTTTACCGGGATGTGCACCGGCGCCTGGATGGTGTTCCCGGACAGGATCCCGGGCGAGCCGACCGAGCTGCCGGCGGCGGTCGCACCGCCGCTGCCGCTGCCGCCGGCCGTCGCGCCGCTCGCGCTGGCGCCGCCCTCGTTCGAGCAGTGGTTGCCGGCCGCCGGGTTGAGCAGGCCGATCACGTTCGCCGTCACGCCGCAGACGTTGATCGGGATGTCCACCGGGATCTGGATGGTGTTGCCCGAGAGGATGCCCGGGGAGCCGGCGGTGGTGGTGCCGGAGTCGCCGGAGGCGGCGCCCGAGGCGTCCGCGTGGGCGAACCCGGCGCCGCCGGTGGCGAGCAGGCCGCCGGTGGTGAGCCCGAAAACGATCCGCCGCTTCACTTGCGATTGCATGAAAGCCCCTGCCTTGTTCCGTCTGTCGTTACTTCAGACGAGCCGATAGACCTATCCGGCTAACGAGGCGGATTGCGGGAGGTTTTTCGGACTAAACCCGGAATCGTTCGTACGAGTGAATACCGGTACCTCGGGGGCAACCCTGCGCCGAGCCGCTCGTCAGCGCGCGCGGATCGCCGTGTTGTCGCACCTCAGAGCATTCCCAGGGCTTCGAAGGAAGGAACCGGGCGTGAAAAGGGGCGGCCCCGAGAACCCGCCAGGGATCCTCGGGGCCGCCACGGCGCGCCGCGCGGGCTGTCAGCCGTTGACGCAGGTGTTGCCGAACGCCTGGTCCAGGATGCCGATGACGCTCACGGTCAGGCCGCAGGCGTTCACGGGCACCTCCACCGGAACCTGGATGGTGTTGCCCGAGACGATGCCCGGGGAGTCCTGGGCGGAGCCGTGGGCGGTGGCCTCGGCGCTGGCCATGCCGGCCCCGGCCATCACCAGACCGCCGGTGGCGGCGACAAGCGCGGCGATCTTCTTGGTCTTCAGCACTGGTACTTCCTCCTGTGTAGCGGCGGCACCGATCACGTGCCGCTCGTCCGGAGAAACGACCACCTGTCACCGGGCGAAACGCCCAGCGACCGCCGATCAACCGATCTGGTGAAGGTCCGACTTGTGGGTGGTTGGACGACTCTCAGATCCCCAGAAATCCCGGATCGCTCGCCACCGCCGCCAGCCGCTCGGCCGGGTTCGGCACCAGCTTGCGCGCCTGGAGGTCCAGGATGCCGCCGACCACCACGATGTCGGCGCAGACCGTGCCGTCCTTCTTCAGGATCTGCTGCTTGAACTGGTAGACCTTGCCCTCGGCCCAGATGAGCTCGCAGGTGACGTCCACCTCGTCGGCGCCGCGCAGCTCGCGCAGGAACTTGACGTTCACCTCGACCACGATCGGGCCGATGCCGCCGGCGATCAGGTCGTTCTGCCGGATGCCGGCCGCGCGGAGCAGCTCCCAGCGCGCGTGCTCGGCGTACTGGAGGTAGACGGCCTGGTTGAGGTGGCCCTGGGTGTCGAGTTCGTAGCCTCGGACGGTGACGGGGACCGAGAAGACCATGGTCGTCTCCTTGCTGGGGCGTGAGCAGCGTGCGGTGGCGCTGGGCGGACAGGCGTCAGGGGCGATCATGGTGATCGCCCCTGTCATGTTACCGGTCGGTAGCTTCAGTTCTCCTCCGACAGCGGCTCGCCGGTCTCCAGCAGCGACTTCAGGCTCGCCACCACGGCCGGCCAGCCGTGGCTGACCATCTCGGCGAACTTCGACCCGGGCTCGAAGCCGTCGTGCACGACGGTCAGCTTCACCACCCGCCCGGCCTCCTCGTCGATGGTGAAGGTGACCTTCGAGCGGGCCTCGCCGGAGAGCTTGGCCAGCGTCTCGTCGTCCCACTCGAAGCGCTTGGCCAGCTCCGGGGTGACGGAGTGCCAGGTGTAGGAGAGCTTGCTGTAGGGGTCCGCCTCCAGCACGACCTGCTCCGGGTCGGTGATCACGACACCGTGGTTGTCCCAGGTCATCGGCGAGCCGACCTTCCAGTCGGTGCTGAACTCGGTGGACCAGTAGCGCTGGGTGAAGGCGGGCTCGGTCAGGGCCTGCCAGAGCTTCTGCGGAGTGGTACGGATGTAGGTGGTGTAGACGAAGGTCGGGGCGTCCATCGGGGTCTCCTCCAAGGCGAGTTTCAGGTCCGCCAGGGCTTGGACCCTGGCCTGGTCGAAGCGGCTGATCCAGCGGTGGGCGAGCTCGTGCACGGGCGCCGCGTTGAGGTAGTGCAACTTCTCGCGGCCCCGCCACACGGTGGTCACCAGCCCGGCCTCCTCCAGCACCGTGAGGTGCTTGCTGACGGACTGCCTGGCCATCTCCAGGCCGGCGCACAGCTCACGCAGCGTCTGCCCGTTGCGGGCGTTCAGCGTGTCGAGCAGCGCGCGCCGACTCGGGTCGGCCAGCGCCTTGAACACGTCGTCGAACGCGTCGTCCATGCCCGCCCACACCTCCGGTTCGCCGAGCTTCGATATGCAGCCTTTCGGCTGCCTTTAACTTAGGCAGCCAGATGGCTGCATGTCAAGCGAACGGGGCAGACACAGATCGTGCAGGCACAGATCGTGCAGGCACAGATCGTGGGGCCCGGACCAGGCCGTCTCAGCCTGGTCCGGGCCCCACGATCAGACCTCGATTCGGAGCCGGAGCTCCCCGGTTACTCGCCTACTCGCCTACCTGCCGAAGCACCCCGTCTGGAAGTCCTGCGTCACATAGCCGTGGTCGGCGACGATGTAGTGGCCGTAGCACCCGGACCGGTCGGCGCCGACGTACAGCTCGGAGTCCGAACCGTCCGCCGCGGTCACGACGCCGTTCACGCGCTGCAGACCCCCCTTGGCCTGCACGTGGTCGTCGACCGCGGAGATCGGCTTCCACGCGTTGCCGTGGTCGGTCTCGGTGCTGGTCAGCTGGCGCGTGACGCTGACCTGCCCGTTGACGGTGTACGAGTCCGAGTTCGCGCCGGGGATGTAGGTACTGGTCATGTCGATCGGGTACGACCAACTGTCGTTCCGCACCTGCCGGTTCCCCAGCCCCGGCCCACGGCCGGTGGTGGTCTGGGTCCAGCCGGAGTCCCGCTGCTTCACGGTCTGCACCGTCCCGGCCTGCGCGACGTCGTCGGAGTTCGAGTACGCGCTGTGCCGCACCACGCTCGTGGTGATCCGGCCGTGCGAGGTGTCGACGTAGCCGGCGACCGTCCAGTCCCGCTTCACCGCCGCGGTGATCAGGTCGCTGCCGTCGGACTGCGGCGCGACGGTGTAGTTCACGTCCGGCGACGGCGTGATCGTGTCCTGCGTGACCGCGCCGGAGGTCTGCGCCGAGCCGGCGTCGACGTTCACGAACAGGCTGCCGTCCATCAGCCACGTGTCGCTGATGTCCGAGGGCGGCACCAGGGTCACGGTGTGCGGCTTGCCGTCGGCCAGGACCCCGGCGAACGGCGTCAGGTCCAGGTCGTACGGCTGGGTCCGGAACGCGTCGATGCTCGGGATCGGCCGCCACATCAGCGGGCTGACGCCGCCGGTGTAGATCACCGGGAACGGCTGCGCGGTCCCGGCCGACTTGCCGTCGATGTCGACCTGGACCTCGCGGTACGTCCCGCCGCCGCAAAGCCCTTCGCTGGAATGCGACGCGGCGTAGGAGTCGGGCACGTTCGAGTACCAGAACTCCTCACACCCGCCGCCGCGCGCGTACAGCTGCAGATCGGCGCTCTCGGTGTTCCGCGGCAGCGTCACCGTGGCGCTCGCGGTCTGCCCCTTGGTCAGGCTGTACCAGCCCGCCGCCGACGTGCTCTGCGAGATCGGCACGACGACATCGCTGTGCGCCGCGGCCGGATTGTGCTTGTCGGCCTGGTAGTACGTCACGGTCATCGTCATGTGATATGTGGCGGTGTACGTACTGTTCACGATGTTCCCCAGGTCCACCACCACCGGCTGCGGCGTCCGCAGCAGCGGGATGAACGCCGAGATGTCCTGGTCGACATGCCAGCTGATGCCCGCCGGATCGGGCTCGGGGGTGCTGGTCCGGAACACCTCCGAACCGCCGATCCACACCCCGGCCAGCCGGTCGTACTGCCGCCCCGCGGCGTTGCCGGACCAGTCCAGCACCACCTTCGACCACGGCCCGGGACAGTTCGCCGGCGGCGTCAGGGTGCCGACGAAGGGCTGGCCGTAGCTGTTGGCGAAGTCGTGCTGCATCGCCGTGACCGTGCAGCTCGGGGTGTCCGGCCGCGCGATCGGCGGCAGCGCCGTCACCGGGTTCTGATAGTTGATCTCCAGCGTCGGCGCGGCGGCCGCGGCGGTGCCCGCGAGCGTGCCGGCGACGAACATGGCCGCGGCGGCGGCCAGAACCAGGGGTCTCCACATGGCTGACACCCTGGCGCGGGCCATTGCTCGACACAAGAGCTGGATCCCTTATTTGATCTCTTCTTTCCATGTGTATGTGCGGCCGGCTTCCAGGTCGGCCCGCACGCTGGGGCCGAACAGGGACGAGCGAATCTCAAGCGCCAGGTCGTGGTCGGCCGTCAGCGAGACCTCCGTGGCCTTCCCGTCGGCCCAGGCGAGGTCGACGCGGACGCCGCCGCGGGCCCGCAGGCCGCTCACCGAGCCGTTCGGCCAGGCGGCGGGCAGTGCTGGCAGGATCTCGATCTCGCCGAGCTCCCTGGTCTCCCCGGCCTCCCCGGCCTCGCCGACCTCCCCGATCTCGCTGCTCACCAGCATCTCGGCGATGCCGGCCGTGGCGCCGAAGTTGCCGTCGATCTGGAACGGCGGATGCGTGTCGAACAGGTTCGGCAGAGTACTGACAGCGAGTTGTTCGGCGAGCAGCCGGTGCGCGCGGTCGCCGTCCCGCAGCCGCGCCCAGAAGTTGATTATCCAGGCCTTCGACCAGCCGGTCCCGCCGTCGCCGCGGGCGTTCAGGATGGCGCGCGCCGCCGGGGCGAGTTCCTCGTCGTACCGGCCGTCGATGGCCGAGCCGGGATGCAGCGCGTACAGCTGGGAGACATGGCGGTGCTGGTTCTCCGGATCGTCGAGGTCTGCCTTCCATTCCTGCAACTGGCCCCAGGATCCGACGCGCAGCCCGGGATCCAGGTCCTCGCAGGCGTTCTTGAGGCGTTCCCAACGGTCGGTGCCGGGCTCGTACATGCCCGCGAGGCCGACCGTGGTCTCGAGCAGCCCGTGCACGATCTGCTGCGCCATCGCCGCACCGGCCGTGTATTCGCCCTGCTCCGGGGAGAAGCTCGGGTTCACGACCAGCATGCCGTCGCGGGGATCGCGGCGCAGGTTCGCGAGCCAGAACTCGGCGGCCTCCATCATCGCCGGATACGCGCGCTCCCGCAGGAAGTCCTCGTCCATCGTGAACCGGTAGTGCTCCCACAGGTGCAGGCACAGCCAGGCCGCGGCCTCGGGGAACCAGAACGACTCCGGCCAGTCGTGCACGCCGGTGAAGCCGAAGGGGTTGGTCTCGTTGTGGACCACCCAGCCTTCGGTGTCGAACATCTTGCGGGCCGAGACCCGGCCCGGCTCGCGCAACGCCTCGATGAAGTCGAACAGCGGCTCGGCGCACTCCCCCAGCGCGCACGGCTCGGCCAGCCAGTAGTTCATCTGCAGGTTGATGTTGACGTGGTAGTCGGCGGACCACGGCGGCGTCGGGGAGGCGTTCCAGACCCCTTGCAGGTTCGCGGGCAGGAGGTTCCCGGGGCGGGAGGAGGCGATGAGCAGGTAGCGGCCGTGGTCGAAGAACAGCTGCTCCAGGGCGCGGTCGGCGTCCTGGTTCGAGTCCTGTGTGCCGTAGGCGGCCAGGAGGCGGTCGGTGGGGACGTCGTCCGGCAGGCTGCCGCCGAGGTCCAGGACGACGCGGTCGAACAGGGCGCTGTGGTCGGCGACGTGCGCGGCGTGGAGGTCTTCGTAAGCGGTGGTTGCGGCTTTGGCGACTGCGTCGGCGACCGGGCCGGACGGGTCGATTCCGTTGCGGTAGGCGGGATAGGCGGCGGCGTAGTCGGTCGCGGCGGCCAGGACGATGACGATCTGATCGGCGCCTTCGACGGTGAGGCGGCCTTCGTGCGCGGTGAGGCGGCCGCCTTGCGGGATCACCTTGATCCGCGCGGCGTGGCGCAGGCCGTTGTCGTCGAGGGCGCCGTGGATGACGATCGTGGCGTCCTCGGTGGTGATGTGGGTCGCGGCGATGCCCGGTTCGTAGCGAAGGACGCAGTCGAGGGCGCCGGGCCGGTCGACGGTCAGTCTGCCGACGAGGACGCCGGCCGGGTGGCTGACGAAGTACTCGCGGCGGTGGCAGACGCCGTCGGCTTCGAAGGTGACGCCGGCGAGGGCGTCGGAGATGTCAAGGGTGCGGCGGTAGTTCTGGACGCTGCCGGTCAAGTCGTCCAACGTCGGGAACTCGATGATCAGGTCGCCGTAGTTCTGGAAGCTGCCGAAGCCGGTCTTGGGCTGCCCGAGCAGTTCGGTGACGGTCTGCTTGGGCAGGAAGCCCTCTTCGTCGATCCGCCGCCGTACCTCCTCCAGCGCGCCGGGCCGGGGTTCGCGCCAGTCGCCGTGGTCGTAGCCGGGGTGCCCCGGTCCCCCGGTCCACAACGTCTTCTCGGTGAACTGGACGCGCTCGGCGGCGACCCCGCCGAAGACCATCGCGCCTATCCGGCCGTTCCCGATCGGCAGCGCCTCGCGTTCCCAGTCGGTCGCCGGGGCGTCGTACCACAGCAGGTGTTCCATGGTCTGCGATCCTGCCGTCTGGACGACGCCCCCTGCCATGCAGTCTTGTCAGGCGTATACCGGAGTTTCGACCGGCCCCTCGGACTCCGGCTGGTGCAGGTAGCGGCGGCCGGCGAGCTGGACGAGCACCGCGGCGCCGATGCCGGCCACGGCGGTCACGGCCGCGGCGGACAGGCCGGCGTGCGCGATCACGAAGCCGCTGATCGCCGCGCCGGTGGCGGCGCCGACCTGGAACAGCGTGATCAGCCAGGCGAAGGCCTCGGTGGCGGTGCCGGGCGGGGCGAACTCGCCGGTGAGCATGAACAGCACGGTCAGCGACGGTGCGAAGCAGACGCCGGAGACCACCATGATCGCCACCATCAGCGGCGGCGCCGGGACCAGGAGCAGCAGGGCGTAGGCGGCGCCGAGGCCGAGGCGCAGCGCGAGCAGGTGGCCGGTGGCCGAGCCGCGCCACTTGCGCGCGCCGTAGACCAGGGCGCCGATCAGCGAGCCGAAGGCGTTGATCGCCATCAGGGTGCCGGCGCCGCCGGGGAACTTGTGGTGCTCGGCGTAGTCGACGAGCACGACGTTCAGCGTGCCGATCGCGATGCCCAGGCCGATCAGCGAGGTCAGCAGCACCACCAGGCCGGGGCTGCGCAGCGGTCCGAGCCAGTGCGCCTCGCGCGGCTCCGGGCGCCAGCCGCGCACCGGCCGGGTGGTCGCGACCACCAGCACGCCGAGCACGCCGAGCGCCGCGCCCAGCCACAGCGCCGCCACCGGCGAGGCCCAGGCCACGCACCCGGCGACGACCAGCGGCCCGGACACGAAGATCAGCTCCTGCGCCGCGGAGTCCAGCGAGTACGCCGAGGCCAGGCCCTCGGCCGGCACCAGCGAGGGCCACAGGATGCGGATGCACGGCTCCAGCGGCGGCGCGGCGGCGCCGGCCAGCACCACGCCGAGCAGCACGGTCGGCCGGTTCCCGGGCGCCAGCGCCAGGATCGCGAAGCCGGCGCCGGAGGCCGCGGCGGCCGGAACCAGGACCCTGACTTGGCCGACGCGGTCCACGAGGCGGCCCAGGACCGGGCCGCCGACCGCGGCGGACACCGCCAGGGTGCCGGAGGCGATGCCGACGAAGCCGTAGTCCATGCCCGAGCGGCGCAGGGCCAGCGGGATCATGAGGATGGACATGCCACCGGGGAGGCGGCCGATGAGGGAGCCGGTGAGCAGGCGGGTGATAAAGGGTAGGCGGAGGAGAGCGAGGTAGCCCAAGGGGGATCCTTGTGTCGAAACGGCCGAACGATCTTTAGCCGCGTTCGGGGCAGGGGTTGCCTACGCCAGGCATGTTCTCATATCCGGGGTAGGGGTCAATAGTCGGTTTCGGGCATGACCAGGCCTTGCGACGGACGGTGAAAGCTGGCAGAAATGACCCATGCCGGAGCTGAGCGCCGATGACGTCACCGCCTACCTCGACCGGATAGGTGTGGCCGGTCCCCTGAAGCCGGACGCCGACACGCTGCGGCTGCTGCACCGCGCGCACGTGACGACGGTCCCCTTCGAGAACCTGAGCATCCACTTGGGCGAGGAGATCTCGCTGGAGCTCGACGCACTGGTCGACAAGATCGTGACGCGGCGCCGCGGCGGGTTCTGCTACGAGCTGAACGGGCTGTTCGCGGCACTGCTGGAGGCGGTCGGGTTCGGTGTGGAGCGGCTGGCGGCGCGTACGTACTCTGCGGAACTCGGGGCGTTCACCAACCGGCCCTTGGACCACTTGGCGCTGCGGGTCACCGACGCGGCCGGCGAGGTGTGGCTGGCCGACGTCGGCTTCGGCAAGCACAGTGAGCTGCCGCTGCGCTACGCCGAGCGCGGGGAGCAGGCCGACCCGTTCGGGACGTTCCAGCTCGTGGAGACCGCCGACGGCAGCCTCGACGTGCTGCTCGGCGGCGCGCCGGAGTACCGCGTCGACCCGCGCACGCTGGCCCTGGCGGACTTCGAGATGGGCCGGTGGTGGCAGGTCACGGCGCCGGCGTCGCTGTTCCGCCGGAACCTGATGTGCACGCTGCCGACGTCGGACGGGCGGGTGACGCTGAACGGGCGGAGGCTACTGGTGACGGATGCGGATGGCAAGCGGGAGCGGGTGTTGAGGGATGATGCGGCGGTGCTGGGGGCTTATCGGGAGTTTTTCGGGGTGGTGTTGATGGTGGTTCCGGCGGTGGTGTGAGGAGCTATGTGTGGGTGGTTACCTCGCAGGGGGACGCAGTTCGGTTGAACGAGTCATTTCGCACTGGCGACTGGCGGTATCGGTGTACACGACCACGCATGAGCCCGAGTCACTGCGCACACGTCATGTGGGCGGCTGACGGCCGCGTTTGGTGGGCGCCTTGAGGCCTCTGGCGGGCTTCCTCGACGAGGGGGCGACCCGCGCGACCTCCTTGAGGCGGCGGCCCGCGACTGTTCGGCTTTCTATCCGCTGTTGCCTGCGTCGCGCTGCCCGGTGGCGGCGCTGCTTGTGGTCGCCAAGGTCCTTCGGACCCCCTAACCACGGCACCAGCCACGCTCGCCCGTAGCCGTCCGTAGCGGCCAAGGCGCCGGCGCCGGTTCCAAATGCCGCACCCGCATACAAGCTCGTCGTTACAGAGCGCGGCGGTCCTCTCATCGGAAATCCCGAGCCTTCCGCCCCACCCCCGCCCGCAGCGCCTCGATCCGCCCGGCGACCACGTTCACCGCACCGTCGGTGCGCTCCAACGTTCCGTGGATCAGCAGTGCTCCGTGCTCCAGTGCGACGCGGCGCTGCGCTTCCCACACCGGGGGCGGGCAGATCACGTTGATCAGGCCGGTCTCGTCCTCCATGCTCAGGAAGCAGGTGCCGTGTGCGGTCGGGGGCCGTTGGCGGTGCGTCACCAGGCCTGCGACGCGGACCAGGGTGCGGTTGCGGGCGGTGCGCAGTTCGGCGGCGGGGGTCACGCCGCGTAGTGCCAGGCGGGGGCGCAGGTGGCCGATCGGGTGGTCCTCCGGGGTGGTGCCGGTGGCCCAGAGGTCGGCCAGCGTGACCTCGACCGGGGTGAGCGGGTCCAGTTCTGGGACCGTCGTGCCGGGTGCGGTGCCCGGCAGGTGGCCGGCGGTGGTGCCGGCCAGTGCGCCGGCCGTCCACAGTGCCTCGCGGCGGTCCAGGCCGAAGCTGCCGAAGGCCCCGGCGGTGGCCAGCGCCTCCAGCGTTGAGCGGGACAGGCCGGTGCGCACGATGAAGTCCTCGACGCCGGTGAACGCGCCTGCGGCCTCGCGTTCGGCGACCACCCGCTCGGCCGCGTCGTCGCCCAGGTCGCGCACGCTGCTCAGGCCCTGCCGGATGGCCGGCTGCGGGATCGGCGAGGCGTGCGGGTGTCGGCGCCGGGATCGGGAGCCGTTCCGGTACTGCGTGTCAGGGCTCTGCAACGTGGCCTTCGCCCCGGAGGCGTTCACGTCGACCCGCTTCACCTGCACCCCGTGCCGCCGCACGTCCGTGATCAGCGATCCGGGGCTGTAGAAGCCCATCGGCTGGTTGTTCAGCAGCGCGGCGGTGAAGGCGGCCGGGTAGTACCGCTTCAGGTAGCAGCTGCACCACACGATGTAGGCCATCGACACCGAGTGCGACTCCGGGAATCCGTACCCTGAGAAGGCGTGCAGCTTGGCGTAGATGTCCTCGGCGACCTCGCCGGTGATGCCGCGCTCGGCCATCCCGGCCAGCAGCCGCCCCCGCAGCTCGGCCATCCGCTCCGGCGAGCGCTTGGAGCCCATGGCCTGCCGCAGCCGGTCGGCCTCGGCGGCGCTGAACCCGGCCGCCGCGATCGCCATCTGCATCGCCTGCTCCTGGAACAGCACCACCCCCAGCGTGCGCCGCAGCACCGGCTCCAGCGCCTCGTGCGGGTAGCTGACCTCCTCGTCGCCATTGCGCCGCCGCAGGTACGGGTGCACGGCGCCGCCCTGGATCGGCCCGGGGCGGATCAGCGCCACCTCGACCACCAGGTCGTAGAACTTCCTCGGCTTCAGCCGCGGCAGGGTCGACATCTGCGCGCGCGACTCGATCTGGAACACCCCGACGGTGTCGGCGTCCTGGATCATCTCGTAGACGGCCTCCGCCTCCGGGTCCCCGTCCTGCGGCAGGTCGTGCAGGCCCAGGCGGGTGCCGTGGTGCTCGGCGATCAGGTCCAGCGCCTCGTGGATCGCGCCGAGCATGCCCAGGCCCAGCAGGTCGAACTTCACCAGCCCGGCGGCCGCGCAGTCGTCCTTGTCCCACTGCAGCACGGTGCGCCCCTCGCGCCGGGCCCACTCGATCGGCACCACCTGCGCCAGCGGCCGGTCCACGATCACCATGCCGCCGTTGTGGATGCCCAGGTGCCGGGGCCGGCGCTGCAACTGCCCGGCCAGCTCCAGCACCTGCTCGGGGACGCCCTGCGAACCGTCCGGGACGCCCTCGTGCGGCCCGATGCTGCCGGCCCAGGCGTCGACGGTGCCCGGGGAGTACCCCAGGACGCGTGCCGAGTCGCGCAGCGCCAGCCGGGCCCGGTAGGTGATCACGTTGCAGACCATGGCCGCCCGGTCGCGTCCGTACTTGGCGTAGACGTGCTGGATCACGTCCTCCCGCCGCCCGGCCTCGATGTCGACGTCGATGTCCGGCGGCCCGTCGCGCACCGGGGACAGGAAGCGCTCGAAGACCAGGCCGTGCCGGACGGAGTCGACGCTGGTGATGCCCAGCGCGAAGCAGACCGCGCTGTTGGCGGCCGAGCCGCGGCCCTGGGCCAGGATGCCCTGGGTGCGGCAGAACTCTGCGATGTCGTAGACGATGAGGAAGTAGCCGGGGAACTTCAGCTCCTCGATGACGTCGAGTTCGTAGGCGATCTGCTTGTAGGCCTTGGGATTCCGGCTCTCCGGGCCGTAGCGTTCGGACGCGCCGAGGTATGTCAGGTGTCTGAGCCAGCTGGCTTCGGTGTGGCCGTCGGGGACGGGGTAGTCGGGCAGCTGCGGCTCGATGGTCTTGAAGTCGAAGGCGTGGTCGGCGGCCAGTTCGGCGCTGCGGACCACGGCCCGGCCGAACTCGTGCACGGGGAAGCGCGCCAGCATCTCGGCGCCGCTGCGCAGGTACGCGGTCGGCGCGCCGGGGAGCCAGCCGTCCATCTCGGCGAGGGTGCGGCGGGCCCGGAGTGCGGACATCGCGGTGTGCAGGCGGTAGTCGGCGGGGCGGGCGTAGTGGACGTTGCCGGTGGCCACGGTCGGCAGCCCGTGGCGGGTGGCCAGGCGGGCCAGCAGGCGGTTGCGGGCGTCGTCCAAGGGCTGGTCATGGTCGGTGAGCTCGACCACGACGCTGTGCCGCCCGAACAAGTCCATCAGCTTCCTGAGTTCGATGTCGGCCGCCTCGAAGCCAGTCTCGTTCAAGCCGTGGCGCTCCAATGCCTGGCGGACAGTGCCCTTGCGGCAGCCGGTCAGGATGGTCCAGTCCCCCTCACTCGCCGCTTCGGCCAGATCGTCAACGACATAGACCGGCTTGCCCTTCTCCTTCCCCGCCAGCTGCGCCTTGCCGATGGCCGCCGACAGCCGCCGGTAGCCCTCGGCTTTGCGCGCCAACACCAGCAGATGGCTGCCGGCCGGATCCGTGACGCCGGTGCGCGCCGCGGTCAGCTCCAGCGACAGCTCGGCGCCGAAGACCGTGGCCAGGTCGGCGTCCTCGGCGGCCTGCTTGTACTGCATGGCGCCGGCGAAGCCGTCGTGGTCGGTGACGGCCAGGCCGTGCAGTCCCAGGCGGGCGGCCTCGGCGACCAGTTCGGCGGGGCTGGAGGCGCCGTCGAGGAAGGAGAAGTGGGAGTGTGCGTGGAGTTCGGCGTAGGGCGGGTCGAGCTTGGCGGTGCGGCGGGGCACCGCCGCCGCCTCCGCATCCGGCTCCGGGGCAGCCTGTTCGGCCTCGCCGTAGCGGCCCCACGCCAGGCGTTTCTCCAGTTCGCGCCAGGTGATGACCGGGTTGAAGGTGCCCATCAGTCGTACACCGCCTCGACGAACCAGCGGCCGTCCTGCACGATCAGCAGCCAGGCGCGGCCGTCGGCGGTGACGGCCTGGAACCGGGCCCGCCGCACCGCCGCACCCGGCTCCCACCACCGCTCAGTCAGCGGCCAGGGCCCGGCCCACGACAGGATCCTGAGACGCTCGCCGGTCCCGGACAGCGTCAGCAGCTCCGGCCGGGCGGAGATCCGCAGGCGTCCGGAGACGCCGACCGGGCTGCCCGCGGCGTCGGCGACCTCGGCCGGGCGCGGCTCGCGCGGGACGTCGGCGGGCGCCGGCGCCGGGAGCGCGGCCGGCCAGGGTGCGGGCTCGGGGCCGGGATCGGGCGGCGGCAGGTCGCCGTAGGGGGTGCGGACGCCCTGGTCGGCCGGGCTGCGGCCGCCGCCGTCGGCCGGGAGGGTGACGGCGTTCGGGCCGTACATCGCCTGCAGACGCTCGGCGGCGCGGGCGATGCGGTCCGGGGCCTCGTCCGCGCCCCACAGGCCGGGCTGGACGCCGCGGGCCGGGACCAGGTGGTCGGGGATGAGGCGGAGGCGGGTGATGCCCTGGTCGGCGGTGGGAGCGGGCTCGGCCCGGTCGGCGGCAGAGGCATGGCCGGCCGCGGGGGAATCAGTGGCCTGATTGTCTGCCTGAAGCTTCGTCTGCCATCCGGACAGCTGCCAGCGCACCCGCTCGGCGACCGCCGTGCTCGACAACAGCCCCTCGTGCCGCCACAGCCGGTAGGAGACCTCCGGTTCCGCACCGGGACCGGCGCTGCCGTGGATCTCCACCGCCACCCGCACCCCCGCCACCCCGGCTTGCGCGAGCACCGCGTGAAGCTCGTCGGCGAGCGCCTTGGCGGCGAACACGATCCGCTCCGAGCCGTCGGCCGGCGGATCGAAGACCGCCTCCACGGATAAGTCAGGGCCCTGACGCAGCGGTGCGGGCGGCCGCGCGTCCAGCCCGCGGGCCAGCCGGTGCGCCGCCACGCCGTCCGCGCCGAAGCGTCCGGCCATCGCGTCCGCCGGCAGCTCGGCCAGCCGGCCCAGGGTCTGCACGCCGAGCCGGGACAGCGGGTCGACCAGGTCCGGCAGGTCCAACACGGTGGTCGGGAACGACGCCAGGAACTCCGCGGTCCGCCCCGGCACCACGCGCGTGTCGGTGCGCGCGGCCAGCGCCGCGGCGAACACCCCGTCGGCGACGCCCACCCCGGCCC
>NZ_JAACYW010000288.1 GCF_015356825.1 Catenulispora rubra | reverse complement strand
CCCGCCGCTGCCCGCCGCCCCCGGCGCGGCCACCGGCATGCGGCCTGCCGCGATCGCGCCGACCGACACGCACACCGTCGTCGACGTCTACAACGCCACCGCCAAGAACGGCCTGGCGACCACGGTCGGCGACTGGCTGGCGGCCTCCGGCTGGCCGGTGGACAAGACCGCCGGCGCCACCGCCCAGAACCGGACCACGATCCTGTACGGCAAGGGCGCGGCCAAGGCCGCCGGGCAGCTCGCGGCCACCCTCGGCGTGCAGGCGGTGCCGGCGCCGTCGGCCCGCACCGCGGCCGGTCATGTGCTGATCAGGCTCGGAGCCGACTACACTCCGCCCGGTGGCCCCCAGCCCCCGGCACCGACCGACGCGACCGGACCGGGCCCGACGGACTCCGCGACACCGGATCCGTCCGGCACCCCGGATCCGGCGAACTCGCCCGGTATCGCCATGGACAACGGGATCACCTGCGTGAACTGATCTCGCTCGCCGGTATGGAGCACCCGACGAACCGGGCCCGGGCCGTCGGGCCCCGCCGCCGTCGAAGGAGCGCCCGATGAGCCCGAACAACCCGCTGGACCTGGCCAAGCACCTGCACTACGAGCACATCCCGCACCCGCACATCGCCGCGCGGCACGCCGACGGCCCGGTGAAGGTCGCCGACCAGCACCGCACCGACAACGCGGCCACGCGCTTCAACACGAAGGCCGCGCTGCTCATCACCCGGGCCGTGGGCTCGATGTGGTGCGCGTACCTGTTCGCCGCGTTCGACATGATCAGCCTGCCGTCGGCGATCAGGGGCGGCGCCTCGACGATCGTGGCGTGGGTCGCGCAGACCTTCCTGCAGCTGGTGCTGCTGTCGGTGATCATGGTGGGGCAGAACGTGCAGGCCGCGGCTGCCGACGCGCGCAGCGAGGCGACGTACCACGACGCGAGCGCCACGCTGCACGAGACCGCGCAGCTGCAGGAGCACTTGGTGGCGCAGGACATGCTGCTGACGCGGATAGCGGCGCACCTCGGGCTGGACCCGGTGCCGGTGATCGACATGGACCAGCCGAACGGTGGCGGGGCCGCCCCGACCGCTCAGACCGCTCAGACCGCTCCGAGCGCTCCGAGCGCCCCGACCACGCCAGCCGAAGACAAGCCTGCCGCCGGCGGCGAGTCGGAAACAAAGTAAGACCTTCTAGGCTTCTATTCGGCACGCAGCGCCTGCAGGACTCCGATCCGCACGGCGCGGCGTGCCGGAGCCACGGCCGCGAGCAGCCCGGTGACGAACGTCGCGGGCACCACGACCGCCAGCAGCAGCACCGGGACCGACGGCGTTCCCGGCAGGTGGCCGTCCATGACGGCGCGCGCCAGGATCCAGCCGATCGGCAGGCCGAGGACGACGCCGGTGAACGTGCCGGTCGCCACGGTGGCCAGGGCTTCGCTGCGGATCAGGGTACGGATGTGGCTCGCCTCGGCGCCGACCGCGCGCAGCAGGCCGATCTCCCGGGTGCGTTCCAACACGCTCAGCGCCAGGCTGGTGACGACGGCCAGGACGCCGATCAGCAGGCTCAGGGCGAGCAGCGCGGTCATGATCGTGGCCAGGAGCTGGAAGCCCTGCGCGGCCCGGGTGGCGTAGCCGGCGCGGTCGTCGAGGGTGGCCTGCGGGTAGGCGGCGAGGGCGGTCGCGACGGCTTGGCGGGCTTGCACTGTCTGTCCCGGTTGGGTGCGGATCAGGACTTCCTCAAGACCCTGATCCTGTGGCGGATACGCCTTCAGGTAGTCGGATTCGGGGATCACGAAGGCGCCGAGGACCTGCTCGTTGTCGTAGAGGGCTGCGATACGGACGGGACGGGTTCCGCCGACCGGGAACGTGATCGGGATGGTCTGGCCGAGGCGCCAGCCGTCGCGGTGCGCGGCCAGGGCGCTGACCGCCATGGTGCCGGGCGTGGCGAGGTCTGCGAGGCGGCCGGCGCTGACGCCGGGGTCGACGTCGGCGAGCAGGGCGGCCGGGTCGATGCCGCAGGCCTTCTCGGAGTCGCCGGGCGCTTTGAAGATGCCACAGGACAGGCCAGTCGCGTGGGCCACGCCGGGCAGGGCGGCGATGCGCTGGACCGCACTCGGGTCGAGGGTGGCGCCGGTGCCGGGGGTGGTGGCGGCGACGAGGTCGGCGTGCAGGGAGCGGCGGACGTCGGCCTCGCTCTCGGAGACCAGGGACGCCGCCATCGCCGCGACGATGGAGACGGTGGCCACGGCGACGGCCAGGGTGCCTGCGGTGCCTGCCACGCGGCGCGGTTCGCGCGTCATCTGGCGGCCGGCGAGGCGTCCTACGAACCCTGATACGGCGGCGACGACCGCGCGGGGCGCCGCCGTCAGCGGCCGTACGAGCGCCGGACCGGCCAGGCCCATGCCGAAGAGAATCAGGATGCTGCCGAGGCCTGCCGGGGCGATGCTGTCGGCGCCGGCTTCCAAGGCGGCACCGCCGAGGAAGGCCAGCGCGGCTGCCGCACGTCGCCACAGGGACAGGCGTCCGGCGTGGTCGGCGGTGGTGACGGCGCTGAGCGCGGCCAGCGGTCGTTCGCGGGACGCGCGGCGGGCCGCCGAGGCCGCGGCGATGACGGAGATGCCGGGACCGACGACGAAGCACAGGATGACGGTGCGCGCGGCGAGGACGGTCGGGCCGGCCGGGAGCGGCAGGCCGAAGTGGCCGAAGCCCCAGCGCAGGCCGGCGGTGACGCCGAGCCCGAGCGGCAGCCCGACGACCGCACCGGCCAGCCCGACCAGCGACGCCTCGGCGAGGACGAGGCGCGCCAGTTGCAGGCGTCCGGCGCCGACGCAGCGCAGGAGTGCCAGCTCGCGGGTGCGCTGCGCGACGGTGACGGCGAAGATGTTCGCGATCAGCAGCGCCGCGACCACGACCGAGACCATCGCGAAGACCTGCAGCACCGCGCCGATCGTGGAGGTCACCGACCCGACCTGGCTGACCAGCTGCGCCGCCTGCTGCGCCCCGGTGCGCACGGTGTAGTCGCCGCCGACGTCCGCCGCGATGCGCGATTGGAGGACGGCCGGCTCGATGCCGGACGCGCCGACGGCCTCGACCGCAGCGACCGTGTTGCCGCTGCCGAGGAGCGCGGCGGCCGTCGCCGGATCGAAGCCCACAACGCTGAGCCCTGCGATGTTCTGCGCACCGCCGAAGCCGACGGTGCCGGTGACGGTGAAGCTCTGGACGCCGCGGGCCAGCGCGACGCGCAGGGTGCTGCCGGCGGCGAGGTGGAGGCTGCCGGCGGTCCCGGCGTCGACGACGATCTGATCAGGGCCCTGAGGCCACTGCCCGGACTGGAGGCTCACGAGGCGCAGGCGCGGATCGGCCGGGATCGACAGGCCGAGGCCACCGAGCGCGGAGGTGGTGTGGCCGCCACGGTCGAGGGGCACGGCGTAGCCCTCGACGATGCCCTCGGCCGCCACGACACCCGGCACCCCGCGCACCCGGCCGACCAGCGAGGCGGGCAGCGTCGGCGCCCCGGTGAGGACGGACCCGCCGAAGCCACGCGCATCGGTGACGACGGCGGAGACCCCGGCGGTCGCGGCATCAGCCTGCTGCCGAACGCCGGCATCGATGGTGTCGGTGAGGATGTAGCTCGACGCGAGGAACGCGACGGCCGCCGCCACGGCCCCGGCGGTGGCGAGGGCGCGGGCTTTGCGGGCGGCGAGGCCGCGGCGCAGGACGGTGGTGATGCGCATCAGGCGGTCGCCTCGGGAGTGAGACGAGCGACAAATCTGGTGGCAGGGCCGGCGTTAGTCCGTTCGGCGACTCGGTTGGCGGCAGTCGGATCAGCGACCAGGTTGGCGGCGGCAGCATCAGCAGCCGAGCCGGCGGCGCCCTCCCCCGCATCCAACTCGTCCAGCCGCCGCAGCACCTCGGCCCCCGAAGGCGCGGCCACGTCGTCCACGATCCGGCCGTCGGCGAGCAGCAGGACGCGGTCCGTGCGGGCGGCGGCGGCCGGGTCGTGGGTCACCATCACCACGGTCTGGCCGAGTTCGGTCACGCTGCGGCGGAGGAGGTCCAGGAGTTCGCGGCCGGTGCGGCGGTCGAGGTTGCCGGTGGGTTCGTCGGCGAAGACCACGTCGGGCCGGGTGATCAGGGCGCGGGCCATCGCCACGCGCTGGGCCTGGCCGCCGGACAGCTGCGCCGGCGTGTGCTCCAGGCGGTCGGGCAGGCCCAGGAGGGTCACCACCGCGTCGAAGTGTGCTGCGTCGGGGCGGCGGCCGGTGAGTTCCAGCGGGAGCAGGATGTTCTCGCGGGCGGTCAGCGTCGGCAGCAGGTTGAAGGCCTGGAACACGAAGCCGATCCGCTCGCGGCGCAGCCGGGTCAGCGCGCGCTCCGGCAGCGCCGTGATCTCCGCGTCGCCGATGCGCACCGTGCCGGCGTCCACGGTGTCCAGCCCGGACAGGCAGTGCAGCAGCGTGGACTTGCCGGATCCCGAGGGCCCCATCACTGCGGTGAAGGTGCCCTTCGGGATCGCGACGTCCACGCCGCGCAGCGCGGGCACGCGGTTCGGCTCGGCGCCGTAGCTCTTGGTGAGGCCGGCCGCAACGATCGTCGTCATGCCTAGGAACTCTAGGCTTTAGATTGTCTAGGTATCAAGAGGCAGCGCCCCAGCGCCACCGCACCCAAGATCGCGACCGCCCCGCAGACCCCGTTCCATCCGAACGCCGAATAGGCCCGCACCCCGAGCCAGGACCCCACGCTCCCGCCGAGGAAGGCGCACGTCATGTACGCCGTGTTCAGCCGCGCGCGCTCCGACGGCCGCAGCGCGAAGATCCGCGCCTGGTTCGCGACCTGCCCCGACTGCATCGCGACGTCCAGCGCGAGCATCCCGACCGCCAGGCCCACGAGCCCGAACACGCCGCCCGCCGAACCGGTCACCAGCACCGCCGCGGCCGCCACCACCCCGACCAGGCACCGCAGGTTCACCGCGTCCGGCCCCAGCCGGTCGGTCGCCCGGCCGGCCCGCGGCGTCGCGAACATGCTCCCGGCCCCGACCAGCGCCAGCACCCCGACCGCCGGCGTCCCGAGGTGGTACTCCGGGCCGGTGACGTGCAGCGCCAACGCCGTCCACGCCGCGCTGAACGCCGCGAACACCAACACCTGGTACTGACACGAACGCCGCAGCAGCGGCTCCGTCCGCAGCAGGCGCACCGACGCCGCCAGCAACGCCGGGTACCGCTCACCGGTGCTCGGCGTCGTCGTCGGCAGGAACGCGGCCATCGCGGCCGACAGCAGCAGCACCGCCACCGCCGCGACCAGGTACGGCGCGCGCCAACCGAGCCACTGGCCGAGCGTCCCGGAGAATGTGCGGGCCAGCAGGATCCCGCCGATCAGCCCCGACAGCAGAGTCCCGGTCACCTCACCGCGCCGCTCGGGCTCGGCCAGTCCGGCGGCCATCGGTATCAGGATCTGCGGGACGACGGTCGTCGCCCCGATCAGGGTGCTGGCGACGGCCAGCATCGGCAGCGTGTCGGCGGTCCCGGCGAGCACCAGCCCGACCGTGGTGAGCATCAGCAGCGTCGTGACCAGGCGCCGATGCCGCAGCCGGTCGCCGAGCGGGACCAGGAGGAAGATGCCGGCCGCGTAACCGAACTGCGCGCAGGTCGTGACCAGCGCGGCAGAACTCTTACTCGTCTTGAGTCCGGAAGCTATCAGTGGGCTGATGGCCTGCGGGAAGTAGATGTTCGCGACGGCCACACCGCACGCGATCGACAGCAACAACGTCAACGGCCGGCTCAGGACCGGCTTCAGGGCAGGGGCGGGTACGACGAGTGCGGACAACAGAAGTCACCTCGTGGGAACCATGGGAACCGGTTTAAGTGGTTCCGCCAATGTACACCGGTCAAACCGGTTCCGCACGGAGTACAGTGGGACCATGCCCGAGACGATCACCGAGTTCCGCACCGGTTCCGGCCGCCCGAGCCTGGACTTCATCCGAACCCTGAGATGGCGCGGCACGGACGGGGCGTTCGAGGAGCTCGCCACCCCCGAGGCCCTGGTCGCGTGGATCAGGCAGCTCGGGCCGTATGACGAGGACGTCGCGATCGACGCGCCGGCGCCCCGCACGCTGCGTGCCGCGCAGGAAACCCGCGAGGCGGTCTACGCGCTGGTGAAAGCCGCCCGCGCCACGACCCCCGCGGACTGCCCGCCAGACGCACGCGCGCTGCTCAACAAGACCGCGACGTCGCCGACCCCGCATCCGGTCCTGGACGAAGACGGCGCACTGCACCACGCCGCCGCCGATCCGGTAGCCGCGCTCCTCGCCGCCATTGCCCGGGACGCGCTCGACCTCGCGACGTCGCCGCTGATCGACCGCGTCCGCGACTGCGCGGGGCCGAACTGCGGCGCCTGGTTCCTGGACACATCCCGGCCCGGGACGCGGCGCTGGTGCTCGATGGACCGTTGCGGCAATCAGGCCAAGAAGAGCACCTGGCGCAGCAAGCACCCGGGCGCGGGGTGAAGTCCCCCGCCACTCATCGCCGACGCCCGCCCCGCATTCCGACCCGCTCAGCTCTGCCGCCAGCCGCCGCTCGTGCCGCCTGTCCCGCCCGCCGCACCTACAGCGGATGCGGCACAAAGGCGATCCGCCCCGGATCGAACACCCCGCGGCTCGTCGTCTTCGGCCCCACCCGAATCACCGTGTACAAGAACCGCAGCACCTCGGCCCGCCGTCGCAGCGGCACCCGCGGCCAGTCCACCCCGGCCTCCGGACCGGTCACGATCCCGTCGATCGCCGACGCCGACCGCACCACCACCCCGCCGTGGACGTCGCCGAACGCCTGGTGCTCGCCGTCCTGCGCCAAGCGCGGGTCCGGCCGACGGTTGCCCACCATCGGTAGCGACGCGACGCGTGCGGCGTCCCACTCCTGCAGGATGCGGACCGCGTCCTCCTGGACGTGCATCTCGAACGACGTCGCCCCGATCGAGCGCGCGCACTCCTCCGGCGGCTGGTTCCGGGTCGAGGCGCAGGCGTACATCCGATAGCCGCCGACGACCGAGCCGACCATGCTGTGCCCGCAGGCCAGGCACTCCACCAGCCCGGTCAGCAGGTAGCCCGAGCGTTCGGCGCCGTTGCGGGCGTTGGTGTGCCCGGCGCCGTGGTTCGCCCGCAGCGTCCGAACGTGCTCCCAGTCCTCGACGCTGACGCACGGCTCCCACGCCGCGAGCAGGTAGGCGCCGCCGTCGCCGCGGATCTGGCCGCGGAAGACGCGGATCCCGGCGTAGCGCGGCGCGTCCAGGATCCGGCCGACGCCGCCGACGGTCCAGGCCGAGCCCATCGCCGTCGGCACCTTTCGACCGTTCAAATCGAACGCGATGGCGCGCAGCGTCTCGCCTTCCAGGAACCGCGCGAACACCTCGCGCACCACTTTGGACTCGGCCGGGATCACCGACCCCATGCCGGGCTCGTAGCCGAACGCGCGGCGTCCGCCGCCGTGCGGCCGCCCGGCCAGCGCCGCACCCCGGTGCGCGGCGCGCGAAGCCCTCGACACCGCCTGCGCCGCGCGCCAGGCCACCGACGCGCGATCGCTCAGCGCCCGCCGCTGCGCCGGGTCGGCCAGGTCCCACTCGTCGCCGACGCTGTGCAGCACGATCCCGTTGCGCTCGCTGGCGTTCAGCAGCCGCACCAGGTCGTTCGCGCGATGGCGCAGCAGCGAGCCCGGCGCGTACAGGATCAGGTCCCTGATCTTCTTGCGCTCCACGGCCGCCAGCGTCGCCGCCCACCCCGGCTTGACGCCCTTGGCCTTCCACACCGTGCGCACCGCGTCGGCCTGCACGGCCGCCGGCGCCACGGGCAGCCGCCGCGCCCGCGCGTACTCACGGCACTTCAGCTCGCGCACGTCGACAGTGCTCTGATCCTCGTCATCGATGTGCGGTACACAGCAGTAGATACCCGCCGCGAACAACGGCTCTCGCATGTCAGCCACACCGCGAATCTACTACGCTGCATAGGAGATTGGGAGTACCGCCGGGCGGAAACCCAGGTCACGGCTTTCTAACGGGAACAATCCGGTCCTCGTCGAACACGTCGAGTGAGGCCCCGGACGAACACCGGCGCACGACCCATCGAGTCGGCGACCCCGGGGCTCCACCGTACATTCTCAATGGGATCGGCCTATCTCGCGAAGCACTTTACACCTGCGTGAGTAACTCGTATGCACTCCCCTCACGGCAACCTTCTGACCAGCGCTGAGAATTCTGAAGAAATCGTGAAGTTCGCGGAATCCGCTATAAGGAGCCGAGGTCAGCCCCGGCGTCCACGCATTCCCGAGAACAGGCGTTTGCCTCGCGGAGCTTCCGGAGCAAGCCACCGCACAATGTCATCAACCACCACAGAATCGACGTTCGCCGGAGTCGCGTACTCGGCCGGCGTCGACGTTCCGGTGCCGGGCGCGAACATATGGTTGTCGGCGGCATAGACCCGAATGTCCACATCCGCCCGATCCCCGATCCCCGCGCGCCACAATGCGAGGTCGTCCTCGACGGTGACCTGATAGTCGCGCCCGCCCTGCAGAATCAGCATCGGCTGCGTGAGGTTCTTCGCCGTGGCCACCGGATCGTAGCCGCGCATGTCGAGCCAGTAGGCCCCGGAGTAGCCCAGGGGAAGGTCCTCGGTCGGTGTCGAGGACGACAGATCGGCACGCTCGACGTTCGCGGCCTGCTCCGCCAGGACGGCGACCATCTCGTCCGGGACCAGGCCGAGACCGGCCAGGTAGCGGACGACCCGCACGGCCGAGCGCTGCATCGGCGAGGCGTCCGCCGCCATGAGCACCAGCCCCGCGATCCGCGGCTCGGCCTCGGCGGCCCGCGGCGCCATCTTCGCGCCCATGCTGTGCCCGACGACGTGGATGCGGTCGGAGTCGATCTCAGGATTCTGATCGAGCTGCCGGAAGGCGTCGCGCACGTACGGCAGGTACTCGTCGGCGGCGGTGAACTCCAGCATCTCGGCCAGTACCCCGGCGTGCACGGCGCCGACCTTGTCGAAGCGCACGCTCGCCACGCCGCGGCTGCCCAGTCCCCAGGCCAGGTCCTTGAGCGGCTTGAGCGGGCCGGCGGTGCCGTCGCGGTCGAAGGGGCCGCCGCCGGACAGCAGGATCGCGGCCGGGAAGGGGCCCGTGCCACGCGGAACGGTCAGCGTGCCGGGGACGGCCAGGGGCCCTTCGCCGACCACGACTTCGTGTTCTGCGAACCGTTTCGGAGCGGCGTAGGACGGCGGGACCCACTCACTGGGCGCCGCGATACGCAGGCCTTGCAGCAACCCGTCGCCGGCCGTGGCGATGAAGACCGTGAGATCGCCCTTGGCGAACCTGACGGTGACGCTCACCCGCGTCAGCGCGTCGTCGATCGGCTCGGTGCGCGCGACACCGAGCCCGACGACGTCGCCGAGCGGCACGGCCTCGGCCTCCCACCCGGCCCGGACCATGTCGGCGGACACGACCGCGGCCAGGTTCGGCGCGAACAGCGCCTCGATCGCCTGCCACCGGCCCTGATCGGCCAGTTCCACGAAGTGCGCGATCAGCGCCGCCGGGTCGTTCATCGCTTCCATGACTCTCCCTGGTGGGATCTGTGCTGCTCTGTACTTCTCTGTGCTGCTCTACTGCTCTGTGCGGCCTTCCAGCCGACATCCGGTACGTCGACTCTTCAACCTTTCGCATCTTTGAGAAAAGTAGCATCTATGAGATCGTAGGTCCATGGACCCGCTGAAGCTCCTGGCACATCCGGTCCGCCTGCGCGTCATCCACGCGCTGCGCGGCGGCCGCGTCCTGACCGCCGGCCGGCTGAACGAACGCGTCGGCGACGTCTCCAGGGCCACGCTGTACCGCCACCTCGACCTGCTGACCGAAGCCGGGGTGCTGGAGATCGCCGAGGAACGGCGCGTGCGCGGCGCCGTCGAGCGCCACTACCGGCTGCGCGGCGAGCGCGCCGGCATCGACAGCGCGCAGGTCGCCGAGCCGACCAAGGACGACCACCGCGTGGGCTTCGCCGCCGCGACCGCCGCGCTGCAGGCCGAGTTCGCGGCGTACCTGGAACATCAGGACTCTGACCCGACCGCGGACCTGGTCGGCTACCGGCAGCACGCGGTCTGGCTCAGCCGCGAGGAGCTTGAGGCGTTGATCAGTGCCCTGCGAGCGGCGATCCTGCCGGCGCTGGAGAACGAGGCGACCGAACAGCGGTCTCAATATCTGTTGAGCCCGATTCTGTTCCCGATCGAGCAGGCGTGAGTCAGGTTTCTGCATTTGTCCTTGTCAGCGTGCTGAGCCTCTGGCGCTTCCCGATTCATACCGGTTCAACCCTCGATACGACCCTTTATTCATCACCATGCGTGAGCTAGGCTGACGGTCAGTTAGTTAGCGTACAAAAGCTAACTTGTGCCACCTGGAAAGGATCAGGCGTATGACCATCGCGGACCACCCGGCCGAAGTCCTCGCCGTCCCCGCCGACCGCGGAGCCTGTCCGTTCGACCCCCCGCCCGCGTACGACCAAGCCCGCGAACAGCATCCCGTCGCCCCGGTGCGGCTGTTCGACGGCACCACCGCGTGGATGCTCACCCGGCATCAGGATGTGCGGGCCGTGCTTCAGGACCGCCGGTTCAGCGCCGACGCCGCCAAGTCCGGGTTCCCGTTCCTCAGCCCGGGACGCCGTGAGCTGGCCGCGGGCAACCCCACCTTCATCCGCATGGACGATCCGGAGCACGCCCGGCTGCGGCGCATGCTCACCTCGGACTTCATCATCAAGCGGGTGGAGGAGATGCGCCCGCAGGTCCGGGCGATCGCCGTGGAGCTGCTGGACGCGATGACCCGCGACCGCGACCACGCCGACCTGGTCGCCGAGTTCGCGCTCCCGCTGCCCTCGCTGGTGATCTGCCTGCTGCTGGGCGTCCCGTACGAGGACCACGCGTACTTCCAGAAGTGCAGCAGCACGCTGCTGAACGCCAACTCCACCGCCGCACAGGTCGAGCAGGCGCGCGACGAGCTGAACGCGTACATCAAGCAGCTGGCAGCGGCCAAGCGCGAGAGCGACGACGGCGGCATCATCAGCCGGCTGATCCACCGCGAGGACCTCACCTGCGACGAGGTCGCGACGATGGGGACGCTGCTGCTGGTGGCCGGGCACGAGACGACGGCCAACATGACGTCGCTGTCGATCCTCACGCTGCTGCGCAACCCGGACCAGATGGAGCGCCTGCGCAGCGACCCCACGTTGATCCGCGGCGCGGTCGAGGAGATGCTGCGCTACCTGTCCATCGTGCACACCGGGCTGCCCCGGGTCGCGACCGAGGACGTCGAGGTCGGCGGGCAGACGATCCGGGCCGGCGAGGGCGTGCTGCTGATGATCAACACGGCCAACCGGGACGACGAGGCGTTCCCCGACGCCGACTCCGTGGACGTCGGCCGCGACGCGCGCCGGCACCTGGCATTCGGCTTCGGCGTGCACCAGTGCCTGGGGCAGCCGCTGGCCCGCGCCGAGCTGCAGATCGCGCTGGACGTGCTGCTCAACGGGCTGCCGAAGCTGCGGCTGGCGGTGCCGTTCGAACAGATCCCGTTCCGGCACGACATGCTGATCTACGGCGTGCACAGCCTGCCGGTCGCGTGGTGAAGACCGTGGATCCGGCGAACCTGGCGAACCCGGCGAATCCCACGAGGAGCGTCAAGATGCGCGTCGCGGCAGACCGGTCGAAGTGCATGGGCGCCGGCATGTGCGCCCTCAACGCGCCGGAGGTCTTCGACCAGGACGAGGAAGAGGGCCTGGTGGTCGTCCTGGAGCCGGAGCCGCCGGCCGAGCACCGGTACGCGGTGCGGGACGCGGTGAACCTGTGTCCGGCCGGAGCGCTGCGCTTCGAGGAGGATTAGGACTGAGCTGCCCACGCCGTCCGCGGTTCTGAGCTTCGAGCTCAGAGAGCCTCGGCCTGTGAGACGTCGATCCCATAGCCCGCACCGGATATCGTCACGATGAGTTCGGGCGCGCCGAGCTTTCGGCGCAGCCGGCCGACCGTGACCGAGACTGTGCGGGTGAAGGGGTCGGCGTTCTCGTCCCACACCTTCTTCAGTCGAGCTCGACGCCGGCCGCGCGCAGCACCCGGGGCCGGGCCGAGGGCCGGCGCCGGGCCAGGTCCTGGACGCGCAGTACCAGCTCGGGGAAATGGAACGGCTTGGGCAGGTAGTCGTCGGCGCCGAGGCGCAGTCCGTGGACGCGGTCACCGGGCGAGCCCGCGGCCGTAAGCATGTCACTGTGGACGCGCAGCTCAACGACCAGTACGACCTGATCGGCTTCGATCCGCGAGGCATCGGATACAGCACGTCCTACGACTGCTCGGACGGGATCCAGGGCGGGCCGTCGCCGCAGTCCGAGACGCTGACGCCGTACCCGTGGGTCGGGCAGATGCAGGACACGATCGGCGGGACGGTGTTCACCGTCGAGGACTTCGTCCACGGCTCGCTGGCGATGGTGCCGGGCTGCGCCTCGCATCTGGTCGCGTACTTCGACGCCGGGGCGCCGGATTCGGGTTCGTGCCTCGGCTCGCGACCCGGCGCGGCACAGCCCGCAGCGGCGGTCTGGTCTTGAGGTTTATATCAGGACCCGTTGACACATGCCGGATTCGTTCCTACGCTCCGCCGCGTGCCAATAGGCGCATGCCACCACCCTCGCCCCATGGAGATCCCATGCTCAAGCGAACCGCGGCGATGCTCGCCGCGGCGGCCGTGACCATCACGGCCGCCCTCACCCTGACCGCCGGGACGGCGAGCGCCGCAGCGCGCCCCGGCGTCAGCGTCACCCTGGCGAGCACCATCGCCCTGGACGACTGCTCCGCCTCACTGGTCCGGTATCCCACCTCGCAGGACACCGACCAGGCCCTCATGCTCACCGCCGGGCACTGCTACGAGGGCGGCATGCCCTCGGCCGGCCAGGTGCTGCAGAACGTGGACAGCAGCCGCTCCGGCACGCTGCTGGACGCCGGCGGCAACGAGCTCGGCACCGTGCAGGCCGACAAGCTGCTGTACGCGACCATGACGAACACCGACGTGGCCGTGTACGAGCTGACCGACACCTTCGCGTCCCTGCGGAGCCAGTACGGCGCCACCCCGCTCACGCTGTCCGCGAGCCACCCGACCAGCGGCCACACCATCGCCATACCGTCGGCGTACTGGGACCGGACCTGGAGCTGCACCCTGAACGGCTTCGCCGGCACGGTCGAAGAGGACCAGTGGACCTGGCACGACTCGCTCCGCTACGGCCTCAGCGGCTGCCGCGTCATCGGCGGCAGCTCCGGCTCGCCGGTCGTGGACACCAGCACCGGCCAGGTGGTCGGCGTGAACAACACGATCAACGAGAGCGGTCAGCTGTGCACGCTGGACAACCCGTGCGAGGTCGCGGCGAACGGCACCAAGACGGAGAAGCGGGGGCAGGGGTACGGGCAGGAGACGTACTGGATCACGACGTGCCTGAACTCGTCGAACGCCATCGATCTGACGGTGTCCGGCTGTCGGCTGCCTTCGGGGTCGTAGCGGGCAGGGGCTGACGGCCCTGGCCGACAGCTTTGGCTGACGGCCCCGGCTGACAGTCCCGAACGACCCTCCCGACACAAGAACACCGCCCGGCCCCGTCGATGCGGGGGCGGGCGGTGTTCGAGCGTTCGAGCTGGCGTTCGGCGCCTTAGATGGCGCGGACGTCCTCAGCCTGCGGACCCTTGGGTCCCTGGGTGACGTTGAACTCCACAGCCTGGTTCTCTTCCAGGTTGCGGTAGCCGCTGCCGGTGATCGCGGAGAAGTGGACGAAGACGTCCGGGCCTCCACCATCCTGCTCGATGAAGCCGAAGCCCTTTTCGCCGTTGAACCACTTGACCTTACCCGTTGCCATGAATCTCCTCGATACCTGCGGCCGCACCCACCTTGTGTTGGACGCTTGCGCCAGCCAACTATCGCACGACAAGTGGCGTCAGCCCTACTACTAATCGTCCAGATCACCGCGTTCGGTGGCGGCTTTCACTCGCTTCCCCGCGCGTCGGCATGCCAGCACTGGTAACTTTTCTGAACTAGTGTCGTGGTACAACCAGGAGCGAGCGTGGCGAGAGACCCCGGACCTGTCGTGTTCGAGCGCGGTTGGAGCTTCCTGGCGACCATCTCCGAGCGCTGGACGTACCAGATCCTGCGCGAAATCTTCTTCGGCACGACCCGGTTCGGCGAGCTCAAGCGAACGCTCGGCATCTCGGCGAACATTCTGACCACCCGACTGAACGACCTCACCGAGGCCGGTCTGCTCACCAAGCGCGCCTACCGCCAGGACAAACCCTGGTTCGAGTACGAGCTCACCGACGAGGCCCGCGACGTGGTGGTGCCGGCGATCGTGGCGATCACGCGCTGGGCCGAGGGGCGCGCGCTCGGGGCGGAGG
>NZ_JAACYW010000287.1 GCF_015356825.1 Catenulispora rubra | reverse complement strand
GGTCCGGCCGGACCACCGGGCCCGCCCTGACCGCCCCCGGCACCGCCCGCGCCACCGCGACCGCCGCCGGGCCCGCCCGGTCCACCAGGACCAGCGGGCCCGCCAAGCCCACCCGGTCCCGCAGAACCGTTACGCGGCCCCGGGAAATCGCCGGCGCCGTCGTCGTCGAACACCAGCCGGCTGAACTCCGCGGTCGGCGCGTTGTCGTCGTAGGGCCCGGCACCGGGAGGGAACTCGCCCTCGTACGGCGGCCTCCCGGAGCCATCACGGCCGAAATCGTCGGCACCGGTCACCGTGGGTTCCTCGATCCTGTCGTTCCATACCATGGTTCGTCTCCCGCTCCCGTTCCCCGTGTCCCCCTCGTCAGCGGGGGTTCGCGTTCGCGTGGGCGCTGCCAAGTATCGCTCGTGAAAGCCGCGCGCAAGCCCGGAAGAGCATACGCAGCCCTGATGGGTTGACTAAAAAGCCGGGTCTGTCACCCAAGCTCACCCCAAAGAACGAATACCGGCGCCGCCGGGGCCAACCGGAGCGCGTCCCCCGGACGGGGGGCCAGACGCGAAGCCTGCAACTGCACGCCGTCCACCCGGCGGTCGCCGAGCCGCAGCGCCTGCCGGATGGCCGGCAGCCGGTCCAGGGCGGTGACCGCGGTGACGACGGTGCGCGCGCCGGTGGTGGCGCAGGCGCGCACGATGTCGGCGCGCTCGGTGCCGACGAAGACCGCGTCCGGCCGGGGCAGCGTGGCCAGCGCGGTCGGCGCCGGACCGCTGACCACCTCGACGTCCACGCCGTGCATCACCGCGTTCAGCGATATCCGCTCGCAGGCGTCCGGATCGCGGTCCACGGCGATCACCGCGGCGCCCAGCCGCGCGCACTCCACGGCCAGCGCCCCGGCCCCGGCCGCGACCTCCCAGATCATCGCGCCCAGCCTTGGTGCCAGCCGCGCCAGTATCAAGGCCCTTATTTCAGCGGGGAGCACCTGCGGGCCGCGGGCCACGAACGCGTTGTCCGGCACCGCCCAGCCCGAGGAGGGCCCGGCCCACGCCGACACCCAGCCGGCGCCCCAGCGCGGGTCGTGCGGCGAGTCCGGGCTCAGCCGCTCCTCGTCCAGCACCAGGATCGCGTCGGCGGCGCCCCAGACCACGCGGCCGGCCGCCTCGGTCGGCGAGAGCCGCTCGATCCGCTCGTCGGCCTCGCCGAGGTGCTGGGCCACGATGAAGACCCGCTCGGCCCCGCGCAGGGCCGCCGCGACGCGGTTCGGCGTGAACTCCGGGGCGGTCACGATGGCCACCTTCGGATGCGCGCGGGCGGTGTTGGCGGCGCGCTGGAGCGAGCGGTCGTCGGTCACGCAGACCACCACCGCGTCGTCCCACGGCAGCCCGAGCCGGCCCAGCGTCGCGGCCACCGGGCCGGGCGCCGGATAGCCGACGACTTCGAAGCCTGATTCCCGCAGATCGCGCAGCACCCCGAAGAACCCGGGGTCGCCGGCCGTCACCACGACGGCCGGACCGGCCTCGGGATCGCCCAGGTGCGCGGTGAGGCGGGCGTAGGCCAGGCGGTTGTCATCGCCCAGCAGGATCCGCCGCACGTGGTCGGGCACCCCGATGCCGTCGAGATGGCGCGCGACGCCCACGGCCAGTTCGGAGGATTCCAGAACCCGGCGGACCACCGGTCCCGGCAGCGATCCGTCGTAGCCGACGACCGCGACGGCCGCCGCGGCCTGGGCTATCGCCGGCCCCGCGGCCCCGTGCCGGCCGGCGGTCACGCCGGACCCTCGGCCGACACAGCTGGCACGGCGGAGCTGGGGACGCGCCGTGGATCGGCCATGGAGTGGTCCTCCGCATTACGACTGTAGGAACGTCAACGCACACTAACACCGCCTGTTCCACAAGTGAGGCGGCGAATCCGGCGAATCGGGGCGAATCAGGGGAGCGAACATCCCCGTTCGGCCGTGGCGCGGATCTCATCGCGCGCCGGCCCCCGCGCCGGGACCGGTGGCGCACGTGCAAAGGCACGTGCGTCAGTGAGCCATGGTCACCTGCTGGACACCCTCGGCGATGAAGGGGTCGCCGGCCCTGGCGAAGCCGAAGCGCTCGGCCCACGGCTCCAGGGCGGTGGGGACGTCGATCAGAAGCCTGCGCTCGCCGGCCATCTTCACCGCGTAGTCCAGCAGCCGTCCGGCGATGCCGCGGCCGCGCGCGCCGAAGCGGGTGGCGAGGCGTTCTATCCGCAGGGTGTCGTCGGACTCCTGAACCACGCGCAGGGCGGCCAGCACGTCTCCGTCGCGCTCGGCCCACAGGTGCACGCTGGACGGCTCGGTGTCCCGGCCGTCGATGTCCAGGTGCGAGCTGCCCCATTCGACGATGAAGACCTCCTGCCGCAGCCGCAGCAGGGCGTAGATGGTCGGCGCGTCGAGGTCCTCGATGTGCGCGTAGCGGTAGGAGACCTTGCCCAAGACGAATCTCCGAAACGGGCCTGCCGGCGCCGGAGCACCGGTGGGAGTGGTGACGCGGCGATCCGCCGCGCCGATGGTGCCGTTCTGTGCTGGTCTTTGAAGATCTGTGCTGGTCCTTGCAGATCTGTATTGGTCGTTGAAGATCTGTGCCGATCCTGTTCGCCGATCCCCGGTGGTCCCGCCCCCGAACTGTCAGACCCGTGACCCCCGTCACGGGCAGAATACTGACCCAGGTGCACGGACGCCATGCACGTGCGGCACGCCGCCGGTACCGCCTCCAGCATAGGTAGTATCAGCTGGATACACTGCCAATTCGGTGAAGATCACCTATGCGTCGAAGTGCGGGCGGTTGTGCGGTTATGCATCGGCGGCGGCGCGGGTCTGAACTCCGGTTCAGAGCACCGCTTCAGAGCACCATCGACCCGATGGCGACCAGGCCCACCACGACGATCAGGCCCCTGAGCACCTTCGGCGGCAGCCGCCGGCCCACGCTCGCCCCGATCTGCCCGCCGACCAGCGCACCGACCGCGATCGCCAGGGCCGCGCCCCAGCGCACCGACGGATGCTGGGACCCGCCGAGCCCGAGCGCGCCGACCGCGATGAACACCACCGCCGCGATCGCGTTCACCACGCAGGCCAGGACGTTCTTGACGCCGTTGAGCACCTGCAGGCGGTCGCTGTACGTCAGGCCGAGAATCGCCATCAGCAGCACACCCTGCGCGGCGCCGAAGTAGCCGCCGTACATCCCGCTGCCGAACACGGCCAGCAGGACACCCCAGCCTTGGGCCGCGCCGTCCGCCACCGTCGCGCTCTCCCGCGCCGCCCGGCGCGCCGCGATCCGCTTCGCCAGCCGCGGCTGCACGATGATCAGCACCAACGCGAGGGCGATCAGGGCGGGCACGATCGCCTTGAACGCCTTGGCCGGCAGCAGGAACAGCAGCAACGCGCCGAGCGCGGCGCCGAGCATCGAGGCGAGCACCAGGCGCGTCAGGCGACGGCCACCGAGGGCGCGGAACTCCGCGATCTCCGCGCGGTAGCCGTGAATTCCGGACAGCGAGCCGGGTACCAAACCGACGGTATTGGTGACGTTCGCGACAACCGGGGTGTAACCGAAGGCGAGCAGGGTCGGGAAGGTCACGAGGGTGCCGGAGCCGACGACCGTGTTGATCGTGCCGGCCGCCATGCCCACGCCGAGCAGCGCCGCCACCTCGCCGATGCCCACTGCCGCCTCCTTCGCGCCTGGCCGACCCGCCTTTGCCGACGCGCTCTGGCCGATGATCGAGCGTAGCGGGGAAAGATCGGTTGGCTACGCGGCGTCCAGTAGTTAGGATCGCTAACCGTGCACCGGTTGTTCCCGGTCACCCCGCCGCCGGGATCCTGAAGCGGGGTCGACCTGACCATCAGAAACCGCCGGTCGGCGTGTTGAGCCGACCGGTCTGAGTGGCACGCCCCGCTTCCCGCGACTGATTCCTCTTCCGCCTTTCATCAGGCACAGTCTTCGTCGCAGGAGCGATCCCTTTGATTTACCTCGTCTTTTCCGGCGTGCTCTGGGGCACCGGCGGTCTCACCGGCCGGTTGCTCGCGCTGCACGCGCACCTGTCCCCCACCGCCGTGGCCGGGTACCGGCTGTCGATCGGCGGCACGCTGCTCATCTTGTTCGCGACCGCCATTGGCCGCGGACGGCCGCGGCAGGGCGGCGCCGTCGCGCGTACCGGACGGCTGCCGGGTGCCGGAGCCGGCCGCTCCGGGCGGGTCCGGGGCCGCGCGGCCTGGATCCGGGTCGGCGTCATCGGCGCACTGTCCGCCGGCTTCCAAGCCTGCTATTTCGCGGCCGTCGCGCTGACCGACGTCAGCCTGGCCACACTCCTCACCATCGGCGCCGCACCCGTGCTGGTCGTCGCGTTCGAGCAGGCGACCGGCCGGCGGCGGCTGGACGTCCGGGTCGCCGCGACCGTCTCGTTGGCGGTGGCCGGCCTCGGTTTGCTGGTCGGCGAGCCCCCGCACGGCATCACGACCGCGCATCTCGCTCTCGGCGCGCTGTGCGCGATCGCCAGCGCGGCGGGCTTCTCGGCGATCAGCCTGCTCGGCAAGGACCCGGTCGCGGGCCTGGATGAGATCACGATGACCGGCTACAGCTTCACCCTCGGCGGCTTGGTGCTGCTGGGGGCCGCGGCCTTCACCACCGGCGCCGGATTCACGCCGAAGCCGGCCGCGATCGGCCTCCTGGCGGTCTTCGGCCTCGTCCCGACCGCCATCGCCTACGGCTGCTACTTCATCGGCCTGCGCGAGGCGGCGGCGAGCACCGGGACCGTCACGGCGCTGCTGGAACCGCTGACCGGCACGGTCCTGGCCGTGGCGCTGCTCGGCGACCGGCTCACCGCCGTCGGGATCCTCGGCGCGGCGCTGCTCGCGGTGTCGGTCACCGCCGAGACGTGGCAGGCGCGGACACGCGCCGCGGGCTAGCGGCAGACGAAGCGCGGGGCCGGTCATCAGACCGGCCCCGCGCTTCCTCAGCTACCTCGGCTTCCTCGGCTACCTCAGTCGTCGTCCTGGTTGAAGAACACGTCGTCCGCCGGGCTCGACGTGCCGCGCTGGCGCGGCGGCCGGTCCTGGCGGGGCGCCGGGGCCTTCGGGGGCGCCTCGGCGGTCGGGGCCAGGACGTTGCCGTTGGCGGCCACCGGCTCCGCGGCCGGCACCCCGGGCATGCCGAAGCGGCCCAGAGCGCCGCCGACGTTTTCCAGGGCCTTGCCGAACTCGCTGGGGATGATCCAGAGCTTGTTGCTGTCGCCGGAGGCGATCTTCGGCAGCTGCTGCAGGTACTGGTAGGCCATCACCTGGCTGTCGGCGTTGCCTTCGTGGATGGCCTCGAAGACCTTGCGGATGGCCGCCGCCTCGCCCTCGGCCTGCAGGGCGCGGGCCTTGGCCTCGCCTTCGGCGCGCAGGACCGCGGCCTGCTTCTCGCCTTCGGCGGTGAGGATCTGCGACTGCTTGAAGCCCTCGGCCGACAGGATCGCCGCGCGGCGGTCCCGGTCGGCGCGCATCTGCTTCTCCATCGAGTCCTGGATCGAGGCCGGCGGCTCGACCGCCTTCAGCTCGACGCGGGAGACGCGGATGCCCCAGTTGCCGGTCACCTGGTCCAGGACGCCGCGCAGCTCGTTGTTGATGTAGTCGCGGCTGGTCAGGGTGCGCTCCAGGTCCATGCCGCCGACGATGTTGCGGAGCGTGGTGACCGTCAGCTGTTCTATCGCCTGGATGTAGTTGGTGATCTGGTAGACCGCCGCGCGGGCGTCGGTGACCTGGAAGTAGATGACGGTGTCGATCGAGACCGTCAGGTTGTCCTGGGTGATCACCGGCTGCGGGGGGAACGGCACGACCTGCTCACGCACGTCGATGATGGCCCGCACCCGGTCCACCACCGGCATCAGGATCCGCAGGCCGGGCGTCAGCGTGCGGGTGTAGCGGCCGAAGCGCTCGATGACGGCGACGGTCCCCTGCCCGACTATGCGCACGGACTGGAACAAGCTCGCCGCGATGACCGCGGCGATCACGACGAGGACGACGATCGTGGCGACCATGTCGACTCCTCCTCCATAACAACATCGATGTCCGGCAGGCAGAGGGCAAGAAACACCCCCCGGTGACAGTGCTCGATCTTAGGCCCACCCGTCGCCCACCAACCACCCTTCAAGGGGGCGCTGCGCGCCACTGTATTAGTACCCTCGTGCGGGCATGGCGCACACACGGTTCCGTCGAGGTCCGTCGTGAACAGTCCTGCCCGCGTTCGGGTATGCGGAATCCCAGGCGCCGCTTACAGAACGAGCGCGGTGGCGCCTTCGATCTGCGCGACGTCGACGCGGTCTCCGACCTCGTATTCAGTCTGCCCGTCGTAGGCGCGGGCACTCCAGATCTCGCCCGATATCCGCACTCTGCCGTCGTGGGCGTCTACTTTCTCGACGACGACAGCTTCGCGGCCGATCAGCGTGTCGGTGCCCTGGCGGTGCTCGGGCCCGCCGTGCAGCCGCTTCATCGCGGTCGGGCGGGCGAAGACCAGCGTGGCGATGGAGACCGCGCCGAAGGCCGCGAACTGCACGACCACGTTCCCGCCGGCCCCGGCGGCGATCGCGGCCGCCGCCGCCCCGATCCCGAGCATCACGAACACCAACGTGGTCGTGGTCAGCTCCAGGAGGATCAGCACGGCCGCAACGATCGCCCACACCATCGCGTGCATGGAACCCATGCTACGGAAGCCGGAGCGGCTATCAAACCCCTGTCAGAGGGCGCGAGGTGGCGAACGTCAGACCGCGCGCGCGTACCAGCGGTCGCCGGAGGGGGTCTGGTAGCGCTCCACGCTCAGCGGCAGGCCGAACGCGGTGGTCAGGTTCTCGGAGGTGAGCGAGGTCTCGATCGGCCCGGCCGCCACCACCGCGCCGGCGCGCACCAGCAGGATGTGCGAGAAGCCCGGCGGGATCTCCTCGACGTGGTGCGTGACCAGGATCGTGACCGGCGCGTAGGGGTCCGCGGCCAGCCGGGACAGCCGGCGCACCAGGTCCTCGCGGCCGCCGAGGTCCAGGCCCGCGGCCGGCTCGTCGAGCAGCAGCAGCTCCGGGTCGGCCATCAGCGCGCGGGCGATCAGCGCGCGCTTGCGCTCGCCCTCGGACAGCGTGCCGAAGGTGCGCTTGCCGAACTCGGCCATGCCCCACCAGGCCAGCAGGTCGTCGGCGCGCTGGGCGTCGGCCTCGTCGTACTTCTCGCGCCAGCGGCCGACCATGCCGTAGGAGGCGGTCATCACCACGTCGCGCACCGTCTCGCCGCGCGGCAGCCGCTCGGAGACGGCGGCCGAGGAGTAGCCGATGCGCGGGCGGAGCTCGAAGACGTCGACCGCGCCCATCCGCTCGCCGAGGACGCCCACCGCGCCGGCGGTCGGGAACAGCGAGGTGGCCGCGATGTTCAGTACCGTGGTCTTGCCGGCCCCGTTCGGCCCCAGCACCACCCAGCGCTCGCCCTCGCCGACCGTCCAGTTCACGGCGTCCAGCAGCTTGCGGCCCTCCCGGACCACGGAGACGTCGACGAGGTCGAGGACGCTGTCGGGGTCGACGGACAGGGCATCGGTGGTCATGTTCGGCACCAGGTTCCTCACGCTGCAGGCCTCGATCTTCGCGCGCCTAGCTTAGAGGACGCACGAGTACGGCAGTCCGCACCGTCGGCACCGTCGCACACACCAGATCGCCGCGTGGGCGCCGCGACGTACCCTGGTGGTCATGCTGAGCGAACACCGGTCCGGCCGCCTCGTGGCGTGGGGGAACGCGTGGCTGTCCGGGCACACCAGTCTGGACTCGGCCGCCGAACAGGTCCGGGCGGACGGCGACGAGCCGCACCGGGTGGCCGGCGTGCCGGGCGAGGACGCCGACGTGAGCTGGACCGTCGCGCTGGGCCGGCTGCGCGCGGCCGGCGTCACGGGCTTCCGGCTCGCGCTGCCCCGGCCCGGCGACCCGCTGGGCCTGAAGGGGCCGGCCGCCTTCAACCAGGCGGCGATCGAGGTCGGCGAGGCGGTCCTGACCGACGGGCCGGCCCTGGGCATCGTGCCGTCGGTGGCCGGCTACGGCCCGGACGGCGACCGCGGGCACGCGGTGCGCTGGACGGTGACCCCGGTGGAGAGCGGCGCGGCCCCGGTGCCGACGCTGTCAGAGGCCGAACGCGAGCTGAACGCGGCGCTGCGCGAGGCGGCCGAGGAACTGGCCCGCCTCGACGTGGCGCGCTGGCGCCCGGAACTGGCCGAGTCGCTGGCCGCGATCCGGGGCCACGGCCGCGCCCCGGAGGCGGTGCTGGCGCCGGGCTATCCGCCGCGCGCCGTCAAGGTCCTGACCCAGGCGCAGCGCCTCGCCGCGATCGCCGATCTGGCCAAGCAGGACGAGGGCGGCAGCGTCACGGCGCTGGAGTCGCGGCTGCGGGCCTCGGCGCTGGTCGGGCTGGAGCGGGTGACGCGGCGGGCGCAGCTGGCGGCGTACCACTCGATTCTGGAGCCGGGCGGCCAGTGATCGGTGACTGGTGATCGGTGGTTGGTGATCGGTGGTTGGTGATCGCTGATCGCTGATTGGTGATCGGTGATCGGTAATCGGCGACTGCTGGTGGTCGGTGGTCGGTGGTCGTCGGTGGTCGGTGGTCGTCGGTGGTCGGTGGTCGTCGGTGGTCGGTGGTCGGAGCGGCTGTCGGCCTGCCGATGCCGCTCGTTCCTCAGCCCATCGTGAGCGCCGCGAACTCCATAGCCACCCCGATCGCCAGCACCACCAGCGCCCCGAGCAGCTCCACCCAGTCGCGCAGCCTCAGGTCGAAGCGCGAGACCAGGATCCGCTCCGGCCGCAGCGGGTCGTACCAGAGCCGCACCTGGGCCCCGGTCGCCACGCTCTGGTGCGGCCGGTAGCCGTAGGCGCGGGTGACCACCGGCGGCCCGGTCTGCGCGAAGTAGCGGACCCGCGGCGCGTTGCGCACCGTCCCGGAGGCGTCACAGGACACGACCATCCCGATCACCTCGCCCCGGGTCGGCACCCCGACCAGCCGGAGCCGCAGCCGCGCGAGTCTGCGGGCGCACACGGACAGCCAGAGCACCCCGCCCCCGGTCCAGAACAACCCGGACGCGGCGAGGAACCCGGCGACGAAGGACAGGTCGTCCGCGGCCATGATTCCATGCTAGGTCTGTCAGCCCGGGGTGAACCTGTTGAGAGACCAGACATCACCCGTATGGGATACCGGAGGCGCCCACCACCCGGACACTCCTCGGCCGTTCGGACGCCGGCGGGTACCGTGGATCACACCATGAACACCGCGCTCGTCCTGCCGCCACCTGCCGCAACCGTCCTGGTCACCGTGTACGGCGCCGACCGTCCCGGGGTCACCGCGAGCCTGTTCGCCGCGCTGGAGCCGTTCGACGTCCCGGTCGTGGACGTGGAACAGGTGGTGGTGCGCGGACGCCTGGTGCTGGCCGTCCTGGTCGGCGCGCCGACAGAGTCCGACGGCCCCACCGCGCTGCGGCTGGCCCTGCACAGGTGGGCCGCCGAGGAGAAGCTCGACGTCGAGGTGGTCACCGGCCTCGGCGACAACCGCAAGCGCCGCGAGGGCCGCACGCACGTGACCGTCCTGGGCGCCCCGCTCAAGGCGGCCGCGATGGAGGCGCTGGCGCGCGAGATCGCCGAGTGCCGCGGCAACATCGACCGCATCGTGCGGCTGGCCAAGTACCCGGTGACCGCGATCGAGCTGGACGTCTCCGGCGCCGACCCCGACCTGCTGCGCGAGCGGCTGGCCCAGGTCGCGGCCGAGGAACACGCGGACATCGCGGTGCAGCCGGCCGGCCTGAGCCGGCGGGCCAAGCGGCTGGTGGTGATGGACGTCGACTCCACGCTCATCGAGGGCGAGGTCATCGAGGAGCTGGCGGCCCGCGCCGGGTGCCTGGACGCGGTCGCCGGGATCACGCAGCGGGCGATGCGCGGGGAGCTGGACTTCGCCGGGTCGCTGCGCGAGCGCGTGGCCCTGCTCGAAGGGCTCGACGCCGGCGCGCTGGAGGACGTGCGCGCCTCGGTCCGGCTGATGCCCGGCGCGCGCACGCTGGTCCGGACGCTCAAGCGGCTCGGCTACCTGGTCGGCATCGTCTCCGGCGGGTTCACGCACGTCACCGACTCGCTGCGGGACGAGCTCGGCCTGGACTTCGCGCTGGCCAACACCCTGGAGATCGGCGCCGACGGCCGGCTGACCGGCCGGGTGGTCGGGGCGATCGTGGACCGCGCGGGCAAGGCCGCGGCGCTGCGGGAGTTCGCGGAGTCGGCCGGGATCCCGGTGACCGACACCGTGGCGATCGGCGACGGGGCCAACGACCTGGACATGCTGGCCGCCGCCGGGCTCGGGGTGGCGTTCAACGCCAAGCCGGTGGTGCGGGAGCAGGCGGACACGGCGGTGAACGTGCCGTTCCTCGACACGATCCTGTACCTGCTGGGGATCACCCGCGAGGAGGTCGAGGTCGCGGACGCTTCGGAAGAGGCGATAGAGACCGCGCCTGCGGAGGCGCGGTCAGGGTCTGGAGCTGGGTCCGGGGCTGGCACTGGCGCTGGTTCCGGGTCTGCGTCGGCGGCGGCGGCTCAGGAGCCGGTCTCGGGATCGGGATCGGGATCGGGATCGAGGTCCGGGTCCGGGTCCGGGTCGGGGTCCGCCAAGGACTCGCGGAAGGTGCAGCCGGCGGCCTGAGCAGGCTCAGCCGCGCGGGGACTCCACCGCCACGATCGAAGCCCCGGCCGGGTCCAGCGTGGCCCAGACGCCGTCGAACTCCAGCACGGTCAGCGTGTTGGTCGGGTAGCGGGCGTGAACCTTCGTGACCAGCTCCGGGTTCGCCTCGTCGGCGAGCGCCAGCGCGAGGTACTGGGTCCCGGGGTTGTGCGAGACGATCATCAGGGTGCCGATGCCCTCGGGCGTCCGGCGGATCACTTCCAGCATCTCGCCCGCCGAGGCGGCGTAGAGGTCGTCCAGCAGGAGCACCTCCGGGCCGGCCGGGAACGCCTCCGCCGCGAGCTCGTAGGTCTCCTGCGTGCGCAGCGCGGTCGAGACCGCGGCCCGGTCCGGCACGCGGTCGTTGTCCACCAGCCACGCGCCGGTGCGCGGCGCGTCGCGGCGGCCGCGCGCGGAGAGCGGACGGTCGTGGTCGGCGACGCCGTCGGGCCAGTCGGACTTGGCGTGCCGGAGCAGGATCAGGGTGTGCCGCATCAGCCGTTGGCCAGGCCCCAGAAGGACACGATCACCAGGATCACCATGATCAGGGCGATCAGGCCCAGGAGCCGGTACATGCTGGCCGCGCCGGCGCCGCGCTGGGCCTCTCGCCACTCGCGCGGCGGCCACTCGGCCTCGGCCGGAGTCTCGGGCACCAAGATCTCTGGCACGGAGACTGCGGGCTCGTCACTTGCTGCCGTCATGCTGACCAGTGTCGCATCGTTGTCCGGGCGGGCGCCTGCGGGGTCCGCGTCGCGGCACTGCTCACCACTTCTTTCAGCTCAGGCGCTGCTTCGGCTCGACCTCGTCGGCCAGCTGCTCCAGCACCGGCACGGCGGCCTGCAGCGCCTCCAGCTGCGCGCCGGTCAGCCGCTCCATGCCCTGCACGAGCGCCGCGGTCCGCTGCTTGCGCACCTTGGTGATCAGCGTCTCGCCGCCGGGCGTGAGCGTGACCATGAAGGAGCGGCCGTCGTCCGGATCCGGCTCGCGCTGCACCCAGCCGGCCGCGACCAGGCCGCTGAGCGTGCGGGTCATCGACGGCGCGGCGACCTTCTCGCGCTGCGCCAGGTCCCCGATCCGGATCGGGCCCCACTTCTCGATCACGAAGAGCGCGGACAGCTGGGCGAAGCTCGCCTCGGACTGGCGTTGCAGCAGCTGCCTGTTCAAACGCCCCAGCGCCACCCGCAGGCGGGCGGCTACCTCGGTGTCGGGCTGGGTCGGCGATGAGTTCATCGGGTCCTTCACAGGAGCGCGGGACTGAGCCGGCGGCGTCGGATGGGTGTCGGTGCGGTGTGGCGGAAGTGGGGCACAGTGAAACACATTGCCCGACCCACAATCTACCGACCCTCGACGCCACAGGCCGGTCCCACGCCGCGGGCCAACGTGGGACCCGACTCGACCCGACGCGGGATCCGGCGCGGGACCCGGCGCGGGACCCGGCGTAGGACCCGGCGTGGGACCTGCCGTCAGGCGGTCGCCGCCACGCCCTGCCCGGCGACCGTCTCCTCCTCCGGCTTCGCCTTCCCGGGCAGCGCCGAGGCCACCGCCCCGATCACCGCCATCGCGATGGCGAGCCAGAACACGACCATCAGGCCGTCGTGGAAGGGGCCGGAGATGAGGTGCGGGAAGAACTCCCGGCCGGTCAGGGTCTGCGCGTTGGAGGCGGGCAGGGCGTGCAACGTAGAGGGACCGAGCAGCTGCTGCATGGGGTTGTAGCCGAGGAAGGCGGCGAACAGGGTCGCCACCGGTGGCAGGTGCGAGATCTGCGTCGCGGTCCCGGCCGGCACCCCCTGCGCGGTCAGGCCGGTGGACAGGGTGTGCGGCAGCGAGCTGGACAGGCCGGCGACCATGAGCGAGAAAAAGATGCCCATGGAGAGCACCATGCCGGCGTTCATGAACGTCGCCCGCGCCCCGGAGGCCGCCCCGCGCATCCGTGTCGGCACGCTGGACATGATCAGCGAGGTGTTCGGCGCGGAGAACAGGCCGCCGCCGATGCCGTTGAGGAAGATGAGTAGGGCGAACACCCAGTAGGAGAAGTCCGTAGGTATCAGGAGCAGGCCGGCGAACGAGACGGCCATCGCCACCAGACCACCGGCGGCGAACACCCGAGGCCCGAACTTATCGGACAGGTGCCCGGCGATCGGCCCGGCGGCGAGGAAGCCGAGCGTCAGCGGGATCATGTAGATGCCCGCCCACAGCGGCGTGTCCTTGTAGTCGTAGCCGTGCAGGGGCAGCCAGATGCCCTGCAGCCAGATGATCAGCATGAACTGCAGGCCGCCGCGCGCTATCGCGCCGAGCAGGTTGGCCAGGTTGCCGGTACTGAAGTCGCGGTTCTTGAACAACGTCATCGGCAGCATCGGATCGGAGATCTTCGCCTCGATGACGCAGAACACGACGATCAGGGCGACGCCCCCGATCAGCCCGGCGTCGACCCAGGGGTTGGTCCAGCCCTGGGTGTGGCCACCGTAGGGCTGGATGCCGTAGGTGATGCCGGCGAGCAGCGAGGTCAGGCCCGCGGCGAAGGTGAGGTTGCCCCACCAGTCGATGCGGGCCTTTTGTCGGACGCCGGTGTCGTGCAGCGACTTGTAGGCCCAGACGGTGCCGATCAGGCCGATGGGCACGTTGACCCAGAACACCGTGCGCCAGTTCCACTCCGACAAAGCACCGCCGAGCACCAGCCCGATGAACGAGCCCGCGATCGCCGCGACGATGTTGATCCCCAACGCCATGCCCCGCTGCGCAGCCGGGAACGCATCGGTGATGATCGCCGCCGAGTTCGCCATCAGCATCGCCCCACCGATGGCCTGGAACACCCGCCACCCGATGAGCCACAACGCACCGGTCGCACCATGGAACGGATCGAGCGACAGCGCGACCGAGCAGACGGTGAAGACCAGGAACCCGGAGTTGTAGATCTTCACCCGCCCGAACATGTCCCCGAGCCGCCCCAACGCCACCACGAACACAGCGGTGACGAGCATGTAGCCCATCAGCATCCACAGCAGGTAGCTGACGTTCGACGGCTGCAACGGATCGAGCTTGATCCCGTTGAAGATCGCCGGCAGCGAGATCAAGACGATGGAGGAGTTGATGGTCGCGATCAGCATGCCCAACGTCGTGTTGGACAGCGCCACCCACTTGTAGTGCGGATGGTCGGGCCCGCGGACGGCCTTCCCAGTCGCGCTGGAAGCTTGTGTCGCAGTCATACCGCCCCGCCCTTTTGTCATTTACATAGTTTAGGCACGCTAAGTTTATGGGCGGAGAGGATGGCTGGCAAGAGAGGTATGACGACTGGCGAGGCGGGTGGGGCTCGGGGCGAGATCGAGCTGGCAACTGGGCCCCGCACTACGAGGCGCGGCCGCGCCGGCCGCTGCTTGCCGGGAACTCGCACGAAACCACCACTCCGGCGAGGGCCGCGACAACGTGAGACTCGACCTCTCATCCGCGCGCTCGACGGCTCGGCATCGCACTGCCGCACCCGGCTGACTCGGCAGCAAACAGCGCGGCGGGCAACCAGGCATCAGCGCGAGTCGCGCGGCAGCCGACCAGGCGCGCACTGTCCCGGCGGCTCGGCATCGCTCTGACACACCAGCTCGGCAGCTCGGCAGGGTCGCGAGTCGAGCGGGCTCCCCCAGCAGCGGCCGACCGCCCCCTCCGCGGCCGGCCGCATGGCTCCTAGATCGGGAAGGCGATGTCGCACACGTCGTCGTCGGGGCCGACCGCGTCCCAGTCGCCGAAGTAGACCTCGCGTGGGGGGAGGGCTG
>NZ_JAACYW010000286.1 GCF_015356825.1 Catenulispora rubra | reverse complement strand
GGCGGTGGAGGCGGTGGTGGCTGCACAGCGACCCTGTCGGCCGGCTCGCAGGGAAGCAACTGGTACAACCTCAACGTCGCCGTCACCGGCTCCAGCAACTGGACGGTGACGATGAACCTCGTCTCGCCCGCTGTCGTCTACAGCACGTGGAACGTCAGCGCCACATGGCCCAGCCAGTACGTGATGGTCGCCAAACCGAACGGGAGCGGCAACAACTGGGGCGTCACGATAAGTCCGAACGGCCAATGGACATGGCCATCAGTGTCCTGTAGCGCCTCATAGCGCATCGAGAACAGCATCGGCCCGACCCCGGCGAGGTCTCGCGAATCCCTGTGACCTCGCCGGACAGGCTACGGCCACGGATCGGGCCCAGGCAGTCCTCAAGCCGCCGGCGGCGCCGTACTCTCCCGCACCACGAGCTCGGTGACCAGGTCGATCCGGCTGGTGCGCAGGACCTGGCCGCGGGCCAGGTCCAGGACCATGTGCGCGGCCGTCCCGGCCATGTCCCTGATCGGCTGGTCGATGGTGGTCAGCGCCGGATCGGTCCAGGCGGCGACATCCATGTTGTCGTAGCCGATCACCGACAGCCCGCGCGGTACGTCGATGCCGAGGTGCCGTGCCGCGCGCAGCACCCCCAGGGCCTGCATGTCGGAGCCGGCGAACACGGCGGTCGGCCGGTCGGCGCGGTCGAGCAGGGCCAGGCCGTGCTGATATCCGGCGTCGAGGTAGAAGGTGCCGTAGCGGACCAGGTCCGGGTCGACCTCCAGGCCCGCCTCCTCGTGCGCGGCGCGGAACCCGGCCAGGCGGGCCCGGCTGCACAGCACGTCTTCGGGCCCTGAGATGATGCCGATCCGGCGGTGGCCGAGCGCCAGCAGGTGGCGGGTGGCCAGCAGGCCGCCGTTCCAGTTGTTGGAGCCGACCGTGGGCACCGAGGCGGTGGTGGCGCTGTCGGTGTCGACCACCACGAACGGGATGTCCTGGCGCCGCAACCGCTCCTGCTGCACCTGGGTCGGGCTGCACAGGACGAACAGCACTCCGAGCGGCCGCCGCGACAGGACCGCGTCCAGCCAGTGCTGCGGCGGATGGTGCGCGCCGCCCAGCTGCGACAGGACCACGTCGACCCCCTCCGGTTCGGTCACCGCCTCCACGCCCCGGATGATCTCCATCGCCCACGCCGAGTCGAACTCGTGGAAGACCAGGTCGATCTGCCCGGTGCCGGCCGGCTTCTTCTTGGCGCGCCGGCGGTAGCTGTGCCGTTCCAGACTCTCCTCGACCCGGGCCCGAGTCTGAGCCGCGACGTCGGCGCGGCCGTTGAGCACCTTCGAGACAGTCGCCACCGATACGCCGACCTCCTCGGCGATGGCCGCGATGGTGGCGGTCGGCGAGACCGGGTCCGGACCGTTCCGCAGTCTGTGAGATGCCATCGGAACATCACCCGTCTTCACCGAAAATTTCGGCCAGAGTACCAGCGGATCAGTCCCCTGAAGAAGGTCTTGACGCATCGGGTGCCGCAGCCTGGATCCCTACACCACGTCGCGAAACAGGGCCGAAACCGCTGAGAGTAAGTCTTACTGGTATTCGTTGAGCGACCCTCCAAGACGTTGTCTCCGGTGATTCCGTTCAGTCCGCGGCGCGCGGTCGGGCCGACCCGATACCGTGAGGCTTTCAGCGCCGGCCCCGCAGGGGCGCCGTCTCCGTGGGGATTGAGGGTATGGCCGTCTTCGCTACGTACTGTCAGGTCTGTGGCCTACCGGTCCAGCAGGACCACTATGTTCCGGCCGAGACCGGCGACTACTTCCACATCTGGCGCGGCGACGGCGACGACGCGTGCGACCCGATCGTCGCCTTCGGCATCGAACACGCCTGGCTGCGTGACGCGCTGGGGCTGCGGATCGACGGCGACGCACTCCTCATGCCCACCGTCTCAGGGATCGTGCACGACGGCGACCTGGAAAGTCAGGCGGGACGGCTCTTCGGCGCCGACCTGTTCGACGGGGAAGGTGACGACCGGATGGCGCTGCACGCCGCGTGCTGGCGGCTGGCGGGCGAGCCGGCGTCCTGGGGACCGCTGGCGCATCTGCGGGACCTGCCGGAGGCCGAGGACCGCTATCGGCAGCAGCTGTTCGACTTCGAGTCCTTCGTCGGGGACGGCCACGGCTGGATGCTTGTGGACCCCGAGTCCGAAGCACCGGACGGCCTGCGCAACCAGCGGCGAATCCTGGCGCTCGTCAAGCCTGCGGCCGAGTAGTCCGCGAGGGCTGCCAGCCCGAACTGGCGGATCGTGTTTGCGTAGCTCAGATGCGCTGATCAGAGTCCGTACCGATATCTCAGCAGTCTTCGCCGCATCCGAGCGGGTCTACAGACCGACCCGCTCGGATGCGGCACGAGCAGGTCCGGACCCCGTGGACGGTCATGGCCTCGTCCCTTCCCGGTATCTCAGTGCCCTGTATTCGCCAAGAATGCCTCCGCCTCCCGGCACCGCGCCGACTTAATCAGTACACTGCCTCACGCCGCCTTCCGCGTTTGTATGCTGTCGCCATTCAGGCTCGTCAGGCCTGAGACAGAACTCGAGGGGGAGGCTTTGTGAGCGCGGATGTGGAGGATGTGGAGGAACCTGCGACCGGCCCGACACCAGCCTTGCGCGGCCGGCCGACTCCGGACCTCGACGACGAATTCGGGCTGGGGGCCCTGTTCGCGCTCGCTTTCGGTGGTGCCATCGGGTCGGGCTGGCTGCTGGGCGGGTACCACGCGAGCAGCATCGCCGGCTCGTGGGCGTGGCTTTCGTGGCTGATCGGCGGCGCGCTGATGCTTGTCGTCGCGTTGGTCATGGTGGAGTTGGGCCGGCACGCGCCGGAGAACGGCGGCCTCGTCTCGTGGCCGTACCAGAGCAGCGGTCCGTTCGTCGGGACGATCGTGGCGGCCGCCTTGTGGATCTTCTACGCGCTCAACCCCGCGACGGAGTCGGTGGCGGTTGTGCAGGCGTTCGAATCACACGCCCTCTACGACTACTCGCCCGAGTCCTCTCATCCCACCTGGCTGGGGATTCTCGTGTCCGCGGCCATCATGGTGCCGCTCGTCGCGACGAACCTGTTCGCTCTGAGGGTGATCCGGCAGGGCACCGTCCTGCTGTCCGCTTTCAAGGTCTTCGTACCGGTCGCGGTCGTCTTCCTGCTGCTCCTGTCCGGCTTCGACCGGCATGCGATCTCGGCACACCACGTGGCGCACGGCTACGGAACGGTCCGCGCGGTGGTGAGCGCGGTGACCGTCGGCGGCGTCGTGTTCGCGTACGTCGGATTCCAGGGGCCGCTGGACCTCGCCGGGCAGGTGCGGCGCGACGTCGTCCGACGCTTCGGGGTCCGTGTCGACGAGGGAGTCCGTCTGCGGGTGGCCGTGCTGGGGACGATCAGCGGCTCGATCATCCTCTACACGCTGCTCCAGCTGGTGTTCCTGGGCCACACCGGATGGCAGCCCGGCGATCCCGCGTCCCCGTACACGAGATTCGCCGTCGGCATCGCCGCGACGGGTGCGGCGATGGCCCTGCTGCTGAGGATCGACACGATCGTGTCGCCGGCCTCGGCCGGCATCGTGTACGTGTTGCTGTTGTCCCGCGAGGTCGAGGGCCTGGCCCAGATGGGGGTGACCGACCGTCGGCTGGCTCGGCCGCGGCGCCTGTTCGGACGCGGACGGCCCGACATGTCGACGATCCTGTTGGTCAACCTCATCGTCGGCTGGCTGAGTCTGCTGATCCTCCGCGGCGACTGGGTGAACCTGGTGACCGCCAGCGGTGTTCTGACTCTCTTCATATACGCCCTGCCCGCGGTGTCCTTGATGGCGCTTCGTCGTCACTACGCCGAGACGGCATCGCCGCGGTTCCGGATCTCCGGGTTCTGGTGGATCCCGGCCTGGCTCGGCTTCGTCGGCGCCAGCGAGGTTCTGTACTGGTCCGGATGGCCGGCGCTGTGGCGCGGTATGACGCTGCTCGGCGTCGGAGTGGTGCTCCTGTTGGTGTTGCCCGTGGCCTCGCGGTGGGCCCCGGCCCGCATCTACGACGCCGACAACCAACTGTCGGGCCGCTGGCCGCCGATACAACGCGCGGCGTTCGCCGCCGCCGTGCCGCACGCGGTCCTGGTCGTGGGACTGCTCGTCCTCAGCCGCTCCGAGATGTCGCCGGGCTTGCCGCCGACGCTCGGCGAACCGTCGGGAAGCCTGGTGGTCGCGATGCTCACGAGCATCGTGTTCGCCTGGTCCTACCGTGCGTCGGTGGGATACATGAGCCGGCGGGAACCGATTCTGCGCGAGCCCACCCGGACCACCGGGTCAGGATCGTGAGATCTGATCGGCCTCGTGCCCGAACCCGGCTTTGCGCAGCCTGTCCACGGCTTCCCGCCGCCGGGACGGCGGCCATCGGCGGACGGTCTCCCGTAAGGCGTCCACGAGGGCGCGGCGTCCGAGTTCCGTCCCGCGGACCCTTCCCACGAGGGTGACGAGGTCTGTGGCCGAGAGCACTCCAGGGTTCAGCAGATAGCGGTTGAGAAGGTCCTCCGCGTCCTTCCTCGTCCGGTCCTCGCGAAACAGGTTCACGGCGACGTCCGCCACCACGTCGGGAGAGCTGTGGGCGATGCCGGTCAGCTCGTCGACGGCGTCGTCGGCCGCCTGCCTGGCCTCCGACCACGACCGGCCCCGCAGGCTGCTGATGTAGCCGGCGACGGCGGTCGCGTCGACGGTTCCGGCCTTGGCCGCTTCGGCGAGCCTGCGGGCCAGATCCAGCCCGGCAGCCCGACGCCGCTTGCCGGTGCGCGCTTCCAGCAGGTCGGCGAGGTCGGCGCCCCGGCAGCCGTCCAGGCGCGCCAGGATCCGGATCTGGTTCGGCGCCTCGGGCGTGTCGAGCTCGGACACGAGCTTCGCCAACTCGTTCACCTGGTCGACGGTCAACGGGACGGAATGCGGCGACGAGCCGACGACGGCCGCCCTCAGCAGTTCTTCGCGGACGCCGCCCAGCGCCGACGACGCCCAGCACTCCTTGATGACCAACGCGACCTCGAACAGCTCGGACCGGCGCGCGGCGGACCGGTAGACGGCCGCCACCCGGTCGTCGCAGTCACATTTCAGGAGGTCGACACAAAGACGCGCCAGCGGCTCGGCCGGCCAGGTGCCCCCGACATCGGCTATGAGACGGCGGGCCTGGATACCGTCGAGCGGACCGCAGCCATGAATCAGGTCACGCATGACGGCGATCGCCAGAGTGTCCGGTTTCCTGGTCTTCACTGTGTCGCGGGCCCAGTCGCCGAGCACGTTGCGCTGAGGCGCGTCGTGGTTGAACTCCATGGCCAGGGCGTAGGCGAAACCGCGTTCCCAGGTCCGCGAAAGAACCCGGGTGAGCAGCTGTTGGGCCTCGTGGGTGCGACGGCCTGCGACAAGGTGAACGTGGATCAGCTCGACGTCACGGATCGTCCGGCCGCCGCCGCCGGGCATGGCACCACCCCAGGCGATCTCGTTCAGCATGGTCTCGACGATTTCGGCGGCCTCGTCCCGGTCGGCGTACCGGGTCTTGAGGAACACGATGATCTCGGCGACGTCGATCGTGAGGCGTTGCCGGGCGAACGTGCGAGCGACCTCGACGGCCAATGGTTCCGGCCACTTGGCGAGCAGGATCGCGGCGGTGTCGGGAATGGAACGGTGCAGGGCGGCCACGCCGAGGATCTGGGCGGCGTCGCGGCCGTCGAATTTCTCGGCGTCCTCGATGAGCCGGTCCACGGGCCGCCAGACGCCGATGAGATGCAGCAGTCTCAACGCGCGTGCGGGGTTCTCCGGCCTCCGCCTGCGGGCGATCTTGATCCACTCCTGGGTGACCGACAGGTCCCCGTCGGCCAGGATCGCCTCGATGTCGGCGCTGTCCCTGGTGAAACGTTCCTCGGCGGTGGCCGCACCGTCCTCGGGTCCGACCGTGCTCACGCGGCCAGGCCGTCCCTGATGTACCAGTACGTCGCGTACTTGCGGGGATCGGACCGGTAGGCGTCGTTGGCCTCACGGTCGATACGGCTGGCGTTCTCATGGGCCTCGGGAATGGTCCACAGGCTCAGGCTGACGCGGCCGGCCTGGTCCGGCTTGTCGAGGAGCGGTTTGATGGGCCACCTCCGGCCCGTGCGCAGCGCCGTGATCCAGTCCTCGTCCGTGATGCGGGCCGGTGGTTGTCTGGGCACGTCGGCCGGCAGGGAGTTCTGGACGAACGGCACGCTGTCGCCCAGCCCGCGCAGGATCAGCCCGCCGACGGGGTGCGGAGCCTGGCACTGGTACATCTCGTCGACCACGCGGTCCCGCATGTCGCCGAGTGACAGCTTCTCTCCGGCGGTGCTGCTGCCTTCGCTGAGGACCTTCAGGAAGTGCCCGCTGAAGTGTGTGCAGTCCTTCATCCGCTCACTGAGTCTGTCGCACCCCTTCGGCCAGGCCTTCGGATCGCGCCCCTCGGGGTCGACGGCGGTGAAGACGGCGGTGCCGTTGGCCTTGTCCAATGCCGCGAAGCTGTTCTCGGGCGCGTCATCGGCCGTGCCGCCCTGGCGGTGGAGGAAGTTCGAATAGCAGCAGTCTGCGATGACTATGCGCAGGCCGCCCTGCTTGCGCATCATCTCGCGACGGATGCTCGAGTATGGAAGCCACGACCACGGGCGTTCCTCGCGCGAGCCGTACATGGCGAGGTGGACTTCGCTGTTGTTCAGGTTGTCCCAGGCCATTCCATGGCCGATGTAGACGACCAGGAGGGTGTCGTCGCGCGCTGAGGCCTTCTTGACCGCCTCGCTGACGGCGTCCATGACCGTGTCGGCGTCCACCCCGGTCGAGCGCGCCGTTCCCGAGGGCTCCTCGCGCGCCGGGATCAGCGTGCAGTTGCCCTTGAACGGATCCAGCTTGTTGAGGAGCTCGTCATAGAGCAGCGCGCTCGCCCGGAACGAGTCGTGGGCCTGGAGCGCACCGGGCCCGTCCCGGAAGACGGAGTCCCCGATGATCACAGCTTGCGACGGCACGGCGGTCAGTCCCCTGCCGGATCTTGCGCGACGCCGTGATCGGGGTCGTCGGCGGGTGCGCCATCGGGATCGCTGGCGGGTGCGCCGCTGGGTTCGCCGCCTTCGTGAGCGACGTCAATCTCCGGCGCGTCGAGTCGACCCTTGCGCCACTCCCGGGCCGCCTCGTTCGCGCGGTGCAGCAACGTCTTGACGGCGGTGTCGACCACCGACGTCAACGCCGCGACCAGGATGATGGTGTCCACCCCTTGGGTCTCACCGGTAGCCGCCCGCTCCCGCTCGGGATCCCGCACCCACCGCAACCCGGTCGAGTCCTGAAGCATCGCGCCGAGCTCATCCGCCCAGTCCAGCCCGACCTTCTCCTTGATCTGGACGACCAAGTGGTCCACCATGACGTCTCCCTGCCCCCGCTGCTCCGCGTCGTCGGCCCCAGTAGGTACAGCCCAGCATGCCCAGTGCCAACGACCAAGGCAATGGCTTGCGTGGCGAGTCTGACATGAAAATCAGATCCCTGCGACACGACTCGCCGCCGGGCTGGAAGCCGCTCACGCGGCAGTGCCGTCTAGCGTGGCTTCGGCCTGCGCGAGAAGGCCGGGCGAGAGCGGTCAGCCCAACGCAAAAAGGCCCCGGCACGCAGCATGAATCTGCGTGCCGGGGCGGTGATCGGCGAGGTGGATGGCGCGGTGGGTCAGGTGCCGGGACCGTTGGTCGCGGCGTTGGCGTTGGCATCGGCGTTGGCCGGTGTCGCAATGTTCGAAGTAGCGCTGTCCGGGCTGGCGACGACCGCTGCCTGCTCCGAAGCCTTCGCCACCTGCAAGTGCCGCGCCACCAAGCTCCAAGGCAGCGTCGGCCACTGCAGACGTGCCGTCGTCCACACGGCGCCGACCGCGGCGGCGATCAGGGCCTTGGTGCTCCAGTCGTGGGTGCCGTCGGCGGCGAGTTCGAGCAGGAACGTTGATGCTGAGCCGGCGAGTAGGCGCTGTGCCTGGGCGGCTACGTGATGTCTGCGGAAGTCCTTCGTGAGTGCCGATTCCAGTGTTGTCAGGCTCGACATCGTCAGCCCTTCGCCAGGTCGGCGGCGAGGTGCTGGGCGACCGCCTGGGCTATCTGTTGGGCGGTGGCGCCGGCGGTCAGGTGGGGGGCCAGGGCTGCGGCTAGGGCGTTGGTGTCGATGGGTGGTGGGGTGCTGACGCGGTTGGCGAGGGCGGTGACGGCGTCGCGGGCCTGTTTGGCGTAGAGGGCGGCGGCTCGGGCGCCGCCGTCGGCCCAGATCAGGGCGGTCTCGTTGTCGAAGTTCTGGTTCGCGGGGAACTGGCCGGCGATCTCCGGCCAGAACTGGCCGATGCTTGAGGGGATGGTGGCCACGGGATTGCCTCCGAAGGGGGGTGACGACGGGTGGGTCGGCGGTGCGGGCGTCGGCGTCGGTATGGGCGTCGGCGGCTTGGGCGTCGGCGCGCCGCCCAGGATCTGCGCCGCGCGGGCGATGATCTGCGGGCGCTGGTCGAGGATCGGCCGGCCGGGGCAGTCCAGGTGGCCGCCCCAGGCCTGGCCGCCGAGGCCGTGGCCGGTCAGGCCGGGGACGGTGCTGTCCGAGGGCTGGAGCGGGACGCCGTAGGTGGTGTGGATCCAGGCGAACAGCTGGGCCGCGTTCTCCAGTTGCGAGGCGGTCAGTGCGTCGCCGGAGTTCCCCTCGTTCTCGACCGAGATCCACTCCGGGTTGCCGTCGACCTCGGCCCAGGCCCGGTCGTCGGTGTCGACCCACTGGTCCAGCGGGCCTGACTTCGGGTTGCCGAAGTGTGCGGAGACCTGGGAGCCCGGGTTGTGGAACCAGGCGTCGGTGCCGGGCTCGGTGCCCTCCTGGATGTGCAGGACCAGGCCGCGGTGGGCGGACATGCCGCCCGGCGTCATGTTGGGGACCGGGCCGCGCCAGGTCGCCTTGGGAAATCGGGCCATGTCAGCCCCCTTCGTCGGAGCGGTGCGCGGCTTGGCCGGCGACCATGACGGCCAGCGCGCCGACCGTCTGGTGGATCGCGGCGAACTCGTGGGTGTGCGCGTCGACCGCCGCACGGATCTCGCGGACGTCGTCGCGCAGCGACTGCCCGCCGTTGGCTTCGAGCTGCTTGGAACGGGCCTCCACGACGTGCATGACGTGCGAGAAACGGCTGGCCCAACGAAAACCGGCGCCGATGGCGGCGCCGGTGATGCACAGCGAGGAGGCTGTCGCGGTGATGGCTTCAACGTTCATGGATGTCCCGTGGGTCGATGGTGGTTCGGGTGCTCCCTCCGTCGGCTCCGCCGGGATCACCCCACCCCGTAGAGCTTGAAGGTGGAGTCGGGCAGGAAATTGCTCCCGCTGAGGTAGATCGTGAGCGAGGTGATGGGGGCGGGAGTCGTGGTCATGTACCCCCCGCCGTAGGTCTGGAGGGTCCCCGCCGTCCCGCCGTCGGTGGCCATCGACGTCCCCGCGAAGACCTTGAGACTGGTGGGATCGGCGTACTCGGGGATGTCGATCGTCGCGACGCCGCGGCCCTGCGTCTGCCAGTGGTTGTTCCACACCGCGGCGCACTGCATCCCCGACACGATGCACGAACTCGAGACGCCGACGCTGCTCCCGCCCTGCACGAGCCAGTACGTGTTCCAGAGGTACCCGTTGTCGGCGGCGCCGTTCCAGCGCATGTACGCGCTGTCCCATCCAGTGGTCACGGCCGTACCGTCGGACTTCGCGCTGATCACCAGTCGCAGGTCGCGGTAGACCTGCGGGATGGCGCTGAACGTGATCGACGACGTCGCGGTGGTGACCGTCTGCGTCGCGATCAGGCCCGGCTGGTGCCGCCAGTTGGTGCCGTTCCAGAGCGCGACCGCGCCGCTGTCCGTCTCATAGACGAGCTTGCCGGCCGGTGCGTTCGAAGGCCGCGTCGTCGAAGTGACCGGAGGCAGATTCCCACCGGTGGTCATCGGGTCGTATACCGGCGTCCACGCAGCACCGCTCCACCGCTGAAGCTCGCCGTTCAAATCGGCGTACTGCCCAGCCATTGGCGGTGTCCACGGCGTAGTCCCGGCCGGCACGATCCCGCCCAGCCCCGACGTGTACACCCGCAGATCCGTGACGGCCGTCGACCACGCCACTCCCCCGGTACCGGCCGACGTCTTCGACGGCACGCTGATCTGGAACAGCCCGATCGCCGCAGGCGGAACCACCGGCGCCACCGGCGTGGCCGCGGGCGTGCCCTTGATCAGCACCACGATCGCTTGAGTCTGCCCCGAGCTGTCGAACTGCTGATCCTGGATCTCCAGCGCGATGATGTCGATCCGGTTGTACTGCGGATCGCCGTCCGGAACGGTCAGCGCCACCGGCGCGTCGGAAGCGAGCTGATACCCGCCCTGCGCCGTCACCCCCTGGACGAACGCACGCCCCGGCATGATCTGGCACTGCATCGCCGCCACCGACTGCAACCCGAACCCGCCGTCCGGCACGACACCGGAACGGGACGCGAGCGCACCGGTCGGCACCATCCCGACCGACGTCGCCAGACGAGTATCGACCCGACTCTGACCGGTCAAAGCCAGCCACGCACTATGAATGACCACAACTGTCCCCTTACTTCTCGGTGAGATATAAGAACCCTGATGAACGCAGCTGCCCGGCGCCGCCGAGGATTCGGCTCTCAGCCCAGCCCGTAGAGCGTGAAGGTCGAGTCGGGCACGAAGTTGCCCACGTTCATGGAGATCGTGATCGACGTGATGGCGCCGAGGCTGGCGTGGCCCCCGCCGTACGTCTGAAGAATCCCCACCGTGCCGCAGTCGGTCGCCGAGGAAACGGACGAGAAGACCTTCAGATTGTTGGTGTCGGCGTAGTTGGGGATGTCGATCGTCGCGATGCCGCGACCCTGCGTCGAGTAGCTGCTGTTCCAGATCTCAGCACACTGCATCGACGTGTCCCCGTACTTGCTCGCGACCGAGACGCTGGTCGCGCTCTGCGCGACCCAGTACGAGTTCCAGTTGTACTGAGTGTCGACGGCACCGTTGAAGCGCATGGTCGCGCTGTCCCAGCCGGTGTTGACCGTTCCGTCGGACTTCGCGCAGATCACCAGCCGCAAGTCGCGGTAGACCTGCGGAATCGCGCTGAACGTGATCGACGGCGTCGCGGTGGCGACCGTCTGCGCGGCGATCAGCCCCGGCTGGTGCCGCCAGTTGGTGCCGTTCCACAGCGCGACGGCCCCGCTGTCCGTCTCGTACACCAGCTTCCCCGCCGGCGCGTTCGACGGCCGCGTGGTCGAAGTGACCGGAGGCAGATTCCCACCACTGGCCATCGGGTCGTACACCGGCGTCCACGCGGCACCGCTCCATCGCTGGAGTTCACCGTTCAGGTCGGCATACTGCCCAGCCATCGGCGGCGTCCACGGAGTCGTCCCCGCCGGCACGATCCCGCCCAAACCCGAGGTGTAGACGCGCAGATCCGTGACCGCCGTCGACCACGCCACGCCACTGGTACCGGCCGATGTCTTCGACGGCACGCTGATCTGGAACAGCCCGATCGCCGCAGGCGGAACCACCGGCGCGACCGGTGTAGCGGCGGGCGTGCCCTTGATCAGCACCACGATCGCCTGAGTCTGACCCGAGGTGTCGAACTGCTGATCCTGGATCTCCAGCGCGATGACGTCGATCCGGTTGTACTGCGGATCCCCATCGGGAACCGTCAACACCACCGGCGCATCCGAGGCGACCTGATACCCGCCCTGCGCCGCCACGCCCTGGACGAAGGCCCGTCCCGGCATGATCTGGCACTGCATCGCCGCCACCAACTGCAACCCGAACCCGCCGTCCGGCACCACACCGGAGCGGGAGGTCAGCACCCCGGCCGGAACCACCCCGACCGACGTCGCCAGCCGAGTGTCGACTCGGCTCTGACCGGTCAAAGCCAGCCACGCACTGTGAATAGCCACGGCTATCCCTTCCTTCCTGCATACATAAATAAGAAGCCTGATTCAGCGCCAGGCAGCTGCGGGCGGCAGCGCGCCGAAGAATCGGGGGCCCTCAGCCCAGCGCGACGACGAAGTCGAACGCGATCCACGTGGCGTTCGGCCCGTGGTAGACGACGCTGCCGTCGGCGTTCACGTCGACGCGCGACGCCGTGGTGTTGGGCGTCGCGACCGTGATGACCTGCTGAACCGCGGGCCTGGTGCCGGAAGGCAGATGCGCGACCACCGCGCCCTCGGTGAGGCTGCCGCCGGCCGGCGTCACCGTCACGTCGCCGCGCACCACGGCCGCCGGACCCTGGATCCGGTACTGCGGCGTGGTGGTCTGGGTCGTGAACCCGGTGGCCAGCGGCAGGTTCTGCCAGGGCGCCACCGCCGCGGAGGTGGCCGCGGCGGTCGCCGTGCGTTGCAGCTTCCGCTCGATCTGCTTGATCCGGTCGATGATGTCCTCGGGCAGGTTAGGCACCGGAGCCTCCGTCCAGAAACAGGTCGACGGTGTCCGGGCGGCCGCGCTGCGCGGGCAGGACGTGGAAGCCGACGATCCGGTAGGTCTGGTCCAGCGGCGGCTGGAACCAGTGGTCGTTGATGCGCGCCCGGACCGCGGCGCCGAGCAGCTGCGGGCCGAACGAGCCGTCGAGCTGGACGGTCAGCGAGGGCACGACGACCGAGGTCCCGGCCGCGGCCAGGTTCGCCTGCGCCAGGTTCTCCAGCGTCGGCCGATCGGTGACGTCGTTGTAGTCGGCGCTGGCGTCGAGCTCCAGGAAGCCGGGCACGTTGGCGCTGTGCACGCCGGACACCAGCGGCACGTCCTGGCCGGACCCGTCGTTCGCCGGGACCGAGCCGCCGCGGGCCCGGGTCGCGGTGGCGGCGCGGGTGGCGTCGCGCGGGAACGCGTAGGTGAGGATGGTGCCGGGCTTGTCGACGATCAGCGGCGTCGCCCCGGTCGTGATGGTCGGCGAGCCGAGCCTGAGCAGCCGGACTCGGCTGCCGGAGTCCGGGTCGCGGTAGACGCTGACGCAGTACTCGAAGCCGGGGGTCGCGCCGGCCAGCTGGGTGATGGCGTCGTCGACCAGGGTCTCGCCGCCGTCGCGCCAGGACGGGCTGATCGTCGTGCCGGAGGTCTCGGTGCCGAACGAGAGCCCGATGTTCCCGTTGGGCGTCGACTGCACGTACTGCCACAGGTTCCGGACCACCTGGAGCGAGTCGACGGCGGTGTAGGCGAGGGGGTTGGGGTAGGCGCCGCCGGAGGGGCGGAGGTAGCGGTGGGCGGCGTAGGAGTCGAACGTCGCGGCCTGGATCGCGCAGGTGATGACGCCGCGGTCGTCGCACTGGGGCGTCATCGTCCACAGCAGTCCGCCCCACCACAGGTCGTTGCCGCGCGCGAGGTACACCGCGGTGCGGCCCTCGATGAGCCGCGCGGCCCGTGCGCCCAGGTCGGCGTTCGTGATCGGGATGGTGCCGGACAGGGATCCGGGCTTGCCGATGTAGTCGTCGAACTCGACGTCGTCGACCGGGAGGACGTCGATGGTCTGGTCGGTGCTGACATCGGCGAAGATCACCCGGTAGGTGGAGTCGTTCATGCGGCCTCCTTCGAGGGTGTCGGGGCGGTGTCGGGGCAGTGTCGGGGCGCCGGCCGGCTACATGTACGCCGAACGCCACGCGACCTGCGCCGACGCCGGCGGCGCGCCGGCCGACGGGCGGAAGGCGAGGGTGGTGGAGCCGGGGGGCAGGACGAAGGCCTCTTCCAGCGTCGCGTTCGGCATCGCCGCGTACCGGCGGTCGGCGGCGCCGTTGAGCAGCACCTGGCCGCTGCCCGTATCGACGGTCAGCACGTCGGTGGCGGCCAGGACCAGGCCGTAGCCGATCGTCTGGCCGGTGTCGACGTTCGCCAGCTGCGGGTTCGTGCACGGTCCGGTGAAGGTGACGACCGGGTGCGTCGCGGCGTTGCCGGCGTTCGTGACCTGCAGGTTGCCGCTGGACCCGGCCGTGCCCCAGGACAGCGGCCAGGTCAGCGGCCACACGATGCCGGTCTCCGGCTGCGGGACGCTGGTGGCCAGGGTCTGGAGGGTGAGGGTGTAGCGGCGCGGATCGGTCGCGATGAACTGGACGCTCGCCTTGGCCACGCCGTAGAGCGCGAACTGGCGGTCGGTCGGGATCGCCCGCTGGTTGATCCGCACCGCGCTGATCAGCGTCTCGCCGTGGAGCTGCACGGTGAGCCACCGCTCGTCCAGGTCGATGCCGGTCGCACCGCGCAGCGCGGTGATCGCGGAGGTGTCGGTCCGGGTCCCCGGCGCGAGCCACACGGTCGCGGTGATGACGCGCGGCTGCGCGTAGCGGGGGCCGGGCCAGGAGCCGTGGTCCCCGGAGCGCGGCGAGTCGGCGGTGTCGAAGCCCGGGAGGTCCTCCCACCCGGTGATGCCGGTCTCGGCGATGACGTAGGAGGTGCCCGAGCCGAAGACGAGGCCGTTGTAGCCGATCTGCCCGTCAGCGGTGAGTGCGGGCGGATCTGTGAGCATGACGGACATGCGGATCTCCCTGGAGGATGTCAGGAATCTGAGATGGGCCGTGCCCGGCCCCGGAGGGCAGGGGGGCCGGGCACGGCGGCGGGTGCGGGGGCACCCGGACCGGCGCCGCCGCGCGCGGGGGC
>NZ_JAACYW010000285.1 GCF_015356825.1 Catenulispora rubra | reverse complement strand
CGCAGGAACAGCCGCGCGTCCGACACGATCCCCAGGTCCGGCTCGAACACCCGCCCCAGCTGCGTCGCCTCGATGTCGACGTGGATGAACTTCCGCTCGCCCCGGTACACGTCCAGCGTCCCGGTGTGCCGGTCGCCGAAGCGCGCCCCGACAGCGAGCACGAGGTCTGACTCCAGGAACGAGGCGTTCCCGTACCGCTGCGAGGTCTGCACGCCGGTCATGCCCGCGTACAGCGGGTCGTCCTCGTCCACCGCCCCCTTGCCCATCAGCGTCACCTGCACCGGGATCCCCAGGTAAGCCACCAGCTCACGCAGCTCCGCAGCCGCGTCGGCGATGATCACACCGCCCCCGGCCAGGATCAGCGGACGCTCGGCGGCCAGCAGCATGTCCAGCGCCTTCTCCACGCGCGGGGCGTGCGGCTCGACGACCGGCACCGGCAGCGGCGAGTCCAGCGCCGCGTCGTACTCGATGAACTGCTTGGCGACGTCCAGCGGGATGTCGATCAGCACCGGCCCGGGACGCCCCGACCGCGCGACGCGGAACGCCTCGCGGAAGATCCACGGCGCGGTCGCCGCCTCCTTGATCTGCACCGCCCACTTCGTCACCGGCGTCGCGCAGCCGACGATGTCAACAGCCTGGAACGCCTCCTTGTCCAGCGCCGTGGAGACGGCCTGGCCGGTGATGACGATCATCGGGATCGAGTCGGCCATCGCCGTGTACAGGCCGGTGATCATGTTGGTCCCGGCCGGTCCGGAGGTGCCGATGGCCACGCCGACCCGGCCGTTGGTCCGGGCCCAGCCGTCGGCCATGTGCGTGGCGCCCTCCTCGTGGCGCACGATCAGGTGGTCGATGCCACCCTCTTCCTCCATCGCCTTGTACAGCGGCAGGATCGCGGCCCCGGGGCAGCCGAAGGCGGCATCGACGCCCTCGGACTTCAGGACCTGCACCACCGCGTTCATCACGGGCATCTTCATGAGCTTCAGTTCGCCTTTCGTGCGGCACCGCCGGAGCGGCCGGACAGGTTCTCGGCCACCGCCAGCAGCGCGGAGTGGTCCCGGTCGCCCAGGCCCTGCGAGCGCGCGGCCTGGATCAGCGCGGCGACCAGGTTGGTCAGCGGCAGCGCCACCTCGGCCTGCCGCGCCGCGTCCAGGGCGATGCCCATGTCCTTGTGGTGCAGGTCGATGCGGAATCCGGGCCGGAAGTCGCGGGCCAGCATCGAGGCCCGCTTGAGCTCCAGGATCCGGGAGCCGGCCAGGCCGCCGGCGAGCATGTCCAGGCCGGCGGCGGCATCCACGCCGGAGGCCTCCATCAGCACGATCGCCTCGGCGACCAGCGCGTACGTGCCGCCGACGACCAGCTGGTTCGCGGCCTTGACGACCTGCCCGGACCCAGCCGGCCCGCACAACGCCGCCACCTTCCCGACCGCGTCGAACACCGGACGCGCGGCCTCGAACACGTCAGGCTCGCCGCCGACCATGATGGACAGCACGGCGTCGATCGCGCCCTTCTCGCCGCCGGACACCGGGGCGTCCAGCACACGCACACCCAGCGCCGCACCGGCCTTCGCGACCTCGATGGAGGTCTCGGGCCGGATGGTCGAGAAGTCGATGAACAACGTGCCGGGCTTGATGGTCTCGAATACCCCGCCCTCGCCGAGGACCGCCGCCGCGACGTGCGGGTGCGCGGGCAGCATGGTGATCACGACGTCAGCGCCATCGATGGCCTCGGCGATCGAGGCCGTGCCGGTCCCGCCGGCGGCGACGAGTTTAGCGACGTTCGGGGCGTTCAGGTCGTAGCCGGTGACCTCGAACCCGGCCTTGACCAGGTTCGCGGCCATCGGGGACCCCATGATCCCGAGGCCGATGAAACCTATCTTGGTGCTCATGAAAGGGGTTCCATCCATTCGAAGCTGTCGGTGGTGATGCCGGTGGACGGCTTGTACTCCAGCCCGACCCAGCCCCGGCCCGACTCGGCGGTGTAGCCGGCCTCGGTCAGGGCCTTGAACAAGGCGGAGAAGTCCAGGGCGCCGCTGTCGGGTTCACCGCGCGCGGGGATGTCGGCGATCTGCACGTGCCCGAAGCGGTCGGCGTGGGCGGCGATCGTCTCGAACAGGTCTTCCTCCATGCGCGCCAGGTGGTAAAGGTCGCACAGGAAAGCCAGGTTGGTCGCGCCGGTGGCGGCGGCTACTCGGTCGATCTCGGCGAGCGCCGCCGCGGTCGAGGTGATCGGATACGCCGGAGACTCGATCGCGTTCAGCGCTTCGAGCAACACCGTCGCCCCGATGCGCGAGGCGGCAGCGGTGGCCGCCTCCAGGTTCTCCAGCACGACGTCCCGCTGGTGTTCGACACGGCCCTCGATCCTGTTGCCGTACAAGGCGTTCAGGTTCCGGCAGCCGGTGCGCTCGGCGATGCCGACCGCGACGTCGACGCTGTCGCGGAACCGGCCGGCGTGTTCGGGCACTGAGACCAGGCCGCGCGAGCCGACCGAGAGGTCGTCGAGGAAGTTCAGGCCGACCAGGCTGACCCCGGCATTGTCCAGCGCTGCCAGGAACGCGTCCACGTCCTTGTCGGAGGGCACCGCCTCGGTCCCGAACGGCCACCAGAACTCCGCCGCGGTGAACCCGGCGGCGCGCGCGGCGGCGGGGCGTTCCAGCAGCGGCAGTTCGGTGAACAGGATCGAGAGGTTGATGTCGAAGCGGAGCGTCACTGGGCTGCCTCCAGGCTGGCCTTGTACGCACGCCAGTCGGCGTGGTGCGAGATGTCGCGGTAGGTGTGGGGTTCGGTGTAGGCGCGGCGCCGGACCATCGACAGGGTGCCCCCGCCGTCTTCGAGCTCGATGACGCCGAGTTCGAGCTCTTCGGGCTCGGCCGGGAGCAGCGAGCGTTCCAGGACGTCCCAGGGCACGTCGTAGAGCTCGCCGACGACGCTCACGCCGCCGGACTCGACGGCCTCGATCGCCGGGAAGGCGTCGCCGACGGAGTAGAAGTGGTACTTCGGCGCGGTGCGGACGACGCCGACCAGCGGGGCGTCCTGCAGCAGGTGGTGCAGGGGGCCGCCGCGCATGGCGCCGCCGTTGAGGAACATCAGGGTCATGGCAAGACTCCGATTCGGCTCAGAGGACTGGCGCCGGGTGGGCTGCCGGCTCGGCGGCGGGCTCGGTGACCGGCTCGGCGGCAGGCTTCGGCTGGTGGATCGCGGTCGTGACATCGCCGAGCGCGCGGCCCGTACCCCCGTGGCGCGCCGCGACGATCTCGGCGGCGATGGACAGCGCGGTCTCCTCCGAGGTGCGCGCGCCGAGGTCGAGGCCGATCGGGGCGTGCAGGTTGGCGATCTCGGCATCGGCCAGGCCGGCTTCGCGCAGCCGGTCGGCACGTTGCGCGCAGGTGCGGCGCGAGCCCATGGCGCCGACGTAGGCGACCGGCAGTCGCAGCGCCTTGACCAGCAGCGGGACGTCGAACTTGGCGTCGTGGGTGAGGACCGCGACGACGGTGCGGGCGTCGACGCGCGTGGTCTCCAGGTAGCGGTGCGGCCAGGCGACCACGACGTCGTCGGCTTCGGGGAAGCGGCGGCGGGTGGCGAAGACCGGCCGGGCGTCGCAGACGGTGACGTGGTAGCCGAGGTACTTGCCGACGCGGACCAGGGCGGCGGCGAAGTCGATGGCACCGAAGATGAGCATCCGGGGCGCGGTGACGAAGGACTCGATGAAGACGGTCACCGCCTCGCCGCAGTCCTGGCCCTCCCCCTCGGTGCCGACGGCGATGGTGCCGGTGGCGCCGGACTCGACCATCGCGCGGGCGTGGCGGGCGACGACGCGGTCCAGGCCGGGGCTGATGGTGCCGGTGGCGGTCCAGGGGTCGCCATCGACGGCGATGGAGGCGCCGGGCGGGCCCCAGAGGATCTCAGGGGCCTGCGGACGGACGGCCAACGACCGACCGACCAGATCCGCCGGACCGGCGACCACGCGCGCCAATGCGATCGGCTCGCCGGCCGCCACCGCCGACAGCGCCGCCCCGATGGCCTGCTCGGGCCGATCGCTGCTCGCTGCCGGGACCAGCTCGGGCCGATCGCTGCTCGCCTCCGGGACCTGTTCGGCGTCCGGGAACACTGGCTGAATGAAGACTTCCAGCTCCCCACCGCAGGTCAACCCCACCGCGAAGGCATCATCATCGCTGTACCCGAAGGTCTCCAACACCGGCCGCCCATGCTGCAGCGACTCGACGCAGAGCTCGTACACCGCCCCCTCGACGCACCCGCCGGACACGCTCCCCACCACCGTGCCCTCGGCGTCCACGGCGAGCGCGGCGCCGAGTTCGCGCGGTGCGCTGCCCTTCACCGCGACCACCGAGGCGACCGCGTAGGCCTTCCCAGTTGTGTGCCAGGCGTGCAGGTCTTCCGTGATGTCACGCATTGGTCAGGTCCTCCGGTCGGATCGGCACGCGCCGCAGGTCCAGCCCGGTCGCGTCGCGGATCGCCGCCGCGATCGCCGGGGTCGAGGACAGCGTCGGGGGCTCGCCGGCGCCGCGCAGGCCGTAGGGGGCGCGCGGGTCGGCGTTCTCCAAGATCTCCATCTTCATCGGCGGCATGTCGAGGATCGTGGGGATCAGGTAGTCGGTGAAGGAGGGGTTGCGGACGATGCCGTCGCGTACCTGGATCTCCTCCATCACCGCCAGGCCGAGGCCCTGCGCGGAGCCGCCGTGCAGCTGGCCTTCCAGCGACAGCCGGTTCATGATCTTGCCGACGTCCTGGACCAGGTCCAGTGCCACGACCTTGATCAGCCCGAGTTCCACGTCCACGTCGACGACCGCGCGGTGCACGGCGAAGGCCAGCTGCGTGTGCGAGTTCCCCTGGCCGGTGAACGGATCCATGCGCTGCGTCCGGTGGTGGTGGTACTCGCGGGTCTCCTCGATCGGGCCGGACGCCAGCACCTGCTCCAGCGTGGCGACCACGCCCTCGGACGCCGACACAATCTTGCCGCCGGTCAGCGACAGGTCGTCATAATCCCGGCCGTGGTCCTTCGCCAGCCGTGCGAACACCGCGGCGCGCACCGCCTCGCACGCGGTCTTCACCGCGCCGCCGGTCATGTACGACTGCCGCGACGCCGACGAAGAGCCGGCGTTGCCGACCGAGTTGTCGGCCGGGTGGATCGTCACCTGCTCCACCCCCAGCTCGGTGCGCGCGATCTGCGCCTCCAGCGTGACCAGGCCCTGCCCCACCTCGGCGGCGGCGGTGTGCACCAGGGCACCGACGGTGTCGCCGAGCAGTTCCAGGCGCACGCGCGCGGTGGAATAGTCGTCGAAGTCCTCGGAGAAGCAGATGTTCTTGACGCCGAGGCCGTAGCCGACGCCGCGCACCACGCCTTCGCCGTGCGTGGTGTTGGCGGTCGAGCCGGGCAGGTTGCGCAGGTCCGAGGTGTCGGCCGGGGCCGGCATCGGCAGCGCCTTGAGCGTCTCCAGCATCTCGGCGACCGGCGCCGGTGCGTCCACGACCTGGCCGGTGGCGAGCTTGTCGCCCTGGGTCACGGCGTTGCGCTGGCGGATGGTGACCGGGTCCAGGCCGAGCTCGGCGGCCAGCTTGTCCATCATCGACTCGTACGCGAAGCACGCCTGGACCGCGCCGAAGCCGCGCATCGCGCCGCACGGCGGGTTGTTGGTGTACGCCCCGTAGGAATCGATCCTGATGTTCGGGATGACATACGGCCCGACGCCGAGCGAGGCGGCGTTGCCGACGACGTTCACGGTGGCCGAGGTGTAGCCGCCGCCGTCCAGCACGATCTCCACGTCGGCGAACACCAGCTCGCCCTCGGCGGTCGCGCCGTAGGTGTACTTCATCGACGCCGGATGCCGGTGCACGTGCCCGAAGAACGACTCCTCGCGGTTGTAGACCATCTTCACCGGTTTGCCGACGTGCAGCGCCAGCATCGCGGCGTGGATCTGCATCGACAGGTCCTCGCGTCCGCCGAACGCGCCGCCGACGCCGGACAGCGTCATCCGGATCTTCGCCTCCGGCAGGCCCAGGCAGGGCGCGATCTGCAGCAGGTCGTTGTGCATCCATTGGGTGGCCACGTAGAGGTCGACGCCGCCGTCCTCGGCCGGAACCGCGAGCCCTGATTCGGGGCCCAGGAACGCCTGATCCTGAATGCCCACCTCGTATTCGCCGGAAACGACGACGGCGCACTGCGCGCGCACCGCCGGATCATCGACGTCGGCACCGACCCGGACCGGCTGGTGCCGCACGAGGTTGCCGTCCGGGTGGACGCGCGGGCACTCCGGGTCGAAGAGGGCGCGCCGCGCGTCGACCACCGGTTCGAGCACCTCGTAGTCGACCTGGATCAGCTTCAGGGCGCGCCGCGCGGTCTCCGGGTGGTCGGCGGCGACCAGCGCCACCGGCTCGCCGTGGTGCCGGACCTCGCCGATGGCCAGGACCGGCTGGTCGCGGACGTCCAGGCCGTAGAGCTTGTAGCCGGGGACGTCCTCGTGGGTGAGGACGGCGTTGACGCCGGGCAGCGCCAGGGCGGCGGCGAAGTCGACGGAGCGGATCAGGGCCCTGGGATGCGGGCTGCGCAGGGTCATGCCCCAGACCATGTCGTCCATGAACAGGTCGGAGGAGTAGGCGAACTCGCCCTTCACCTTCAGGGGGCCATCCGGGCGGGTCGGGCTGTCGCCGACACCGCCGGTCGTCGCGGACTGATTCAGCTCGCGGGGCGCGCGATCGGGTGCACGCGTGGCCATCAGGACGCCTCCATCAGGGAGCGGGCAGCGGTGCGGCACTCGCGGGCCAGCGCGTTCTCGTCGGCGGTGAGCAACGTCCCGTCCTCGACGACCGGGTTCCCGCCGACGGCGAGCAGACGCAGCGGCGCTGGCGGGCCGAAGACCAGCGCGGCGACCGGGTCGGCGATGTCGGCGTGGCCGAGGCCGTTCAGGTCCCACAGCGCGATGTCGCCGAGCTTGCCGACCTCCAACGAGCCGATCTCGGCCGCGCGCCCGAGCACCTGCGCGCCGCCGATCGTGCCCAGGCGCAGGGAGGCACGGGCGTTCAGCGCCTCGGCGGGGTCGGAGGACAGTGCGCGCAGCCGCGAGACGTACATCGCCTGCCGCAGCTCCTCCACCAGCATCCCCGACTCCTGCGACGCGGCCCCGTCCACGCCGAGCCCGACCGGGGCGCCGGCCGCCAGCAGGTCCTTGATCCGCGCGTGGCCGGAGCCCAGGCGCGCGTTGGACGACGCGCAGTGCGCGGTGCCGGTCCCCGTGTCGGCGAAGCGGCGGATCGCCGAGTCCGACAGGTGCACGCAGTGCGCCAGCCAGACGTCCGGGCCGAGCCAGCCGAGCTTGTCGGCGTATTCGGCCGGCGTGCAGCCGTGCGTGGCCAGGCAGAACTGCTCCTCGTCGAGCGTCTCGGCGAGGTGTGTGTGCAGCCGGACCCCGTGCTCGCGGGCCAGCGACGCGCTCTGCACCATCAGGTCGGAGCTGACCGAGAACGGCGAGCACGGTGACAGCCCGATCCGCAGCATCGAGTCGAACGACGCGTCGTGGTACCGCGTGATCGCATCCTGACTCGCCGCCAGAATGTCGTCCAGCCGCTCCACCACGGAGTCCGGCGGCAGCCCGCCGTCGGACGCGCCCCGGTCCATCGACCCGCGCGTCGGCTGGAAGCGCAGCCCGATCTGGCGCGCCGCCTCGATCTCCGCGCCGAGCAGGTCGCCGCCGTGGCGCGGGAAGACGTAGTGATGGTCGGCCGAGGTGGTGCAGCCGGTCTTGGCCAGCCACGCCAGGCCACCGCGCGCGGCGGCGCCGAGCGTGTCCTCGGTCAGCCGGGCCCAGATCGGGTACAGCTCGACCAGCCAGCCGAACAACGCCTCGTCCTGGGCCAGCCCGCGGGTGATCCACTGGTAGAGGTGGTGGTGGGTGTTGACCAGGCCGGGGGTGGCCAGGCAGCCGGTGCCGTCGATGACGCGCGCGCCCGCAGTGCCCTCGACCCGGTCGGATGGCGCGGGACCTGAGCCGACAGCACTGATCCGGCCGTCCTCGACGACCACATGTCCGGACTCGTACTCACTGTTCGCAGCGTCGACCGTGGCGATCGCGGCGTTCTGGATGATGATCGTGCTCATGCCGCACCGGCCTTCACAGCGGCCGCCTCGCGGACGGCGTCGAGGATCTTCTCGTAGCCCGTGCACCGGCACAGGTTCCCGGCCAGCGCCTCCCGGATCTCCGGGTCGGACGGGCTCGGATTGCGCTCGATCAGCGCGTGCGCCTGGACCAGCAGGCCCGGGGTGCAGAAGCCGCACTGGACCGCGCCGGCCTTGATGAAGCAGGACTGGATCGGGTCGAGCTCCTCGCCGTCGGCGAGTCCTTCGACGGTGCGCACCTCCCGGTCCTGCACCTGCCCGGCGGCCACCAGGCACGAGCAGACCGGGACGTCGTCCAGGTACACCGTGCAGGACCCGCATTCCCCCTGCTCGCAGGCGTTCTTCGAGCCCGGCAGGCCGACGCGCTCGCGCAGCACGTACAGCAGGCTCTCGCCCTCCCAGACGTCGTCGGCCTCGGCCCGGCGACCGTTGACGGTGAAGGTCACTCTCATATCAGTTCCTTGCTGCTCTGATACTCACGCCAGGCCCAGGTCAGGGTGCGGCGGGCCATCACCGACAGCGCGTGCCGGCGGTAGGCGGCGGTACCGCGGACGTCGTCGATCGGCGCGGCGGCGGCCGACACCAGCTCGCCGAACCGCTTCGCGATCCTCGGATCGAGGTCGAGGTCGCCGCGGCCGTCCCAGGGCAGCTCGTCGGCGACGAACAGCTCGGCCTCGAACGCCCGGCGCGGGGTCGGGGCGGCCGAGCCGATGCCGGCCCCGACCTTGCGCGCGCCGACGTCCAGCGCGACGGCGAAGGAGCACACGGCGATGACCATCGCGTTGCGGGTGCCGATCTTCGAGAACTGCTGCGGGCCCTTCTTCGGCGCCAGCAGCACCGCCTTGATCAGCTCGTCCTTCTCCATGGCGTTGCGCTTGACGCCGAGGTAGAACTCCGTCGCCGGGATCGTGCGCACGCCCCGCGCGGCGGACTCCACCTCCACCACCGCCTCAGTGGCGACCAGCACCGGGTGCGTGTCGCCGGCCGGGGAGGCCGCGCCGAGGTTGCCGCCGACGCCGCCGCGGTTGCGGATCTGCGGGGAGCCCACGGTGCGGGAGGCCATGGCCAGGCCCGGCAGGTCGGCGCGCAGCTCGTCGATGATGCGGGTGTAGGGGACGCTCGCGCCGAGCCGGATGGTGCCGTCGGCGTCCCGGCTCCACTCCTGCAGCGCCGGGATCCGGTTCAGGTCGATCAGGGCGCCGGGGCGGTGCCGGTCGAAGTTCAGCTCGACCATGACGTCGGTGCCGCCGGCGATGGGGACCGCGTCGGGCCGCTCGGCCCGGGCGGTCAGCGCCTCGGCCCAGGTCGCGGGGCGTAGGAAGTCCACTGGTGTGCTCCGGTTGCTCTCAGGTCCAGGCCGGGCCGGGGTCGGGGGCGTCGTCGCGGTGGACGTCGCCCTCGATCAGGCCGTAGGGCCGGTCCGCAGCGATGAACGTCTCGTTGGCGTTGTCCAGGCCGAACGGGGCGGTGTCGTAGAGGAAGTGGTGCTTGTTCGGCAGCTTCAGCCGGACCTCGCACAGCTCCGGGCCCTGCTCCAGCACGCGGGTGCCCAGCTCGAACAGCGTCTGCTGGAGCGAGCGGCTGTGCGTTGCGACAAACGCTTCCAGCAGCGCGTTCCTGGCACGCTCGTAGGACTTGCCCCAGTCGCCGGATACGCCGGTGTGCCGCCACTGCGCGTTGATCTGCGTGGCCAGGATGCGGTCGTGGGCCTCGGCCAGCGTCGTGTACTCGTCCTTGACGTAGCCCCAGAACTCGGAATCAGTGGAGTTCAGGACGGTGAGGTCCTTCAGACCGCTGACAACCCAGACATCGGTGCCGTCGTAGTGCACGGTGCACGTCCGGGTCCCGCCGCCGCTGCGCAGGAACGAGTGCGGACCGTCACCGATGCGCTCCCAGGCGTGTTCGTCGACCTCGACGCGGGCATGCGTGATGCTCGGCTGGGAGTCGACGAAGTGCCGCGCGAGCAGCAGCGCGTAGTCCTCGATCTCGACCGCGCCGTGCCGCTGCGCGAAGGCGAAGCAGGTGTTCTTCATGGTGTCGGTCGGCAGGACGCCGGAGTTGTCCCCGGTCAGGTGGGTCGCGTCCAGGTCGCCGGACAGGGCCACGGAGACGGTGAGGTCCTTGATCTGGTGGACCGGACCCTCTTTGGTGATCCGGACGACCCGGTTCTCGGCTTTGCCGTAACGGTTGTCCCCCAGGACGATCGGCATCGGCTAACTCCCTCGATAAGTCGAGTAGGCGAACGGGCTGAGCAGCAGCGGGACGTGGTGGTGCGCACTCGGGTCGGTCACCACGAAGGCGATCGCGACCTCCGGGTAGAAGAACTCGGCGACGCCGGCGGCCTGAAAGTAGGCGGCGGTGTCGAAGACCAGGCGGTGCGGGCCGCCGAGCAGCTCGGCGCCGAAGCGGATGCGGCCGTCGGCGTCGGTGCGCTCGCGGGCCACGGGAAGCCAGCCGTCGGGGCGGGCGACATCAAGACGAACCGGCACCCCCGCAGCCGGACGACCGAGAACCGCGTCCAAGACATGAGTCGACAAGCTCATCGGGCGGCTCCAGCCGAAGTCGCAGGGCCGGTCGCGTTGCTGGCTGCCCCGGCAGAGCCAGCACCGGCACCAGCGCTCGCGGCGAGCCGTTCCAGACGCAGCAGCACGATCGCCGCCAGCTCCCCCCGCACCTCCTGCTGCTCGGCCGCCGCGTCGTTCCCGAGCCGCCGCCGGGCCTCGGCCAGGATCTGCTCCGCCGGCCGCCCCGAAGCGCAGATCAGGAACACGTGCCCGAACCGGCGCTCGTACTCCACGTTCGCCCGCGCCACCGCGTCCAGCACCGCCGCGTCCGCCGAAGCCGCCGCCGACTGCTCGGCCCGCGACCACTTCGCCTCCCGCGACTCCCCCGCCGCCCTGTCCCCGATCCGCGGGTGCGCGTCCAGCGCCTCCAGCACATCCGACCACCCGAGCGCCTTGATCCCCGCGCTCGCGGCCGCCGCCAGCTCGGTCCAGCCCCCGTAAGGCCGGCCGTCGACCATGGCGTCGGTCCACCGGCGGCTGGCGCAGCAGGCGCTCAGCGCTCGCCGCGCCTCGTCCGCGGACCAGGCGTTCAGCGCGGTCACCGCCTCGCGGCGGGCATCTGCGGGCATCGGCGCCTCCTTTCCGGGCTTCGTGGTGCCGGGCGGCACGACGGTGAGTGAACCGCTGCCGGCAGGGGTGCGGCCACGGGCCGAAACCATGAAGCGACCCTGCGTCTGTAACCGGGGTTTCGGAGGATCCTCCAAAGACGCCAGACGCAGGCCGTTCCTAGGCTGCGCGGAGCGGAGGTAGCCTCATTTCGATCACGACCGCCCGGACGCCGGCAGGAGAAGGGAGTGACCATGCGACTTCGCGAGCTCCTGGACACCCCGATGCCCGGCCTGGAGCTGCTGACCGGCCCGGATGTGCTGCTGGAGCGCGAGATCAGCTGGGTCGCCACCACCGACCTGCTGGACCCCGGCCGCTATCTCAACGGCGGCGAGCTGGTCCTGACCGGCCTGATCTGGCGGCGCGAGCCCCGGGACTCCGAGCGCTTCGCGCGCGCCGTCGCCGAGGCTGGCGGCGCGGCCATCGCGGCCGGCGACGCGTCCGGCGCGCCGATCCCGCGCGACCTGATCCAGGCCTGCCGCACACACCGCACGCCGTTGTTCCGCGTCCCGACCGAGCTGGCCTTCGCCACCCTCACCGAGCACCTGGCCCGCCAGCTTTCCGCCGAGCGAGCCGCCGACATCGGCTCGGTCCTGGAGCGCCACGGCCGCCTGGCCTCGGCCTCGGCCGCCGGCACCGCGCTGGCCCCGATCCTGGAGCTGCTGGCGCAGGACGTCGGCATGCCCTGCTGGGTCCTCACCCCGGCCGCGCGGCCGGTCGCCGCCTCGCACGAGCCGATGCCGCCGACCGAAGCCGAGGCGATGGTGCGCGAAGTGCTGCGCGCCGGCCAGCTGCCGGCCCGGATCCGCCGCCGCTCGGTGTTCGCCATCAGCTCCGGCTCCCCGCTGACCGACTGGTACCTGGTCTTCGACGGCGACCACAAACGCTGGGACCCCCGGCGCCAGGCCCTGGCCTCGAAGGCGGCGGCAGTGCTGGCGATCGAGCGCGAACGGCTGGCCGCCCGCCGCGAACCGCTGCGGCTGCTCGGCGCCGAGCTGGTGCACCTCGTCGCGGAGGACGGCGGCGTCGCCGACATAGCCGCACGCGCCGACCTTGTCGGGGTGGGCCCGGACACCGAAGTCCAGGCGATGGCGCTGGCCGGGCCGGGCGGGCAGTCGGCGGCGATATTGCGGGCGTTGTTGGAGGAGGTCACCCAACGTACCCCGCGGAACGGCGAACAAACGGCCCCGGCTGAAGCCGCGCAGCCGCCGCTACCGCTGCCGGAACAACGGCGCGCGGCCGAACATCGCAGCGCCTCCGACCCGGACTTCCCGATCGCCGAGTTCGACGACCACGCCGTCGCCCTGGTCCCGAACCCGCCGCCGGACGTGACCGACCGCATCCGCGACCTCCTCACCAGCATGGCCCCGGGTCTGGGCCGCGAACGGCTGGCGATCGGCGTCGGCAGCCGCCGCGCGGAAAGCCTGCGCGCCACGGTCGACGAGGCCCGCCACGCCCTACGCATCGGCCGGGCACGCAACGACCAGGTGAGCGTCATCGGGCACGAGGAGCTGGCCTCGCACGTGCTCCTGCTGTCGGGGCTGCCCGAAGACGTGCGCGCCGCCTACTGCGACCGGCTGCTCGGACCCCTGCGCACCTACGACGCGCTGCACCGCTCCGATCTGGAGGCCACGCTGGAGACGTTCCTGGCGTGCTCGACCTCCTGGACCCGCTGCGCCGAGCAGATGCACGTCCACGTCAACACCCTGCGATACCGCATCGCCCGGATCGAGGAGCTGACCGGCCGGAGCCTGGCCGATCTGGAGACGCAGGTCGACCTGTTCCTGGCGCTTCGGCTGCGATAGACAGGTCGGAGGACCTTTGGACGCGAACGTGGCCGCGATCATCCTGGCCGCCGGCGGCGGACGACGGCTCGGCGGACGTCCGAAAGCCCTGCTGTCCCACGGTGGCGAGCTGCTGGTCGAGCGTGCGATCCGCACGGCGCGCGCCGGCGGCTGCGACGCGGTGGTCGTCGTGCTCGGCGCCGAGGCGACCGACGTCCAGCGCCGCACCAACCTGGCAGGCTGCACGGTAGTGGTGAATCAGGATTGGGCGACCGGCATGGGCTCATCGCTGCGCGCAGGCCTGGCGGCGCTAGCAGCAGCGACACCGGATCCGTACCGCGCGGCCGTGATCCTGTTGGTGGACCAGCCATTCGTCACACCCGAGGCCCTCCGCGCCGTCATCGCCTCCGGCGCAGACCTCGCCGCAGCGACCTACGAAGGCCGACGCGGCCACCCGGTCCTGATCGCCGCACGGCACTGGCCCGAGGCGTCGGCCGCGGCCGTCGGCGATCGCGGCGCGCGGGACTTCCTGGCCCGGCACGAGGTGGTCCCAGTGCCCTGTGACGGCTCGCCGACAGACATCGACCTGCCCGAGGACCTGGCGTTGCTCGACGAGGCCTGAGCGCTGCGCTACCGCAGTTCCAGATGCACCTCGTCGGCAGCTTGCTTCCCGCCCGGGCCGTGGTCCTCGATGATCTCGACGAGCTGGTCGAACTTCTCCGCCCCGAGCAGCTCCCGCGACCGCGCGGAGTCCAGCCAGCGCAACACGAAGCCGTCCTCCGGCGTGCCGAAGCCGCCGCGCAGGATGTCGTTGAAGGCGTCGAGGTGCCCGCGCCAGGTCCAGTCGGTCAGCAGCTTCGTGAACTCGGCGGCGAAACCTTCGTAGTCGTCGAAGAGGCTGCCGTCGATGGTCAGGACCGGAAGCTCCGTGGAGGTCATGGTGCGATGATATGGCGATGGCGCGCATCCGAACCCTCAAAGACGTGCACCCCACCCGCCGCGGACTGGTGCTCGCCTGGTGGTCGTTCACCGTCACGTTCGGCGGGCTGCGGCTGCTGACCTGGGCCATCCACGTGCACGTGCGCGGTTTCGGCAACGTCACCGCCGGCGGCGTGCACATCCACCACTACCTGTGGGGGATCCTGATCCTGATATTCGTCGGCGGCGCCGGCATCATCGAACGCTCGCCGCGGTGGCACACGTGGATGGGGCTGTTCTTCGGCATCGGGCTGGCGCTGGTCGTGGACGAGGCGGCGCTGCTCATCGAGCTGAAGGACGTCTACTGGACCGGCGCCGGCGGGGTGAGCGTGGCGATCGCGCTGATCGTCATCGGGGTGGCCGGGAGCATTCTGGCGCTCACGTGGGCGCGGGGCGTCGAGGAGCGGGAGCACGACCGGAGCGAGTAGGCGCCGGCGGCGGAACGAGCGCACGAGCGAACGAGAAGAACGGCAGAACGAGAGTTCGTCAGGCCCCGTACGGACTTCCTGCGGTCCTCCCCCGAGCTTTCCCTCACGTTGGTGCCCACCCTCTCGATAGTGGGGCCCGATCGGCTTCCTGCTGCTGCCCGTGGCACTCGGCACCACCGCCAGGATCCGCCGCGACTACCTCG
>NZ_JAACYW010000284.1 GCF_015356825.1 Catenulispora rubra | reverse complement strand
GGCCGGTGGTGATCGGGTCTGCGTTCTCGAACACGGTCGTCGACACGCCGTCCGGCACCATGATGCGCGCCTGTTCCGACAAGTCCAGCAGGGCGTGGGCGGCCCAGATGAAGCCGAAGCCGGGGTCGGCGGTCAGCCGGTAGTCGGCGACCACCGCGCCGGCGGCTTCGGTCAGGGTGCGCGTCAGCTCGTAGCGCTCGGTCGTCACCACGGCGGCGCCGTCCGCGCGGCGGGCCCACGGCCGCGCCCACAGCTCGCCGTGGTCCGGCGCGCCGCTGATCGTGGGGAAGCACTCCTCCAAACCGCCGGCGTCGGCGAACTCGTCGCCGGGCGCGGCGACCGCCCGGCGCGGCTCGTCCCGGTGCCAGAGCCACTCCCGGCCGCCGCCGGACAACGACGTCCAGCGGCCGCCGTGCTCCAGGTCGGTCAGGACTTTCAGGCCGACCGCGCTCACGGTGCCTCCAACGAAACGATCTGAAAGATGAGTTGTCGGCCCGTACTTTGCCGCGTCAAGCTCGTCCGCGTCCACGCAGACACCCGTCGAGCAGCTTCGCCGTCTGCTCGGGCGCCTCCACGGGGAAGTGGTGGCTGCCCAGATCCACGAGCACGAAGTCGAGCCGGTCCCCGTACCGCTCCAGCGCTTCGGGCGCCGCCAGGTCGCGGATCGCGAGCACGGTGACCGGCGGCTTCGTCTCCCGCAGCGCGGGATCCGTCCCGGCCGGCGAACCGCCCTCGACGAGGCCGCGCACCGCAGCAGCCAAGCCGTCGTGGAACACCCGCATCGTCGCAGCGCTCTGCTCTTCGCTCTGCACCGGGAACGGCGACAGATAGTGCAGCGCTTCGAGAGCGATCACGCGCGTGACGACGTCGGGAAGCAGCCGCCCGACCTCGACGGCGACCGCCCCGCGATGACACAGCTGTCGACCGCCTCGGCCTCCAGAACTGCCGCCACGTCACGCGCGAACTCCTCCATGGTCCACACGTCCCGCGTCGAGCGTGATTCGCCGTGCTCGGCGTGGTCGATCGCCAGGACGCGGTAGTCGGCGGGCAGATGGTCGGTCACCGCGTCGAAGTCACCACGGTTGCAGCCCCAGCCGTGGATGAGCGCGAGGGCCGGGCCGCCGATCGGACCGCTGGCGGTGCTCCTTTTGTATTACTTGTATTACGCGGTACTACGCGACGCCGCGCGGCAGCCGCAAGCTCAGAACCCCGGTCATCGCCACCGCGCCCAGCCACGCCAGCAAGGCCACCAGCAGCGAGGTGTGCATGCCCCACGGCCCGAGCCCGGCCAGGAACAGCGACCCGATCGTCGCCACGCCGAGCGCCAACGAGGCCTGCTGGGTCGTGGTCATCACGCCGCTGCCGACCCCCGCGTGCTCCTGCGGCACCTCCGAGAGCACGACGCGGAACAGCATCGGCAGCGCCAGCCCCTGACCGAAACCGACGATCGCGAACGACGGCGCCAGCGCCCAGGTGTCTATGTGCGGCCAGCCGCGCCAGAACGTCAGGAACAGCAGGACGCCCCCGACGAGCTGCAGCAAGCACCCGACCATCACCACCCGGCCCGCCCCGAGCCGCACGACCAGCCACGGACCGACGAACGAGGCGACGAAGACCGCCACCGCCAACGGCACCAACGCCAGACCCGCGAGCACCGACGACATCCGCAGCCCCCGCTGCAGCACGATCGCCAGCACGAACATCAGCCCGCCGAAGCCGATCCCGAAGGGCGGCAGCAGCGCCAGGCCACGGCGCAACGTCGGCAGCCGGAGCAGGCTCGGCGGCACCAACGGGACGCGGCCCTGCCGGTCGGCGCGCGCCTCGACCCGCTGGAACGCGAACGCGAGAACCGGGCTCGCGGCCAGCGAAACCCACGTCCACGCCGGCCACCCCGCGGCCCGGCCCTCGGTGAGCGGCAGCAGCAGCGCCGCGAGCGTGGCGGTGAGCAGGACGGTGCCGGGCACGTCGATCGGCGCGGGCCGCGGGGAACGCGTCGCGGGCACCGTGCGGGGCGCCATCAGCAGGCCGACGATCGCGATCGGCACGTTCACCAGGAAGATCGCGCGCCACCCGGTGTGCCACAGGTCCGCCGCGACGAGCACGCCGCCGAGGATCTGGCCGGTCACCATCGACAGGCCTTGCGTGGCGCCGTACAGACCGACGGCCCTGGTCTTCCGGTGGCCGGTGGTCGAGGCCTGGATCGTGCCCAGCACCTGCGGCATCAGCATCGCGGCCGTCGCACCCTGCGCCACCCGCGAAATCACCAGCACCCACGCGTTGGGAGCCAGGCCGCAGGCGAGCGAGGTGAGCCCGAAGCCGGCCAGACCGACGAGGAAGAGCCGGCGGCGACCGAAGGTGTCGCCGAGGCGTCCGCCGAGGACCAGCAGGACCGCGTAGGCCAGGCCGTATCCGGCGACGACCAGTTCCAGCAGCGCCGGACCGGCTTTCAGGTCCTTGTCGATGGTGGTCAGGGCGACGTTGACGATGAAGAAATCGATCAGCGGCAGAGCCGCGCCGAGCAGGATCGTGAACAGGCCGAGCGGGCCGAGCGGGCCCAGCGTGGCTGGCGGTGTCGTGGCCGGTGGCGGGGGAGAGGTTTTGACTGTTCCACTCATGCCATCGAGGATTCGGCACTCGTTAGCCTGGTTCCAGAGTGTCTTTATCCTGGTAGAAGTCGTACCTGGTAACAGGACAAGAAGCGGCGCACACTGGTGTCATGACGACGCGCACGGACAAGGCCGAAGCCCCGAACGTACGGCGCCGGGAGCTTGCCGAGTTCCTGCGCAGCCGTCGCGAGCGGATCACTCCCGACCAGGTCGGGCTGGCCCACGGCCGGCGCCGCCGGACCCCGGGACTGCGCCGCGAGGAGGTCGCGCAGCTGGCCGTGGTCGGCGTCACCTGGTACACGTGGCTGGAGCAGGCCCGCGACATCCAGGTGTCCGCGCAGGTGCTGGACGCGTTGGCGCGGGCGCTGCGCATGGACCCGAGCGAGCGGGCGCACCTGTTCGCGCTCGGCGGAGCGGTGGACCCGGCGCCGGGGGAGCTCAGCGCCACGGTGACTCCGGCTTTGCAGGCGATGCTGGACCACCTCGAACCGTTCCCGGCCTGCCTGCAGAACGGCCGGTACGACATCCTCGCCTACAACCGCGCATTCAGCCTGCTGATGTGCGACATGGACAGCCTCCCGCGCGAGGACCGGAACTGCATGTGGCTCGCCTTCACCAACGACCAGTGGCGCGCCGCGACCGGCGACCTGGAGGACTCGACGCGGGTCATGGTCGCCAAGTTCCGCGCGGCCATCGCCGAGCATCTGGCCGAGCCGGCGTGGACGTCACTGCAGGACCGGCTGATGGCGCTGCCGGAGTTCCGCGAGCTGTGGGACCGGCACGAGGTGATCGCGGTGTCCGACAGCACGAAGCACATCGACAACCCGCACGTCGGATATCTCAAGCTGCTGAACACCAGCCTGTGGCTGGCTCCGCAGGCGGGGGCGCGGTTGGTGAGCTACGTGCCCGAGGACGAGCAGACGCGGGTGCGGCTGGAGCGGTTGGCGGCGATCGCCGGTACCGGGCCGTCGCTCGTGGAGACTCGCGACGACCGGATACCGGTAGCGGTTCGGGGCTGAGGGCCTACGCGGCTTCGCCTCCGCGCGCGGTGGTGCGGCGTAGGTAGACGGCGAAAGCGAACGATGCCAACGCCACGCACATCAGCGCGACTTCGCAGCCGAGAGCCAGCTCGACGTAGAACGTGTCGCGCGGCGAGTCTGCCAGCTGGGGAGCCAACCCGGTCAGGTAGCGCAGCATCGGCCCGTCGAATACGGGCAGGCCGGCGAGCGCCAGCGCCGCCGGCCAGACTGACGAGGACTTGACTCGCCAGAGCGCGACAACCACCGCCGCCGCGAACAGGAGCGCCGGCAGCGCCGGGGTGTGGGAGAAATCGTCGTCGAACTCCCACATGTGGTCGACGGTCTTCCCCCGGATCCAGAAGGCCACCGTGATCCCGGCCAAGGCGGTGAACCACCAGGCGCTCCCGGCGATACGTGGTGCTTTGCGATGGAACACGACGACGGCTACTGCGAGGATGAACGGCCGTGCGAAGACGGAGAAACCGCCGTACGAGAACAGACTCGCGGAGTTCCAGTACTGCCACTGCATGTTGTGGACGATGTAAGCGATGTTGGCGAGGCACAAGGCCTGCGCGCACCAGGACCACCCCCGAATGAGCGCCACGATGATGCCGGCTTGGAAGAGTACGGGGAGGAAGGAGTAGCCGATGCGGGCGCCGAAGGCGTTCCACTGCATCAGAAGCCCGAACTCGAAGATGAAGTAGACCAGGATCGCTCGGCGCGCGATGTCCGCGGCGAGCCTTCCCGTTGGTCCTCCCGTGTCGACGACGGTGAGCCGCAGCCGGAGGCCGAGCATCGCCACCGACAGCACCTCGCGTGCTTTTGGTCTGCTCTGTCCTGGCTCTGCGCCGTCCATGAGCACCCCGAGCATCTCCTCGGCGTGCTGCGCCTGGTAGGTGCGCGGCAGGAGTCTGAGGGCTTTGCGATAGCTCGTTTCCAGCAGGTCGGTCGCATCGCCGGCGTTGTTCGCGGTGCTCATATCGCGCCCCCGTTCGTGTCCAGCCCGGCGTCGCGGGTCGGCGTGGTGAACTTCTTCAATCGCGAGATCGCCACCGCCGCGTCGGCCGCCATGCGGCTCGCCTCGGCGGCCAGGACGGCGGCGCCGGCGTCGGTGAGGCGGTAGTACCTGCGCAGGCGGCCGTTCTCGACCTCGTCGCGGTGCGGTTCCACCAGGCCGTCGTCCGCCAGCCGGGTCAGGGCTCCGTAGAGCGTGCCGATGCGCAGGTCGACGCGGGCGTCGGTGATGCGCCGGACCTCTTGGACGATGCCGTAGCCGTGGCGGGGTTCGTCGATCAGGGCCGTGAGGATCAGGAACACCGGCTCGGTTCGGCCGAGTGGTTTCATGGGAGAAGATATATCGGCCCGCGATATATGAGCGCAAGGGGTCCGGTGCCGCGTCCAGGCGAGTCAGAGTGCAGATGCGCGCAAGACCGTGAGAACGAGCGTGCGGGCGACGGCGACGATCTCCGCCACCGAGACCTGCTCGCGCGGGCTGTGCGCGAGCTGCACGTCGCCCGGTCCGAACTGCAACGTCGGGACGTCCGCCGCCGCGTACAGGCGCAGGTCGCTTCCGTAGGGCACGCCCCGTTCGCGCGGACGCGGGCCGCCGGTGAGGTCGGCGTGCGCGGTCTGCACCAGGTCGCGCAGGGGATGGTCGGCGGGCAGGCGGCCGCTGGCGAACTGGCCGCCGGTCCAGGCGACCACGGCCGGGTGGTCCCGCAGCCAGGGGTCTCGCGCGCAGACCTCTGCGATGCAGGACTCCAGGTCGGCGCGCGCCGCAGCCGGGTCCTCGCCGAGCCGGACGCCGAGCCTGCCCTCGGCGACCAGGAGGTCGGGCACGCTGCTCACCCAGCCGCCGGCCTGCACGGTGCCGACGGAGAGCGCGTACGGGATCGGGTACTCGGCCATCAGCGGGTCGAGTGCGGCGCGGTCGTTGCGGCGTGTCTCCAGCTGCGCCAGTGCCGCATGGACCGGCAGGTAGGCGTCGATCGCGCTGACGCCGGCGTCGCGGGTGCTGGCGTGCGTGGCCTTGCCGGGGACGTCGATGCGGAAGGTCAGGGCGCCGGCGTTCGCGGTGGCCAGGGTGCCGGAGGTCGGTTCGGTGATGATGCACGCGTCGCCGACGTGGCCGCGTCGCAGGGTGCCGAAGGCGCCGAGGCCGCCGTCCTCCTCGCCGACAACGAAGTGCGCGGCGACGCGGCCGCGCAGGCGCACGCCGCTGGCTTGGATCGCGGCGAGTGCGGCGAGGTTGGCGGCCAGGCCGGCTTTCATGTCGCAGGCGCCTCGGCCGTGAATCACCTCGCCGGTCACGGCGTCGCCGGTCACGCGCGGGGTGAAGGGGTCGCCGTCCCAGAGCGCGAGGTCGCCGGGCGGGACGACGTCGACGTGGCCCTGCAGGATCACGGTCGGCCCGTCGGCGTGCTCCGGCGTGGTCGCGACCAGGCCCCACGCCTCCTGGCGCGGCGCCTCGGTGCCCGGGAAGGCGGGGTCGGCGCGGAGTTCGGGCAGGTCCATCGGCCACAGGTCGACGTCGAGGCCGAGCTGGTCGAGGCGGCGGGCCAGCGTGTGCTGGAGCTCGGATTCGGCCGCGCTGCCGGTGACGCTGGGGACGGCGATGAGGTCGCGGAGGGTGGTCGCGATGCCGGGTTCGTCGATGGCTGCGAGGGCGGCGGATTCGTCGGCGGTGAGGGTGGGAGGCACGCGTGGTCCTTCCGTCGGGGTGCGTGGTCGGCCTATCTGTCGCGGATCGAAGGCACGAGACCTTGCTGATAGGCGAAGGCGACGGCCTGCGCACGGTCCCGGGCGCCGATCTTCGGCAGCAGATGGTTGATGTGGCTCTTGACGGTCGTCTCGCTGACCGCCAACTGTTGCGCGATCTCGGCGTTGGCGAGGCCTCGTGCGATGAGCTCCAGTACCTGTGCTTCGCGCGGCGTCAGACCGGCGGGCGGCGGATCCGCCTGCGCTGGCGTCGTCGCCGTCCTCGGTGCTACGGCGATCGCGGCGATGGCGTCGACGACGTGGTGCTGCACCGCCGGGTCGAGCACGGAGCGGTCGTCGACGACGTCGCGCAACGCCTGCTCGATCTGCTCGCCGCCGGCGTCCTTGGTGAGGTAGCCGCGGGCGCCGGCGCGCAGCGCGTCGAGGACCGAGCGGTCGTCGGCGTAGGTGGTCAGGACGATCACCTTGATCCGCGGACACTCCTCGCGCAACGCCCGGATCGCGGCCACGCCGTCGCGCCGGGGCATGCGCAGATCCATGAGCACGACGTCGGGACTCAGCCGGTGCGCCATCTCGATCGCCTCATCCCCGTCGGCGGCGGTCCCCACGACCTCCACCCCCGGCAGCAACCCGAGCACCAGCGCCAGGCCCTCGCGCACCACCCGCTGGTCATCGGCGGCCAGCACCCGGATCACCGCGCTCACACCGGCACCCGCAACTCGACCCGGAACCCGCCCCCGGTAGCGCCCGCGGTGAGCGTACCGCCGAGGAGCTCGGCGCGCTCGCGCATGCCGGTGAGCCCCACGCCGGAGCCGCTGTGGCGCGCGGCCTGGGTGATCGCCGCGGCCGGGATGCCGGCTCGGCGGATGGAGACGGGGTGGGTTCCCGTGTCGTTGATGGTGACGCGGACCGAGTCCACGTCGTACTCGAGTCGGACCTCGACCGACGATCCCGGCGCGTGCTTCAGCACGTTCGTCAGCGATTCCTGCACCACGCGGTAGACGCACAGCTGCTTGCCCGCGGGCAGCGAACGCTGCCGTCCGGCGACCGTGTACCGCGACGGTGTGCCGGACAGGCCGACGCGCTCGATCAGCACCGGGAGCTGCGCGATGCCGGGGGCCGGCGGGTCGGAGGTCTGGGCGCGCGCGCCTTCGTCGTCGTCGGGTCGCAGGAGGCTGATGAGCCGGCGCAGTTCCGCCAGGCCTTCGCTGCCGACCTCTGATATCGCGCGAAGCGCCTGGTCGGCGGTGTCCGGCTCCTTGTCCAGGACGAAGCGTGCGACGCCGGCCTGCACCGCGATCACCGACAGGTGGTGCGCCGTCACGTCGTGCAGCTCCCGCGCGATGCGGATCCGCTCCAGCAGCACCGCGCGCTGCTCCCGGTCGCGGTGCTTGCGCTGCTCCTGCTCCTTGTACGCGGTCATCAAGGCCCGGCTGTCGGCCAGCCGCCGCGCGCCGTCGGCGATGATCGCGACGGCCCCCACCCACATCGCGGTTCCGATGTAGATCCAGGTGCCCGAGCCCGACCACGAGTAGAGGTGGTCGAACAAGAGCTCCGCGTAGGTCACGCCGGCCGCCAGCGCCGCCCACGGCCGCCCCCGCAGCGCCCCGACCGTGAACATCGCGAGCAGCAGTCCGGCCTGCGCCAGCCCCAGGCGGTAGCCGTACGCCTCGTAACCGGCCACCAACACCGCGCTGATCCCCAGCACCGATAAGGGGAAGCGGCGGCGGAGAACCAAGGCGACGCCCATCGCGACGATCAGGATGACGGCGAGGGCGTCGATGTGCCGGCCGGCGTGCGCGACGAGCGAGGCGTGCGGCCGGACCGCGGCCGCCACGGCGAGCCAGGTGACGCCGGCGGCGATGGCGAGGTCCAGGACGAGCGGGGGTATCGACGCCAGGGGTTTGGCGGCGTCGTGCATGCGGAGCATCCAGCCAAACTAGGGAGCACATCCGGGCTTTGTCCTCAGTTGGAGCCCGGTTTCAGCCTAACGAGGGTAAACCTTTGCGGTATGCATGCCTGCTGCGGTAGGTAGAGATCAGATCTTTATTGTCAACCTGTGGGTAACGCGGCGGACCGACCCCGCCTGGAACCCTAGACTTTTGCGCGGTCTGTGCGCGCCTTGCGGCGTCGCGCCTTGTAAGCGTTCGGAACAAAACTGGGTGGCAGGCGATGAGGTTCGTCCATCGGGACGCTGGCGTCGAACGCGACATGGAGCTGCGGCTCGGCCGCCAGGACGCCGTGGTGGGAGACCTTTCCACCTCGCTGGGCGGCTATGGCGGCGCCCTGATGATCGACGGCCGGACGGCCGCGCCGGCCACGCCTTTGACCGGATCAGGGCTCGTCATGGGCTCCGAGGTCTCGCTCACCGTGATCCCCGAGGCCGACGCCGGCACGATGTCCGACCGCGGCTTCGTGCTGCGCGTCATCGGCGGCCTGGACGCCGGGCTGTCGGTGCCGCTGCCGCCCGGCCGCTACAAGCTCGGCCGCGGCGAGCAGGCCGACGTCCGGGTCGACAGCCCGGACCTGTCGCGGCTGCACTGTGAGATCGACGTCACCCGCGACGGCCTGGTGCGGGTCCGCGACCTCGGCTCGCGCAACGGCACCGACCTGAACGGCCAGCGGCTGACCGGACCGGCACGCGTCGGGCCGCAGGACATCGTCTCGGCCGCCGGCCGCGTGCCCTTCCGCGTCCTGCCGGTCGCCGACCTGGGCCCGGTGCAGTACGTCAACCCGGCCCACGAGGCCGGCTCCGGCGGCACCCTGCCGTTCAACCGCGCCCCGCGCCTGGCCGCCTCCGCCGACGCCGGACCGGTCAAGCTGCCGCAGGCGCCCAAGCGCTCCGGCTCCCAGCCGCTGCGGATCACCAGCATCGTCGCCCCGATCATCCTGGCCGCGGTCATGGTCATCATGCTCAAGAACGCGGCTTTCGCGCTGTTCGCGCTGTTCAGTCCGGTCATGATGATCGGTACCCAGCTGGAGGACCGGACCCGCGGCCGGTCCGGGTTCCGCCGAGGCAAGCGCGCCTACGCCGCGAGCCTGGCCGAGGTCCACGACGAGCTCCAGGAACGCCGCGAGGACCAGGAAGACCGGCTGCGCGAGGAGTACCCCGACCCGGCCGAAGTCCTTTACCGCGCCTCGGTTCCGGGCCTGCGGCTGTGGGAGCGCCGCCACGGCGCGGCCGACTTCCTCAGGCTTTCCGCAGGTCTGGCCGACCAGAGCTGGACCCCGCCGGTCGACCACGGCCGCCGGACTGGAACGGATCAGGAGCCTGATCCAGCGATCGCTGACGCCATCGCCGAGGCCTCCTGGCTCAGCCAGGTCCCGGTGGCCGTGAACCTTGCAGACGGCGGCGTGCTCGGCCTGGAAGGCGACCGCCCGGCAGCCCTGGCGGCGGCCCGATCGCTGCTCTGCCAGGCCGTCGCCGAGAGCGGACCGGCGGACGTCGCGGTCGTGGTCTTCGCCGACGACGACCGCATCGCCGACTGGGACTGGACCAAGTGGCTGCCGCACGGCGCCGACCCCCGGTCCAGCGCCTCGCGCTACGTCGCCGTCGGCGCCGACCACTGCGAGACCCTGGCCCGCAGCCTGCTGGCCGAACTCGCCGAGGCGAACGCCGGGCCCGGCGGCTTCGGCGGCGGCCGCCCCGCCGACCCCTCGGTCACCGGCATGCCGACCCTGCTGCTCGTCGTCGACGGCGCCACCCTGCTGGAGGGCCGGCCCTGCGCGCTGCGCGACCTGCTCGGCGGCCAGGCCGGACCGGTCGCCGGGATCGTGCTCACCCGGCGGCTGCCCGCAGTCTGCACCGAGGTCCTCTCGGTCTCCGCCGACGGCTTCGGCCGGCTGCACCGGGTCGCCTCCGGCCAGCGCGTCGACGACGTCCTGGTGGCCGGCATGACCCGGGTCCGGGCCCGGGCGGTCGCCCGCGGCCTGGCCCGGTTCGAGGACCCCGAGGTCAAGGCGGCCGGCGCCGGACTGCCGGACCGGGTGAACCTGCTGCCGCTGCTGCACCTGACCGGGGCCCTGGACGCCGCGCTGGCCGACCGCTGGCGCACCACGGTCGGCACGCTGCGGGCCCGGGCCGTGCTCGGCGTCACCGACCACGGCGAGTTCGAGATCGACCTCGACGACGACGGCCCGCACGGCCTGATAGCCGGCACCACCGGCTCCGGCAAGAGCGAGCTTCTGCGAACCCTGATAGCCGGGCTCGCGGTCGGCGCCGACCCCGAGCACCTGACCTTCGCCCTCGTCGACTACAAGGGCGGCGGCGCCCTCGACGAGTGCGCGCGCCTGCCGCACGTCGTCGGCCTGGTCACCGACCTGGACGAGCAACTCGGCGAGCGCGCCCTGCGCTGTCTGGAAGCCGAGCTGCGGCACCGCGAGCACGCGCTGCGCGGTGTGGGCCTGAGCCACGTCCGCGACTACCAGCGGCTGCGCGACGCCCAGCGCCCCGACCTGGAGCCGATGCCGCGCCTGGTGGTCGTCATCGACGAGTTCGCCACCCTGGTCAAGGCCCTGCCGGAGTTCGTCGACGCGCTCGTGGCCATCGCCCAGCGGGGCCGAAGCCTGGGCATGCACCTGGTGATGGCGACCCAGCGGCCCTCCGGCTCGGTCAACGACGCCATCAAGAACAACGTCAAACTGCGCCTGGCGCTGCGGCTGGAGAGCAGCGCCGACTCGGCCGACGTCATCGACTCCCCGGTGGCCGCCGGCATCGGCAGCCGGCAGTGGGGCCGCGGGTTCTACCGCGTCAGCACCGGCGAAGTCCTCCCGGTCCAGACCGCGCTGTCCACCGGCGTCACCCCCATCGATGACGCCGCAGGCCGGCCGTCCCTCCTACCGTTCAGGTTGACGTCGGGGGAGCGCGCCGGAGCCGTCGTGGCCCCGCAACAGGCCGCCGCCGGTCAGCCGACCGATCTGGCGCGCCTGGTCGAGGCCGCGCAGCGGGCGAGCTTCCGCGCCGGGTTCGCCCAGCCCCGGCGGCCCTGGCCGGACCCGCTGCCGACGACCATCCCGCTGCACGAACTCGGCCCGGCGGTGAAGGGCCTGCAGACCGACGCCACCGGTCTGGCGGCGTACGCCCTGCTCGACGACCCGGACCGGCAGGCCCAGTACACCGTCGGCTGGGACCCGGCCGTCGGCAACATGCTGATATACGGCGGCGTCAACTCCGGCACCTCCACGGCCCTGGCCGCGCTCGCGCTGTCCGTCGTCTCCGCCGAGGCCCCCGACCGCATGCACCTGTACGTGCTCGACCTCGGCTCCGGCGACCTCGCGCCGCTCCAGGGACTCCCGCACACCGGCGCCTACATCGGCTCCGGCGACCGGGCCCGCCAGACCCGCTTGATCAGGATGCTGCGAGCCGAGCTCAACAGCCGCAAGGCCGGCGGCTCCGTGCGCGACCCGTACAACCCCGGCCCGCCGCGCGTGCTGGTGCTCATCGACAACGTCGGCTCGCTGCGCTCCGAGTTGGAGAAGGACTTCGGCGGCATGCAGGTCCTGGACGACCTGGAACGCGTCTTCGCCGACGGCCCCGCGGTCGGGCTCTACATCGCTGCGACCGGCGACCGCCTCGGTGCGATCCCGGGCGCCTGGGGCGCCCTGAGCCGGCAGAAACTGTTGCTGCGCCTGGCCGACGCCGCCGACTACGGGAGCTTCGACATCCCGCGGCGCGCCGTGCCCGCCGCGGTGCCGGGCCGCGCCGTGGTCGTGGCCACGCGCCAGGTCGTGCAGATCGGCTACCCCGGCGCCGACCTCGCCGCCGCCGTCAGCGGCGTCGCGCAGCGCTGGACCGGGGCGCAGCGCACCGCGAACAAGGTGCGCCTGCTGCCCGAGCTGATCCCGATCGACCGGATGCACCGCGCCGGGGTCTCTGCCGACACCGGCGGCGAACCGTGGGCCATCCCGGTCGGCTTCACCGACAGCACCCTGGCCGCGGCCGTGCTCCGGCTGCACGACCACGAACACGCCCTCATCGCCGGGCCCCCGCGCTCCGGCCGCAGCAGCGCCCTGGTCGCGATCGCGCACATGGTCCTGAACGGGGCGCAGCCGCCGGCGCTGGTGACGTTCGCGCCCCGGCGCTCGCCGTTGCGCGACCTGCCGCCGACGGTCATCGGCTGCACCGAGTACTCAGATCTCGAACGTGCCCTGAACTCGGCGGGGGACCGGGCTCTCCTCCTGGTTGACGACGCCGACACCGTGACCGACACCCTGGGGGTGCTCGACCGGTTCATCGCCAAGCCCGGCCGGCACGTGATCGCGGCCGGCCGCACCGACGGCATCCGCAGGCAGTTCGGGCAGTGGACGCAGAAGATCCGCGAGGCACGCTGCGGCGTTCTGCTGGTGCCGGACCACAATCAGGACCACGACATGCTCGGCACCCCGCTGCCCCGGCACAACCCGATGGCGCCGCTGCCCGGCCGGGGCTACCTGATCTGTGACGGGACGATCGAGGGAGTACAACTCGTGCTGGCCACACCCGGCGACTTCTATAACGAGCGCGGTAGTAGCGAAATACACCGCTCGTTAGACGACCGGACGAGCCGCTGACCGTAACGTTCTGGTCGTACCGCCGAGGGATTCCACGGCGTACCAATAGCCACCCGGCGGGTCCGTCCCAATGCGGACCCGCAGAACGCAAAGAAAATGGAGCACCATGATGGCTGACGGCACCGTCAAGGTCACTGCCGAAGCGCACCTGCACATCGGTCAGCTGCTGAACCTCATACAGGGTCCGCTGGGCGACGTGCTCTCGCAGATCACCTCGCACGGCATGGCGCTGACCGACCCCGCGGTCTGGGAGGGCCCGGCGGCGTCGCTGTTCAGCAGCCAGGTGTGGCCGACTGCCCAGCAGACGCTGGACACCGTCCGCGCCACCCTGATGGAGCTGCAGCAGCAGGTCGGCGGCGTGCTCGGCAACGTCACCCAGGCCGGCAGCGGCCTGCCGCTCGTGGGCCAGCTGCCGGTGGTCGGCGGCCTGGTCAACGGCCTCACCGGCGGTCTGTAGGACTTCCGGCCGACGCGCCGGATGGAGCGAGCGAGCGGACTGAACTGAACAGCAAGCACCCACCCGGCGACGGCGGTGGTGTGGCGACACGGAAAGAGCGTGCCGCCCCACCACCGCCCCGTCGTGCTTTGCCGGGGATATCGCTGATGTTGCTGATATCGCTGATGTCGCTGATGTCGTGGAACGGACGGGAACGCAGGTCATGACACGCCATGGTGGTTCGATGGGTACGACGCCGCAGGGGACTCAGGTCATGGAGTCCCCTGAGCACGTCCCGGGATACCGGGACTTAACACGTATCGGGCACGGCGGCTTCAGCGTGGTCTACCGGGCCGTGCAGGAGTCGTTCGAGCGCGACGTCGCCCTGAAGCTGCTGACCATCGTCGGCCCGGACGAGGACGCCCGGCGCCGGTTCGTACGCGAGGTCCGGCTGGCCGGCCGGCTCAGCGACCATCCGCACGTGGTGACCGTGCTGGACACCGGGACGACGGCCGCGGGCCGGCCGTACCTGGCGATGGACCTGTACGACGGCGGCTCCATGAAGCAGTGGCTGAACCGGCGCGGCCCGCTCCCCGGGGCGCAGGCCGCCGGGGTCGGCGCGAAGATCGCCGACGCGCTGCACGCCGCGCACGCGCTCGGGGTGCTGCACCGCGATGTGAAGCCGAACAACATCCTGGTCTCCCGCTACGGCGAGCCGGCGCTGGCCGACTTCGGAGTGTCCTGGCTGCTGGACGCCAGCAACTCCAGCTCGGTGCTCGACGTCTTCTCCCCGCAGCACGCCGCGCCGGAGCTGATGACGCGGGGCGTGCCGACCGCGTCCTCCGACGTCTACGCGCTGGGCTCGTCGCTGTACGAACTCGTCGCCGGGCATCCGCCGTTCGGCGGGCCGGGCCAGGACGTGCGCCGGACCATATATCTGGCGTTGAGCGAACCGGCTCCGCGGCTTCAGTGCCCGGATCTGCCGGGCTTCGCCGAGGTCATCGAGCGGGCCATGGCCAAGGAGCCCGCCGACCGGTTCCCGGACGCAGCCTCGTTCGGGCGCGCGCTTCGAGCCCTGATACCTGACGGGGCCGCCACCGCGCTGGTGATGCCGGACGCGTCTGCCACTGCTACGGCCACGGTTGCGATGCCGCTGAACGTGGAGTTCCCCGCCCCGGACTACCCGGAGCACTCCGACCACTCCGTGGACGACTATTACGTTGCGCGTCCGGACGACACGATGGTCCGTCCGGACCGTGTGGACGGCGACGTGCCGATCCCGGTTCCGCGTGACTCTGGCGGTAGGCGCCGTCACCGGCGATCCGTTCGCCGCCTACCGGCAGGCGCTCGGCGACCCGAACAAGTCGGCGGCTGTCCTGAGCCAGATGTTCGCACCCGCGATGCTG
>NZ_JAACYW010000283.1 GCF_015356825.1 Catenulispora rubra | reverse complement strand
GCGCCGTACTCTCCCGCACCGCCAACGTCGGAGGCAGCAGCGTCACCCCGGACTTGCCCGCGTCCGGCCCCAGCAGCATCTCGACCGCCTGGCGGCCGAGCTCCTGTGCGGGCACTGGGATCGTCGTCAGTCTGGGCGAGGTCTGGAGCGCCACCGGCTCGTCGGGGCCGATTGCCACTATCGACACCTCCTCCGGGACCGTGCGGCCTGAGGAGCGCAGGAGGCCCAGGAGGGGGGCGATCATCGCCTCGTTCTGGACCACCAGGCCGGTGGTGTCCGGGCGGTCCTCGAAGATGCGGGCCAGGACGCCGGCTGCGCCTTCGAAGGAGGCGTCGCAGGGGCGGTGGACTGCGCGCAGGCCGCGCTTGCGGCACTCCTCCTGGAAGCCGGTCAGGGTGCGCTCGGCGAAGCCGGTGTGGCGGCGGTAGACGCCTTCGCTCTGGCCGATGAATGCGATCTCGCGGTGGCCGAGGTCGGCCAGGTGGTCGGCGGCCATGGCGCCGGCGCCGGCGAAGTCCAGGTCCACGCATGACAGGCCGGTCGGGTCGGCGGGCAGGCCGATCAGGGAGGCGCGGGTGCCCTGGCGGCGCAGGACCTCCACGCGCTCGTCCTCCAGCTCCACATCCATCAGGATCACGCCGTCGGCGAGGCCGCTGCCGGCCACCCGGCGCACGCCGTCGGGGCCCTCGTCGTTGGTGATCAGCAGGACGTCGTGGCCGTACTGGCGCGCGGTGGTGGTGACCGCGATCGCGATCTGCATCATCACCGGCACGTACAGATCCGTGCGCAGCGGCACCACCAGCGCGACGATGTGCGACTTGCTGCTGGCCAGTGCGCGCGCCCCGGCGTTCGGGTGGTACCCGAGTGCGTCGATCGCGGCCTGGACGCGCACCCGCGTGGAGTCCGAGATCGAGCGCTTGCCGCTCAGGACGTAGGAGACCGTGCTCGGCGAGACTCCCGCGTGCTTCGCCACTTCGGCGAGTGTCGCCATCCTCGTTCCCTGGCCCTTCGGATCGGTCATGCCTGTCATTGTGGACTGTCGCGGAGGCCGTCCGAAGCACCGGCGCGGAGCAGGACGCCGTAGCCGGGCAGTTCGAATCCGGCGGGGGCGGTGACGGCAGCGGCAGCCGGGTCGATCGAGACTGGCTCCGCGTTGTGGTTGAGCAGGACGAGGGTGGTGCCGCGACGTACTGCCTCGACTCCGGGAGGCAGGCCGGCGACTACCGGTGAGACTCCGGCGGCACAGGCCGCTGCGGCGAGGATCCGGTCCAGTCCGTCGAGGCTCGGCTGGACGGCGATGTACCAGGCCGCGCCCTCGCCGTGAGCGTTCCGGGTCACCGCGGCCCGGCCGTCCTTGAGCTCGGCGACGACCTGCGCCCCGCGCGGATGCGCCAGCTCGGTCCAGTCGACGACGTCGAACGCGCCGAGCTCCGAGGACTGACATGGCTCTGTCTCGCCGTCGTCCAGCGGATGGAACTCCTCGACGAACACCCCCAGCGCCTCACGCAGCGCAGCGGCCTGATACCCGCCGGGGTGAAGGCGCGTGGTCTCGTCGACGGTCCCGGTCAGGTGCCCGGCGACCAGGCAGCCACCGTCGGCGGCGTACTTAGCGAGGTGTTCGGCGTCGGCGGTGGACAGCACGTGCAGCGCCGGGGCCAGCACCAAGGCATAGCCGCCGAGGCCGTCCCCGACCCGCACGAAGTCCACGGCGATGTTCTGCCGCCACAGCGAAGCGTGCCATTGCTTCACGATCCGCTGGTAGTCGACGCGCTCGGAGGGCTTGCCGCGCCAACCCAGCGCCCAGCGGCTCGGCCAGTCCAGCACGATCGCAGCGCGCGCCGTCACGGTCGTCCCGACCAGGTTCCGCAGGTCGTCGCGTTCGGCCAGTTCGCGGCCGTGTTCGGTGATCTCGCGGAAGCCGCGGGTGTCGGGCCCGGCGTTCGGCAGCATCCCGGCGTGGAACCGCTCGGCTCCGGCCGACGCCTGCCGCCACTGGAAGAACAGGGACGCGTCCGCGCCGCGGGCGATGGCCTGGAGCGAGAACAGGCGCATCCGGCCCGGCTGCTTGTGCTTGTTCACCGGCCGCCAGTTCACCTCCGACGGGGACTGCTCCATCAGCGCCCACGGCCGGCCGCCCGACAGCGAGCGCGCCAGGTCGGCGGCGTAGGCGTGGTCCGCGCCGGCTTCGGGGCCGAGCGCGGGGTCGGGGTAGGAGTCGACGGAGGCGAAGTCGAAGCGTCCGCGCAGGTCCCACTGGTCGACGGCGAAGAAATCGGGGATCAGGTTCGTGGTGATCGGCAGCTCGGGGTTGTGCCGGCGCAGGATCGCCGCTTCGGCGTCGAAGCAGGCGACGAGGGCGTCGGACTGGTAGCGGCTGTAGTCGAGGACCTGCGCGGGGTTGAGCATGTAGGGGGCGGCGCGCGGCGGCTTGATCTCGGGCCAGGCGCCGTAGTGCTGGCTCCAGAAGGCGGTGCCCCAGGCGTGGTTCAGCGCGGCCAGGCCGTCGTCGCCCTCGCCGTAGCGCTCGCGCAGCCAGCGGCGGAAGCCGAACTCGCAGTTGCGGCACCAGCACCAGGGGCCGGGTTCGTTGCCGACGTGCCACATCACGACCGCCGGGTGGTGCGCGTAGCGGGCGGCCAGGTCCTCGACGATCGCGTCGGCCCGCTCCCGGTAGACCGGCGAGGAGGGGCAGTACTGGTTGCGGGAGCCGTAGCCGAGCACGACGCCGTCGGCCATCACCGGCAGGGTGTCGCGGTGCAGGTGGCCCAGCCACGGCGGCGGGGAAGCAGTGGGGGTGGCGAGGATCGCGCTGATTCCGTTGTCCTGCAACAGGTCCAGAACCCGGTCCAGCCACGAGAAGTCGCGCAGGCCCGGCCGCGGCTCGTAGCGTGCCCAGGAGAAGACGCCGACGGTGGCGGTGTTCACGCCGGCCTGCCGCATCAGGGCCATGTCCTCGGCCCACACGTGTTCCGGCCACTGCTCGGGGTTGTAGTCGCCGCCGTACAGGAGCCGACCGCGCGTGGCGTCGTTGAGGTGTGGCACCGGGCGGGCCCTTCCGGGGTCGGAGGCAATCGAAGCGCTTCGATATCCGAAGGTACGGCAGACCGTGGCCATGACACAAGGCCTGTGCGGACTCCGCCATACCCATGACACGCGCACCGGGGATGGAAAACATCGAAGCGCTTCGATGTGAGCAGGGCGACACGGAGCCGCCACCCCTACCGCACCGTCATCAGCACGTGACTGAACCGATATCGCCCGAAGGGAACGCAACCCCCGCCCCCACCGTCGTAAGGGCATGACGAACCGAATCCGCGGCGGCGCGGCAGGCCGGCTCCTCGCCGGTCTCAGCGTGCTGATGTCCAGCACATCCTGCGCGCTGCTGCCGCCGGATTCCAAGGGCGGTCCGCCGACCGTGGTCTGCAACAAGACGCTCAGCCGCAATCCGGCCGGCCCGGTGGTCAACGACGCCACCGAGCACGACATCACCGTCACCGCGTTCACCGAGGAGGACGTGATCATGCTGCGGGTGGCGCCCGGCTGCCACTCCGGGGCGGCCATCGCCATCGAGCCCACCGACGCCGCCGCCATCGTCGACTCCGTGCGCGCCTCAGACGGGCACTACACCGCGGTGGTGCTGCGGCCCCGCCGCGGTTCGTTCGTCGTGCGGGTGACGCGGTCGGCGACGTCGACGTGCGTGGTGACGGTGCAGGGGCTCACCGTGGCGGCCCCGACGTCGTCCTCGTCGTCGACACCATCGACACCATCGTCGCCATCGTCGCCATCGACGTCGTCCTCATCGCGACGCGCCTCGGCGACGGTCACCCCTTGATGGCCCCCGTCAGCATCCCCTTGGCGAAGTGCTTCTGCACGAACGGCGTCAGCACGATGATCGGCACCAGCGACAGCGACACCACGCACATCTGAAGCCCCAGCTGCGAGGCGTTCTGCAGCCCGCCGATCCCGGTCGTCCCCATCCCCGGCATCTGGTTCCCGGAGTACGTGTACTCGTAGATCACCATCGCCAGCGGCCACTTGCGGCTGTCGGGTTCGTACAGCAGCGCGTTGAAGAACGTCCCCCAGTACGTGACCGCGTAGAACATCGTCATCACCGCCAGCACCGGCCGCGACGTCGGGATCACCACCGACCACAGCAGCCGCCACTCGTTCGCGCCGTCCAGGCGCGCGGCCTCGATCATCTCCGCCGCGGTGTTCTGGAAGAACGAGCGGATGATCAGGATGTTGAAGACGTTGACCATCGAGGGCAGGATCATCGCCCACAGGCTGCCGTACAGCTTCAGGTCGCTGACCACCAGGAACGTCGGGATCAGGCCGCCGTTGAAGAACATCGTGACGATCAGCATCATCAGCAGCGGCCGCTGCCCGAGCGAGCGCGGTCGCGACAGGCCGTACGCGCACAGCACGCTGACGAACATCGACAGCGCCGTACCGATCAGCGTCACGAACAGGCTCACATACAGCGCCTGCGACACCGTCCCGCCAGAGAAGATCAGCTGATAGTTCTGCAAGCTCAGCCCGTGCGGCACCAGCACCAGCCCGCCGGCGCTGTTGATCGACCCCTTGGTCGAGAAGCTGGTCAGCACCACGGCCCACACGGGCACGATGACCAGCGCGCAGACGACGGTGAGCACCGTGCCCTTGCTGAACTGCCCGAACCGGGTCGGTGACTCCTCCCAGACCTCGCGTCCCTTGGCGCGCTTGCGCGGGGCGGTGGTGACCGTGCGCGGGGTTTCCGTCAGAGAGCTCATTTGCGATACAACCCGTCCTCACCGAAAGCGTGCGCGAGTCTGTTGGCGCCCAGGATCAAGATCAGCGACAGCACCGCCTTGAACAGCCCCGCCGCGGCCCCGTAGCTGTAGTCGGCGCCCATCGTGGTGGCCGAGCCGAACCCGCCGCCGATGCCGTAGATGTAGGAGTACGTATCAAGCACGTCGGCAGCTCCGGCCCCGACCGCCTGCCGCTGGATCAGCATCTGCTCGAACCCGACGCTCAGCGCGTTGCCAAGGCGCAGGACCAGCATCAGCACCACGATCCCGCGCAGCCCCGGCATCGTGATGTGCCGCATCCGCCGCCAGCGCCCCGCGCCGTCCACCGCCGCCGCCTCGTACAGCGACTGGTCGATGGCGGCCAGCGCGGCCAGGAACACGATCAGCCCCCAGCCCGCCTCCTTCCACACCGCCTGCGCGGTCACCAGGTACTTGAACGTGTGCGGGTCCGTCATGACGTTCCACGACGAGATCCCGTGCTTGTTCAGGAACACGTTCAGCACGCCCGCGCCGCCGAGGAACTCCTGGAAGATCGTGATGACCAGCACGTAGGAGAAGAAGTGCGGCAGGTAGACCACGGCCTGGATGAAGCCGCGGATCTTCGGGCTCAGGATCGTGTTGACCATCAACGCCAGCGCGATCGGGAGCGGGAAGTACAGCACCAGCTGTACGAAGCTGATCACCAGCGTGTTCTCGAACGCGTGCCAGAAGTCCGGGTTGGACACCAGCTGACGGAACTCGTCGAGCCCGACGAAGTCGCTGTGGAGCAGGCCCTGGTAGATGTCGTAGTGCTCGAAGGCGACGATGATGCCGGCCATCGGCAGGTAGTTGAACATCAGGAGCAGCAGCAGCGCGGGGACCGTCATCAGCAGCAGGGACTTGTCCCTGCGCAGCCGTATCCGGAAGGACAACCGCGAACGCGGAGCCGAACGCGATCCCAAACGCGACCGAGAGCGAGACCCGGGCGGCGCCGTTGACGCGCTCATCTCTAGTTCCCCGTGCCGTACTGCTTGGCGATGCCCTCGTAGAAGTCGCGCAGCTGGTTGCCGCCGCTGTTCTGCCAGGTGGTCAACGCCGACTGGTAGTCCGACACGCTCTTGCGCCCCATCCGCACATCGGTGATGACCGCCTCCAGCGCCGTACTCACCTTCGCGGTCTGCGCCGGCTCGCTGACGTTCATCGCGTAGAACATCGGCTTGTAGGCGTGCTGTGCCACGTCGGCCTGCCAGGCCGCGTAATCCTTGGTGATCTGGTTGTAGCCGGAGTTGAAGGTCACCGCCTGGCAGTTGGCCAGCTGGTCCAGGGTGTCGGTGACGTCCTTGTTGCCCTGGTCGGTGAGGATCGGCGCGCCGCCGGTCATCGTGTAGTCGACGCCCTCCTTGCCGTACCGGGCGATCAGGTACTCCGCGCTGCCGAAGGGGGCGGCGAGATAGTTCGCGATCCGCAGCAGCTCCTTGACCTGGGCGTCGCTCAGCTTCTTGTTCAGGTAGGAGAACATGCCGGCGCTGGGATAGAGCGGCATCGACGCGGTGCCGCCGTCGAAGGCGAAGACCTTGAAGGCCTGACGCTCATAGCTGGCACTCGCCGCGACCCCGCTCTGCGAGTCCCCCTTGTTCCACGACCCGCTGCCGTCCCCGGTGATCACGGTCTTGCCGGCCCAGAAGCGGTTCTTGGCCTTCGAGGAGTCCCCGGCCAGCGCGTCGGGATGGATCAGACCGCCCTTGGCCAGGGAGTTGGCGAAGCTCAGCATCTCCAGGAACTCCGGCACCTCGTAGCCGTTGACCAGCTTGCCGCTGCTGTCCCGCTTCCATCCGGTGCGGCCGTTGTTCGCCGGCACGTTGAAGAGCTGGTAGAGGTACATGCCCAGGTCGTCGAACGCGTACTGGCCCTTCGCCGGGACGGTGACCTGCTTGCCGGCCGCCTTGAGCTGGTCCGCGGACTTGATCGCGGAGGCGTCGACACCGGCGGCCTTGAAGAGGTCCGCGCGATAGAACAGCGCGCCCGGGATGGTGGCAGCCGAGGTCCACAGCGGGATGCCGTACAGCTTGCCGTTCCACACAGCCGCCTGCCAGCCGCCGGTCGGGATGGCCGCGAGGTTCGGGTAGTCCAGCACCTTGTCGCCGGCCAGGAACGGTGTCAGGTCCTTGAAATACTTGTCGACGCCCTCGGCGAAGTTCTGGATCGCGGAGACGTTCCAGCCCGGCACGTCCAGCCAGTCCGGGATGTTGCCGGAGGCGAAGCGCGTGGCCAGCATCGTGGCGTAGTTGTTGCCGTCCGAGGGGCTGTCGGTCAGTGTCGCGCCGATGGCCTGGTTCACCGCGGTGTAGTAGCTGTTGCCGGGCGCCGGGACCGAGCCCCAGATCGGCGAGACCGCCTGGTAGGAGCCGCCGTTGCCGACCGCGCCGGTCACGGACTTCGGCGGCGAGGCGGGATAGGACAGGAACGCCGGGTCACTGGCCGAGCCGTTCGCCCCGGAGACCGAGGGGATGTCGGGGGTGACCGCGCTGCTCGCCTTGTAGGTCGGGAGCACCGCCTGCACCGCGCTCTTGGCGGCGACGCCGCTCGCCTTCGTCGCGGCCTTGCCGGAACCGCACGCCGACAGCAGCGGAGCGGCGGCTACCGCGCCGCCGAGAGCTGCGGAGGTCTTGAATATCTGGCGGCGGGAGAAGCCGTTCGAACTCGCCATGGGACCCTCCATATCGAAACGGATGTGCCTGGTTGTGTGAAACGTCGAACCTCACGCGTCAAGGGTCAGCACCACGGTGTCGCCCTCGGCCTGCACGGCCTGCGCCCCGGACAGCTGGACCCGCCAGTCGGGCACGCCGCCGCTGGACGTGACCCGGATCATCGAGCCGGTCCTGGTCGTCGTGAACGTCGCGAGCACCGAGCCGTCCCCGGCCGGGATGGCCGTCGCGACCTCGGCACCGTCGGCGAGTTCGAACACTCGCAGCGTGACGCCCGCGGCGTAGTCGTACTCCGGCCCGTCGTCGACCGCGCCGATCGGGATCACCGACCCCGGCCGCGCCAGCAGCGGGACGCTGTCGAACCCGTGCTGCTCGGCGGCCCAGCGCGGCCCGACGAGCTTGTCCCCCGTGAGCAGGTGCGTCCACGTGCCTTCAGGCACGTAGTAGCGCACCGTCCCGTCGGCGGTGAACACCGGCGCGACGAGCAGGTCGTCGCCGAGCATGTACTGCCGCTCCAGGTGCGTGCACGCCGGATCGTCGGGGAACTCCAGCACCATCGCCCGCATCACCGGCAGGCCGCCGCCGACCGCCTGCTCCGCGCTCTGGAGCAGGTAGGGCATCAGCCGGGCCTTGAGCTTGGTGAAGTGCCGCAGCACGTCCACCGCCTCCTCGTCGAACAGCCAGGGGACGCGGTAGGACTCGTGGCCGTGCAGCCGGCTGTGCGAGGACAGCAGGCCGAAGGCGATCCAGCGCTTGAACACCGCCGGATCCGGCGTGCCCTCGAAGCCGCCGATGTCGTGGCTCCAGTACCCGAAGCCCGACAGGCCCAGCGACAGCCCGCCGCGCAGGCTCTCGGCCATCGCCTCGAACGTCGACTCGCAGTCGCCGCCCCAGTGCACCGGGAACTGCTGCGAGCCGACGGTCGCCGAGCGGGCGAAGACCAGCGCCTCGCCCTCGCCGCGCCGCTTGCGCAGCAGCTCGAAGACGGTCTGGTTGTAGTAGTAGGCGTACAGGTTGTGCACGCGCTCCGGATCGGAGCCGTCGGCGTAGACCACATCGGTCGGGATGCGCTCGCCGAAGTCTGATTTGAAGCAGTCCACGCCCATCTCGACCAGCGCGTCGAGCTTGCCCGCGTACCACTGCCGGGCCTCGGGGTTGGTGAAGTCGACGACCGCCAGGCCGGGCTGCCACAGGTCCCACTGCCACACGTCGCCGTTGGGCCGCCGCAGCAGGTACCCGGCCGCCTTGGCCTCGGCGAACAGCGGCGAGCGCTGGGCTATGTAAGGGTTGATCCACACGCAGATGCGCAGGCCGCGCGCCTTCAGCCGCTCCAGCATCCCGCGCGGATCGGGGAACGTGCGCGGATCCCACTCGAAGTCACACCAGTTGAACTCGCGCATCCAGAACGAGTCGAAGTGGAACACCGACAGCGGCAGGTCGCGCCGCACCATCTCGTCGATGAACGCCCCGACGGTCGCCTCGTCGTAGTCGGTGGTGAACGACGTGGACAGCCACAGTCCGTAGGACCAGGCCGGAACGCGCGGCGGACGGCCGGTCAGCGCGGTGTACTTGCGCAGGATCTCGCGGGGCGTGGGGCCGTAGATGAGGAAGTACTCCAGGCTCTGGCCCTCGACGCTGAACTGGGCCCGCGCCACCGACTCGGAGGCCACCTCGAAGGAGACCCGGCCGGGGTGGTTGACGAACACGCCGTAGCCGGCGTTGGTCAGGAAGAACGGGACGTTCTTGTACGCCTGCTCGCTGGCCGTGCCGCCGTCGGCGTTCCAGCTGTCCACGGACTGGCCGTTCTTCACCAGCGGGCCGAAGCGCTCGCCGAGGCCGTAGACGAACGCGTCGACCGCCAGGTCCAGCTGCTCGCGGACGAAGTGCCCGCCCTCGCCGGTGTCGATCGCGGCCATCGCCTTGGTCCCGCTGCCGGTCAGCCGGCGGCCGTCGGCCAGGAAGTCCAGGCTCCAGCGCGGACCCTTGGCGATCCGGGCGGTCAGCGCGCCGGAGGTGAAGCTCAGCGCGTCGTCGTCCTCGACGATCACCGGGGTCTCGGGCTCCCCCTCCACCAGCACGAAGTCCGGCTTGCGGTCCTGCCCGGCGAAGTGCGTGACGGTCACCCGCACCACGTCCGGCAGCGGCGCGGCGAACGCCACCGTCAGGGCCGGGCCGCGCAGCAGGTCGTCGCGGTCGCGAAAGCGGTAGCAGGGGGCGTGCACGACCAGCGAGTCCGGCCCGATCTGCCCGTCGAGCACCTGGGCGGGATAGGACGCCTGGACGCCCGGCCGCATCATCCAGTAGCCGTCGGTGAACTTCACAGGACCCCCTTCGGGTCTTCAGGTGCGCTCGATCGAAGCGCTTCGATCTAGAGCGCCGACACGACCACCGACCCACCGTCGATGCTTGTCGAACTTGTCGAAGCGCTTCAATGGTTCGACATCGTAAGGGCGTGCCGATGCGCGAAACAACACCTGGCGGAAACTTTGTCGGCGTCAGATGGACACGGCGGTGACAGCGAACGTGTTCGGCAGTAAGTTGCTCGCTCATGGCATTCGTCGACATGACCTTGAAAGAACTCCGCGACTACCTCCCCGCGCGTACCGAGCCCGGCGACTTCGACGCCTTCTGGGCCGCGACCCTCGCCGAGGCGCGCGAGACCGGCCTCGGGGCGCGGTTCGAGCCGGTGGAAACGCGGCTGACCACCGTCGAGGTCGAGGACGTGACCTTCCACGGTTTCGGCGGGCAGCCGGTGAAGGGCTGGCTGGTGCGTCCGGCCGCGGCAACCGGGCCGCTGCCGACCGTCGTCGAGTTCGTCGGCTACGGCGGCGGCCGCGGGCTGCCGCACGAGCGGCTGGTGTGGGCCAGCGCCGGCTACGCGCACCTGACCATGGACACCCGCGGGCAGGGCAGCGCCTGGCAGGTCGGCGACACCCCGGACGACGGACCGGCCGGCAACTCCTTCCCCGGCTTCGCCACACGCGGCGTGCTGGACCGCGACACCTACTACTACCGGCGGCTCTACACCGACGCCGTCCGCGCGATCGAGGCCGCGCGCACGCATCCGGCCGTCGACCCGGCCCGCGTCCTCGTCGCCGGCGGCAGCCAGGGCGGCGGCATCGCGCTGGCCGCCGCCGGCCTGGTCCCCGACCTCGCCGGCGTCGTCACCGACGTGCCGTTCATGCAGCACATCCGGTACGCGACCGAGATCACCGACGACTACCCCTACAAGGAGATCGCCGAGTTCTGCAAGGTCCACCGGGACAAGGTGGAGCGCGTCTTCGACACCATCTCCTACGTCGACGGCACGAACTTCGCGGCGCGCGCCACCGCCCCGGCGCTGTACTCGGTGGCGCTGATGGACGAGGTCTGCCCGCCCTCGACCGTCTTCGCCTCCTTCAACCACTACGCGGGGCCGAAGGAGATCGAGGTATACCCGTACAACGGTCACGAGGGCGGCGGGGCGCATCACGTGGCGCGCGCCTTGGAGTTCGCGCAGTCGGTGAGCGGTTAGCCGGTGTCTCAGCCGTCTGTCGGCCGGTGCCTCAGGTGCCTGCCGGCCGGCCTCAGATGCCTGTCCCGTACTGCTTGACGATGCCGTCGTAGAACGTGCGCAGCGGGTCGCCGGCGTTGGTGACCCAGCTGCTCAGCGCGGTCTGGTAGTCCGCGACGGACTTGCGGCCGTACTTCACGTCGGTGATGACCGACTCCAGCGCCGTGGTGGCCTTCGCGGTCTGCTGCGGCTCGGTGATGTTCATGGCGTAGAACATCGGCTTGTAGGCGTGCTGCGCGGCGTCGGCCTGCCAGGCGGCGTAGTCCTTGGTGATCTGGTTGTAGCCGGAGTTGAAGGTGATCGCCTGGCAGTTGGCGAGCTGGTCGTAGGTGTCGGTGACGATCTTGTTGCCCTCGTCGTTGAGCGCCGGCCCGGCGGAGGTGATGGTGTAGGTGGTGCCTTCCTTGCCGTACCGGGACACCAGGTACTCCTCGGTGCCGAACGGCGCGGCGAGGTAGTTCGCGATCCGTAGCAGCTCCTTGACCTGGGCGTCGGTGAGCTTCTTGTTCAGGTAGGAGAACATGCCGGCGCCGGCGCCGAGCCCGATGGTCGGCGTGCTGCCGTCGAAGGAGAAGACCTTGAAGCCCTGGCGGACGTAGCTCGGGTTGGCCGCGACGCCGCTGAGCGCGTCGGCCTTGTTCCACGCCCCGGTGCCGCCGGCGGAGATGACGCTCTTGCCGGCCCAGAACCGGTTGTCGGCCTTGGAGGCGTCGCCGGACAGCGCGTCGGGGTGCATGTAGCCGCTCTTGGCGAGCTTGCTGGCGAAGGCCAGGTACTCCAGGAACTCGGGCTGCTCGTACTTGCTGATCAGCTTGCCGGTCGAGTCGGCCTTGAAGCCGGTGCCGGTGGTGGCGGAAGTGATGTTGAAGACCTGGAACAGGTAGACGCCGAGGTCGTCGAACGCGTACTGGCCCTTGGCGGTGTTGGTGAGCTCCTTGCCGAGCTCGAAGAGCTTGTCGGCGGAGGTGATGGTCGAGGCGTCGATGCCGACGCTCTTGAAGATGTCGCCGCGGTAGTAGAGCAGGCCGGCGAACAGGCCCGCGGAGGTCCACAGCGGGATGCCGTAGAGCTTGCCGTTCCACACCCCGGCCTGCCAGCCGCCGCTCGGGATCGCCGCGAGGTTCGGGTAGTCCAGGACCTTGTCGCCGGCCAGGTACGGGGTCAGGTCCTTGAAGAACTTGTCGACGCCCTCGGCGAAGTTCTGGATGCCCTGGGTGTTCCAGCCGGGGACGTCCAGCCAGTCCGGGATGTTGCCGGAGGCGAAGCGGGTCGCGAGCATCGTGGCGTAGGTGGTGCCGTCCGACGGGCTGTCGGTCAGGGTCGCGCCGATGGCCTGGTTCACGGCGGTGTAGTAGCTGTTGCCCGCCGGCGGCACCGAGCCCCACAGCGGCGTGACCGCCTGGTAGCTGCCGCCGGAGCCGACCGGGCCGGTCACGGACTTCGCCGGGGTCGCCGGGAACGCCAGGAAGCCCGGGTCGCTGGCCGCGCCGTTGGCTCCGGCCACCGGCGCGATGTCGGGGGTGACCAGGGTCGAGGCCTTGTAGGTCGGCAGGACGGACTTGACCGTGCTGGGCGCCGCGGCGCCACTTTGCTTGACCGCAGCCTTGCCGGAGCCGCACGCCGACAGCAGCGGTGCGGCGGCGATGGCGCCGCCGACGGCCGCGGACGTCCTGAACACCTGGCGGCGGGAGAAGACAGTCGATCTCGCCATGGGACCCTCCATCGAAACGGACGTACCTGAAGTACCTGAATTCGCGGGAACTGTCGAAGCGCTTCAACGTTGCGTTGAGGTTAAGGCAGCTTCAGAGGCGGCACAAGAGTGCGTTGATGCCTGAATCCACTGCTGATCCTCGAACCGGCGGCGATGGCGAGCGTGGCGAAGCGCTTCGACGATCTGTTTCGACTGGTGGCGCATGGAGCGCCGTGCGGACGCGCCCCTTACGTCTCTTGCAATCAGAGCCCTGCGGAGCGCGGTCTCGTGGTGATGACCTGCTGCCGTCGGCAAGATCTCTTGCAAGTTTCGCCCACCCGTCTCCCACCACCACCCGTTAAGGAGACGCTGCGCGTCGCAGTGCTCGATGGTTGACGCAAGAGCGTTGACTCAGTCTCTGGCCTGGCGCACTCTTCGTGATGCGTCTCCAGGTCGAGTGGAACTGGCCCTCGGTCGGCACCGAGTGCGGCACGGTGCTCGGGCCCAAGGGCTACGGCGCGGTGCAGGTCGCGCCGCCGCAGGACTCGATCCGGCTGGCCGGGTCGTCGCATGCCTGGTGGGACGTGTACCAGCCGGTCGGGTACGACCTGAACAGCCGGATGGGCGGCGAGGCGCAGTTCGCCTCGATGGTCTCGGCGTGCCACGCCGCCGGGGTGAAGGTGTACGTGGACGCGGTGTTGAACCACACCGCCGGGTCGAACCAGACCTCCACCGACTCCTACGGCGGGGACTCGTTCAACCCGGCCGCGTACACGTACGCGGCGATCGGGTACACGAGCTCGAACTTCCACTTCGATCCGCCGTGCCCGAACTCGGACCTGAGCATCAAGGACTGGAACAACGTCACGCAGGTGCAGGAGTGCCAGCTGCTGTCGCTGTCGGATCTGTACACCGAGCAGGACTCCGTGCGCGGCAAGCTCGCCGGATACCTGAACAAGCTGGAGGGGTACGGCGTCGACGGCTTCCGGATGGACTCGGCCAAGCACATCGCGCAGGCCGACATGGCCGCGATCCTGGCCCGGACGAACAACACGAACGCCGGGGCGCGGCCGTACGTGTACCAGGAGGTGATGCCCGGCGGGAGCGGGGCGTTGGCCCCGGCGGCGTTCGAGGGGAACGGCAACGTGCTGGGGTTCGACTACGCGTACGGCATCCGCAGCGCGTTCCTCGGGCGGGGTATCCGGTGTGGAGCGCGACGGTGGCGCTGCCGCCGAACACAGCGTTCGAGTACAAGTACATCAAGAAGGATCCGGACGGCACGGTCGAGTGGGAGTCCGGCGGCAACCGGACGTCCAGTACCGGGGCTTCGGGGTCGGTCACGTTGAACGACAGCTGGAAGTAGCAGCTTCCGCAGTCGTGGTCGTGGTCGCGGTCGTCGTGGTCAGCGGGCCTTCGCGGTCGAATGCGAGGGCCCACTCACCGCCGCCGCGACTCCCAGCCCGATGTACACGCACCCGGCCACGATCTGCTGCCGCCGCACCACCTTCGGCCTGCGCAGCAGGCTCTGCGCGACGCCGCCGGCCAAGGCCGCGTAGCAGCAGTCGCTGACGAGCGTGATCGCGACGACGACCGTGCCGAGGACGAGCATCTGCGCGGCGACGGCGCCGTGGCCCTGGTTCACGAACTGCGGCAGGAACGAGAAGATGAACAACGCCGCCTTCGGATTCAGCACGCCGACGACGAGCCCCTGCCCGAACAGGCGCGACAACCGCTGGGGCACCGCCTCCCCCGCCTCCGACGGCACCGACCGGTCCAGCAACCGCCGCACCCCGAGGTAGACGAGGTACGCGGCACCGGCGAACCGGACGACGTCGTACGCGATCTCGGACGTCGTCAGCAGCGCCGACAACCCGAACGCCGCCGCAACGACCAACGCCAGGTTCCCGCACGCAACCCCGAGCCCCGAAGCCACCCCGGCCCGCCGACTCTGATCCACACTCCGCGTCACGATGAACACCACCGCCGGCCCCGGCACCACCGCGAACACCACCGCCGCACCGGCAACAAGCACGAGCTGGGACAACGTCACCATCAGGGGCCCTCCCAAAGCCACTCAGGCGCGGTGAGGGATGCACCGGGCCGCCAGAGCGGCGATTATGCGCGGTTCGGGGGCGGGGAGGCCAGTGATTTTC
>NZ_JAACYW010000282.1 GCF_015356825.1 Catenulispora rubra | reverse complement strand
CCGGCCCCACCATCCGCACCCTCCGCGACCTCCTCGGCTGCCGCCCAGGCCCGGCCGAAGGCACCGTCCAATCCCTCGACCGCCTGTCCTCAGCCCTGGCCCAGGTATGCGCCGACGGCCCGCACGTCATCGTCCTCGAAGACCTCCACCGCGCCGACGACATGACCCTGCGCGCCTGGAACCACCTCCTGAGCCTCGCGCACCGCCTGCCGGTGCTCCTGGTGAGCACCTGCTCACCCCTGCCCTACCGGGAATCGCTCAGCCACCTGCGCGAATCCGCCCGCCGCACCGGCGCCGAGATGGTCTACCTGCGCCCCCTGTCCGACGCCGACATCATCAAGCTGGCCGCCGACCGCCTGCGCGCCACCCCGGCCGCCCGCCTGGCCCGCTACCTGCGCGCAGTCCGGGGCAACCCGGGAGCCGCCGTCAGCCTGATGACGGCGCTCGACGCCGCCGGCCTGCTCGAGCGCCCCGCAGAAGCAGGAGACAGCGCCGCGGACCACGTCGACGTGGCACCCGAGGCAGAGAACTCCAGCCGCATCCTGCGCGACCACGCCCTCCACGACATCCCCGACGACCAGCGCCACATCCTCCAGGTGGCGGCACTACAACGCGCCCGCTTCGACGCGACCGAAGTGGCCTGCGCCGGCGACCTCCCCCTGCCAGCCGTCGCAGCAGCGCTGGCGAATGCCACCGACCTAGGCATCCTCCGCACAGAGGACGACCGCCTCGTGTTCAGAATGGAAGCGGTACGCACCGCCTGCGCCCAGCGGCTCCCCAGCACCGAGCGCCAGAGGTTCCACCAAGCCGCCGCACTACGCCTGGCCGCATGGGGCTCGCGCCCGCAGTCGGTCGCGTACCACCTCAACGCCGCCGGAGAACTGCCGATCCAAGCGATCGGCTGGCGCGCCGGACTCACCGAAGCGACATTGCTGAGCGAGCCGGCGCTGTTCTCCACGGTGCTCCACATGCCCCCGACCGACTACCGCGCTCCGATGCTCGACTACTGGCTCGGCGACTACGACACCGCGCTGAAAACGGTGCTGGGGCTCGTAGACGACGTCCACGCCGACAGCACGCTCCTCAGACTCTCTGTTCGAGCACTGATACGCTCCGGTCGCTACGAAGAAGCGGCCGCGCTACCCGAAACGACACGGGACCCCCACCTCGGAGCCTGGCAGGCTATCGCGCTCACCGCCTCCGGAGACCTCACCGGCGCCAGAGCCCTGATACGCGACCTAGCCCCGCCGCACGGAAACATGCTGGCCGCAGCGGCGCTAGTCCACGCATGCGTAGCAACCGGCTGGGACATCCCGACCCCCGCCGACGTAGTCGCAGCCCGCGACGCCCTGGACGACGGCGGCGAAGCCAGCGAACTACGAGCACTGTTACAGGCCGACCTCGTCGCACTACTCGCGCAAACCGGCCCGGCCGAGTCGCTGACAGCAGCGCTGGCAGACGTGACCCCGGACGCCGCAGCGACTCCGGCATGGGCCGCATACCTAGCCGGCCACTGGGACACCGCGACCGAACTGGACCCGGACGTGGCAGCCGTCATCGCGATGCGGCGTGCAAAACCCGAAGACGCTCCCGCCACCGACCGACTGCCACGTGCCGACCACATCAGCCACGAAGCAGAAGCGATCCGCGCAGAGAACGCAGGCCGCCTAGAGGAAGCCCTCGAACTCCGACGCCAAGCCCTCGCCGAAGCCCTGCGCACGCACCCCGTCGCACTGCACGGCGCCGAGCACGTCCTCCGACTCGCCGAAGCCACCGGCGCCGAAGCCGACGCCGCATACGCAGTCGCGGCCTGCGCACAAGCCGCCGCCGACGAAGGACTGCCGGTCCAGGTGGCGATCGCCGCGCTGGTGAAGGCGATGGCGCAGCACGACATCGTGTCGCTCCTGGACGCCACCCAAGCCTGCGGCGAGCACGGCGCCATCCTCCAACAGGCCCACGGCCTCGAACAGGCAGCGGTCTGGCTCGCCGACGCCGGCGACCGCCGCGGCGCCACCCGCACGCTGCGCGAAGCGGTGACCCTCTACGCCACCGCTGGCGCCACATGGGACATCGCCCGCGCCGACACCCGCCTGCAGGAACGCGGCGTCCGCCGCCGCACGCCGGCAGACCAGCCGAGCAGCGGCTGGGCGGCACTGACCCCGGCGGAGTGCCGCGTCGTGCGGCTCGTCGTGATGGGGCTTTCCGACAAGGCGATCGCCGCAGAACTCTTCCTCAGCCAGAACACCGTCCACAGCCACCTGGCCCGAATCCGCGGCAAGCTCGGCCTGCGCTCGCGCATCGATATCGCGCGCGCCGTCGACTTCCAGGTCGAGAAGTGCGAGGAGGCGGCTCGGCCAGGCCGCAACGCGGGGCTGCCGGGCTAGTCGCCGCCCGCAAATCATGGGAACGCTCGGGCTGTGCTCGCTGGGCCGTACTTGCCGAATGCGCATCGGCGGCTATCCGCGACCCGCGCTCCGAAGTACCGCTCATATCGGCGCAGCTAGCCTTATCCGCCGATGCGCCCCTGCGGTCTGCGGCCCGCGCTCTGCCGACTACCGATCCCGAGCTACGGGTTCGGCGCGGCAGGCACCGCACTCCCGCCCCGCAGCACAACCTCCCGAGCCAGCTCCGCGCGCGAGCTCTGGTCGAGCTTGGCAAGGATCTTCGACACATGGCTCTGCACCGTGTTGCGCGACACCAGCATCTCCCGCGCGATGTCAGAATTCGTATAACCCCGCGCCACCAAATGCGAGATCTGCATCTCGGTCTCCGTGAGCGCCGACCATCCGGTGCGCGTGTCCCGGCCGCGCGGGCGCGGTGCGCGCCGGATGCCGTAGGCGCGGAAGCGGGCCGCCGCGCGCCGCAGGTCCCAGTCCAGGCCGGCCTCGTCGTAGATGTCCGTCGCACGCAGGAACGGTGCGCGGGCCGCCGCCATGTCGCCGGCCTCGGTCAGCGCGGCGGCCGCTTCCTCGAACGCGTACGCGGCATACGTCAGCCACTGCCCGGCCAGGAACTCCTCGGCGATCTCCAGCAGCCGCGGGCCGTCGCCGGCGATGACCGCCTGGCACGCCGCGATGGTCAGCCGGCCGTCCTCGGACGGCGGCGAGGAGGCGACGGCGCTGACCGTGTCGCACGCGGCTCGGGCCGTGGCCTCCTCGCCGAGGCTGCGGGCCAGGCGGATCAGGTACATGGCCTCGGCGCTGCGACTGTCGCGTTGGGCGCTGTTCGGCAGGTCGAGATACTGCGCACGGATCCGCAGCGCCTGGTCGTGACGGCCCGCGGCCTCCGCACGCAGCGCCGCCGCGTCGGTGACGACCGGCCCTGACGGAGCCGGTGTCTCGTCCGCCGCGGGCTCCGGGACGCCCGCGTCCAGCAGCGCCTGCGCGCCTTCGGCGAAAGCGCCGCGGCGGTAGGCGATCACCGCGCGGATGCCGAGCAGGTAGGCGAACGCCGGGTGCCGCAGCTTCGAGGCGTCCATCTGCTCGATGTGCAGCAGCGCCTCGTCCCACCTGCCGTGCTCGAAGTAGTAGCCCGCCGCGTGGGCCCGCAGGGTGCAGGTGCGGTACGTACCGACGCGTTCGGCGATCGTCAGCGCCTGTGCCAGCACCGCCTCAGCACGCGGGTCGCCTTCCGTCCCCAGGCGCGCGGCGAGGTTCCCGGCCATTTGCAGCCGCAGGTCGAGCGCCTCCGGATCGTTGCTGAGCGCGTCGGTACTCAGCACGTCCACCCCGGCCTGAAGGTGCCCGATCATGCGATCGGCGCCGTCCACCGGGGCCAGGGCGCTGTGCGCGGAGGCGATCCCCAGCGGATCCGCCGCCTCGGTGGCGAGGTCCAAAGCCCGGTGGCTGGCCGCGCGCGCCTCCTCCGGATCGCCGACGAAAGCCTGAACAGCCGCCTGCCACGCCAGCGCGCGTGCCCGCCACACCTGCGAGACTTTCGCATCGTGAATGGATGGCGCCGCGACCGTCAGAGCCTCGTCGAAACGACGCTGTCGGGCCAGCGATCGCAGCACCTGGATCCGCAGCCGTGCCGTCAGATCGCGGTCCGCTCCCAGCGCGGGGATCGCCTCTTCACCCGCCTCGACCACCGCGTCGTCGCGACCGAGCCAGAAGGACACCAGCATGAGCTGACGCAACAGCGTCGATCGCCGGGGAGCTGGCGAGGCGGAAACGGCGCGTCGCAACAGAACGGAGTACGCGTCGGGGGCCGTGTAGAGAGTCGTTTCGGCGCGCGCCGACAACCAGTCCAGGGCCCATCCGGCCAGTGGGTCGCCGGCCGCGATCAGATGGCCTGCGACGAGGTTGTCGGGCCGGTAGGCTGCGGCCAGCGTGCGGGCGATGTGGTCGTGCATCCCGTCGCGTACCGCTGGTGAGAGGGGGTCGATCAGCGTCTGCCGGATGAGCTTGTGCCGGAACCGAGCCCGGTTACGACCGAGGCTGATCAGGTCGGCTGACGCGGCGGATTCCAGCGCCGGACCGGGATCTTCGGCCAGGACCACGGCGAGGTCGTCGATACTGAAGCTCTCGCCCAGCAGCCCTGCCCACCGTAAGGCCTGCGCGTGCTCCGGAGGGAGCGTGCGCAGGCGTCGTTCCAATGCTTCGGCGAGCCGGGCCGGGACCAGGTCGGGCGTGGTCAGCTCGACGGTGCCGGCGGGGTGGTCGCCGCTCCCGTCGTCCGCGGCGAGGTCGTCGCGGCCCAGCAGCGCCAGGATCTCGCACAGATACAGCGGGTTGCCCTCCGCCACCTCCAGCAGGCCCGACAGTCGAGGCCCGGGGTCGGCGTCGAGCCGGGCCCGGACGAGCGTCGCGACCTCGGCCGGCGCCAGCGGGCCCAGCTCCAGCCGGCGTCCGGCCCGCGACCGCAGGGCCTCGCGTGCCGAGCCCGGTTCCGTGACGGCCGGCCGGCTGGTCGGCACCAGCAGCAGCGGGACCTGGCCCGCGACCCGGTTCAGCCGTTCGATGAAGGTGAGGCTGGCGTCGTCGGACCAGTGCACGTCCTCGAAGACCAGGACCAGCGGCCGTTCGGCGCACATCCGCTCGACGAGCTCGATCATCCGCTCGGCGGCGGCCAGGACCGGGTCGAGGTACGCCACGTGCTCGGGGTGCGCCCCGCCGAGCAGGTGCGCGATGCGGGAGCGCTCCAGGTCCGCCGACCAGGTGGCGATGTCCAGGACGGCCGCGGCGGTGCGCAGCGGGAAGGTCTGCATGAGCTGGTCGGCGTGGCCGATCAGCACCTCGTGCCCGCGCGCGGACGCCTCCGCGGCCAGGACGCCGACCAGGTGGGACTTGCCGATCCCGGGGTCGCCCTCGATCCACAGGCAGCCGCCGCGGCCCCGTCCGATGTCGTCCAGCGCCTGGCCGACCAGCCGGAGCTCGGAGCTGCGCCCCGCGGTGAGGGGCACGTTCGGGAGCACGTCATCACCTTAGCGGGGCGGACGGCCGGCCAAGAATCGCCCGAATCAATGATGGCTCCGCCGGGCCGTGCACGGAACGCTCATGGCCAGGAGATTGACCATGGAGGCGGGAAAGTGCTGGTGCACGACGGCGGATGCAGGACCGGGTGCGAGGTCGGGACCGGGCCGGGAACCGGGACCGGGTCGACCATCGACGAACGGTTGGCCCTGCTGGACCGGGAGCACCGCGCCCCGATGCTGGGCTACGTCACCAAGCTGCTCTTCAGCGACCCCTCGGCGGCCGAGGACGTCGTCCAGGAGACGTTCGCCCGCGCCTGGCGCTACCTCAGCGAACACGAGGACGTCGACCCGGCCGTCCTGCGCCCCTGGCTGAACACCGTGGCCCGCCGCCTGGTCATCGACGCCCTGCGCGCCAAGCGCGCCCGACCGCCGGAGGTGGCCTGGGCCGTCGCGAACGACCCGGGCGCCGAGGACGCACGCCTGTCGCACCTGATGCACACCGACGCGCTGCGCTCGGGGCTGCTGCGGCTGTCGCCGGAGCACCGGCACGTCCTGGTCGAGCTGTATTTACGCGACCGGACGACCGAGGACGTGGCGGCGCGTCTGGGGGTGCCGGTGGGGACGGTGCGCTCGCGGAGCCACTACGCGAAGCGGGCTTTGCGGGGGATGTTGGAGGAGCGCTGACCCGGGTGTGCGCGGTTCGGCGGAAACGACTGCCGCGCAGGGCAAAATCGCGCCGGGGCCAGTCTGTCCGCCACTGCCGCACGTAATGTTCGGCAGGTCGCGGCGCAAGCCGTGACCACCCTCCCCGAGAGGGCTAGGGGCTATGACTCTCGGGGAGGGCACCGTGGCCGGCGACGGTGGGCAGAGCGTTGCCGGGCCACGGTCGTGAGCATCACCGTTCCGGCCCCGCCCGGCGACGTGCAGGCGCTGCGTGACGTCCTGAACCAGGGTCGTCCGCTGGTGCGAAAGCCGGGGGCCGGAACGCCCCGACAGCCGGCGCGAGATGTATATCCGACGCCTGCGACGCCTGGTGCTCTACAAGCTGGCGCACGTAGGGTCGGCGACCGGCTGAGCGTCCAGATAGCGTGCGGGCGGATCGGTCTGACGAAGCTCAGGGGACCAGTAGCACTTGATCCGGTGCCGGCCGTCGGCGCCGCGTTGCAGGCCGAGGTAGTTGTGCAGCCCGCGCGCGTCGGCGAGGGGGCGGCGCGCGACCGCGGCCAGGCAGGCGTCGTAGCGCGCGGGCGGGATGTCGAGGCCGGATAAGAGGTTGTGGACGCGCTGCCGCACCGTGGCGTCGTCGGCCGCGAGCCACAACGGGACGTAGAGCGTCGCGACCGGTGGCCGGGTGCCCGAGGAGTGGAACGACAGGCAGGTCACCGGGGGCTGGCGGGCGAGGGCGGCGTCGTCGGGTCCTGCGACGCGGCACAGCGCCGTGGTGTCGGCGGGGTCGAGGCCGTGGCCGGCCATCAGCCGCGCGAGGTATTCGAACCCTGCGTCGTAGTGGCGGAAGTAGACCTTCGTCCGGGCGGTGGCGTGGTCGGTCAGGTCCAGCGAGACCAGGATGGGGCGGCAGCTGACGAAGTCGCCGTCGACGTGCCTCTCGATCGCGGTCCACGCGGCCGGCATGTGGAGGCGTTCGAGGGCCTGCCGGACGAGCGTGGGGGCGTGCTCAGCACCGGCGATCCCGGCGTAGAACCAGACCTTGCATTGCCTCAGCCCCGAAGAGTCTATTTCGGCGCCGTACATGGCCGCGTGCGCCTGCGGCTCCGGAGCGTCGGTGTCGGTGTCCGCGAGCAGGAACAGATCTGCGACCGCCGACCAGCGGGTCGGCGATGCCCAGCCGGCGCGCGCCAGGCGTGCCATCATGCCGCGGGCCGCATACGTGCGAGTGCTCGCGTGTGACTCCAGCGTCATCGGTTCGACGGCGATCTGCAGAGTCGGTTTCCCGTCGTTCAGCTCGACGGCGTACTCCACCGGAGAGCCGTCGGCGGACACGTCGGACGGGGGCAAGGCGGCCGGCGAGTGACGGTTCCACGGCCGAGTCATTTCGGCGAACGTGGACGCCGCCAGATCGGCCTGGGCGCCGAGTCCCAGCGCGGAGCAGAGCCGGCGCACCTGCCCTTCGCAGATCTCTGTGGCAGTCATCAGGTTCCTTCCAGAACGACGGAAACGGACTCCCCGCAGGTGAGTCAGAGTCGCAGTTCCGGACGGAACCCGGTTCGACCAATCGGGTCTGTTGCCCGGATAGCCACCGCGCACTGCACGGTGGTACCAGTTTTACCGACTTCAGGGCCTTTATATCAAAGAGCGAAGCAGCTCCTGGTGTCGCTGCAGATAGCCGTCCGCGGCCTGCAACGCGGTGTAACCCTCGACGTTGATCAGCGCGTCCAGTTCCTCGACCGCGTCGTTGCCGAGGTCCAGCCGGCGCAGATGGGCCAGCGCGGCGGGCCCGATCGCGTCGGCCGCCTCGTCGCGCACGACCGGGCTCGCGGCGTCGATCAGGCCGAGCAGCCCCATCGGCTCCGTCAACGCCCGCAAACCGTGCACCCGGTTGAGGTACTGCGGCCGCCACAGCGGGATCACGAACCATTCCCGGGCCGCCAGCCCGCGCTCGACGCGGGCCAGGAAACCGGCTTCCGTGCCGGGAACGAACCGGTAGCCGGCATCATCGAGCCCGTACTCACCGATCATCCGCCCGGAGAACCGGCTGATTCCCGCCCCCGGATTGATGCCGTCGATCACCGGCGTCATTCGCTCGCGCACGTCGGCATGCAGCAGATCCGCGACCTCCTGCACCGCGTTCTCGGGAACGTAAGGAGGCACGGCCCACACGCAGTACGGGTGATACTGCGGCTCCAGGACCAGTACCTGATCCCGGTAGCCGGACAGGTACGTCCCATGGCTGGCCGGCAGCCACGCCGACAGCAGGACGTCCACGCGGCCGGCGGCCTGCATGCCGAACAGCTCCTCGTGCGGCGCCTCGACCTGCGTCACCTGGTGTCCGTGTGCTTCCAGAACCCGTCGTGACACCGCCGCGACCGCGCGATGGAAGGACAGGCCGATGTTCCCGACGACGATGTTGCTCATGCCTCCACTGTCTTTGCGGGCGCCTTCATGTGTCCAAGGACGGTTTCTCATCGATGCCATAAGCTGAGCGCATGGCTACCTTGCGCCAGTTGGAGTACCTGGTGGCGATCGTCGAGACCGGGTCGTTCACCCGCGCCGCCGAGCGCCTGCACCTGACCCAGCCCGGGCTGTCGCACCAGTTCCTGGCGCTGGAGCGCGAGGTCGGCGGCCCGCTGCTGGAACGGCTGCCGCGCGGCGTGCGGCTGACGCCGGCCGGCCGGGCCATGCTGCCGCACGCCCGCGCCGCGCTCGCCGACGCCGCCCGCGCGGCCGTGGCGGCCCGCCGCGCGACCGGCGCCGCCACCGGCGAACTCCAGGTGGCGACGCTCTACTCGATCAGCCACGGGATCCTGCCGACGGCGCTGGGCCGCTGGCGCCGGGCGCATCCGGGGGTGCGGGTGCGGCTGTTCGAGTTCCGGCACGTCGACGACCTGGTCGCGGCGATGCAGGCGGGGCGTGCCGACGTCGCGGTCGGGCCTGAGCCGCAGGGGTTCGAGGGCATCGTGCGGCCGTTGGGCGGCGAGGAGTTCGTGGTCGTCACCGCGGCCGAGGACCCGATCGCCGACGCCGGCGGCGCGACCATCCGGTTGGCAGAGTTGGCCGACCGGGAGTGGGTGCACTTCACGCCGGACAGCGGCCTGTCCGACATCCTGGACCGGGCCTGCGCCGACGCCGGTTTCGCCGCGCGGGTCGCGGTGCGGACCGAGCAGGGCGCCTCCGCGGTCGGCTATGCGGGGGCCGGGCTCGGCCCGACGCTGGTGCCCGCGAACATCGTGCCGCCGCACTTCGCCGGCGCGGTCCTGCGGCTCGATCCGCCGATCCGGCGGCCGCTGGCCGCCTTCACCCGCACCGTTCCGGACCCGGTCACCGCCGCCTTCATCGAGCTCCTGGCCGACCGTGCCGACCTTCTGCCGATGACCGCGCCAGTGACCACGCTGGGGACCGTACCAGTGCCCTGATCGACATCCGGTACCCAACCGTGTCGGCCTTCTGCCGGTGACCATGCCAGTGATCGTGCCAGTGCCCTGATTGACATCCGGCACCCGACCGATCGGGCACGGATTCCCCCGGCCTGTGGCATCGGGCCCCCGCGTCTGGCCACCGTGGAGCGCACCCGCCGCAACGTACCCGGTTCCCCCTTCCGGCGCGGCGGCGTCAGCTCGATCCCCGGACAGAAGAGGCCGACATGCCCAAGAGCCCCGCCATCCCGGTCGCCCCCGGTGCCGTCCCGATCCTGGGCCACCTGCCCAAACTCGCCCGCGACCCGCTCAGCTACCTCGACACCCTCGGCGAGCACGGCGGCCTGCTCACCCTGCGGCTGGGGGCCAAGCGCATGATCGTGGTCTGCGATCCGACGCTGGTCCACCAGATGCTGGTCGCCGACGACGTCTTCGACAAGGGCGGCCCGTTCTTCGCCTCCGCCCGGCGGCTCATGCCCACCGGGGTCGGTCTGGTCGAGCACGACCGGCACCGGCGGCTCAGGAAGCTGATGCAGCCCTCGTTCACCCGCGTCCGGCTCTCCGGCTACGGCCGGATCATGACCCGGGAGATCACCTCGGCGCTCGCGGGCTGGCAGGACGGCCAGGAGCTGGACGCGGTGCCGGAGCTGATGGCGATCACCGGCCGGGTGCTCATCGCCACCATGTTCTCCGGCTCGGTCCCCGAGGCCACGATGCGCCAGATCATGATCGACTCCACCGAGCTGACCCGCGGGCTGCTGATCGACACCGCGCTGCCCGCCCCGCTGGCCCGGCTGACCCCGGGGTACGGCCGCTACCGGGCCGCCGTGGCCCGTCTGCGCGAGGTCACCCTCCAGCTGATCACCGAACGCCGGAACGTCGGCCCCGAGGCCGCGAGTCAGTACTCGGATCTGCTCCAGACGCTCCTGACGCGCGGCGAGGACGGCGGCGATGGTGAGGAGGAGCCGATGTCGGACTCCGAGCTCGTCGACCAGCTCACCTTCATGCTGGTGGCCGGGACCGAGACGACGGCGCAGACCATGGCGTGGGCGCTGTACCAGATGAGCGTGCGCCCGGAGATCGAGATGGAGCTGCACGCCGAGATCGACGCGGCGCTCGCCGGCCGGGACGCGGCCGAGTACGAGGACGTCGCGCAGCTGAAGCTGACCAACCGCATCGTCACCGAGACGCTGCGGTACTACAGCCCGGCCTGGATCTTCACCCGGCAGACCAGCGTCGACACCGAGCTCGGCGGCTATCCGATCAAGGCCGGCACGGACATCCTCTACAGCCCTTACATCATCAACCGCATGCCGTCGGCCCACGACCACGCGCGTACCTTCGATCCCGAGCGCTGGCAGCCGGAGCGGGCCGCGAAGTGCCCGCGCGAGGCCAACATCCCGTTCAGCACCGGGGCCCGCAAATGCCTCGGCGACCAGTTCTCGCTGGTCGAGTCCGCGCTCATCCTCGCGACCGTCGCCGCGGGTTGGCGGTTGGAAGCCGTTCCCGGCACCGAGCTCCGTACCAGCCGCAAGACCGTCGTCACGCCGCAGGGGCTCAAGCTGCGTGCGGTGCGGCGGGAACGGAAGCAGGAGACGGAGACGGCGCGGGGGTCGGCCGCCGATGTGTGAACCGGCGGGTCTGAGATCGCGTACTTGGGGACGGACGGTCCCTGTCGACGGCCGTCCCTCGACGGACGGCCTCTGTCGTCGGCCGTCCGTCGAGCGTCCCAGGACGACCGCCGTCCCGCCGGACCGCCGGAGGGACCATGCTCGGAGCCCGCTCAGAACCCGGTCAGCGTGATCTTCCCGATCGCCGCACCGGCCTCCAGCGTGCGGTGCGCCCGGCGCAGGTTGGCCGCGTTGACCGGGCCGAGGTCGCCGTTGCCGGTGCTGGTCAGGATGCCGGCGTCGACCAGCCGTGCGACCTGCGTGAGGATCTCGTGCTGCCGGATCATGTCCGGCGTGGAGAACATCGAGCGGGTGAACATGAACTCCCAGTGGAAGCTGAGGCTCTTGGCCTTCAGCCTGCCGATCGGCAGCGAGTCGAAGTCGTCGATGGCCACGATCGCCCCGAACGGCTTCAGCGCCTCGGCGTAGGCGTCCAGGTTGCGGTCGGTCGCGGTGGTGCCGAAGACGTAGTCCAGGCCGTCCGGCGCCACCTCGGCCAGCTGCGGTCCCAGCGGCTGGTGGTGGTCGATGACGTGGTGCGCACCCATCTTCTGCGCGAACTTCACGGTCTCCGGGCGCGAGGCCGTGCCGATGACGGTCAGCGAGGTCAGTGCCGTCGCGAGCTGGGTCACGATCGAGCCGACCCCGCCGGCCGCGGCGGTGACCAGCAACGCGCCGCGGCGGTCGCCGGAGCCCTGGTGCGGCTGGTGGCTCTGGTGGGCCTGGCGCGCCTCGGCGGTGGCCGGGGAGTCCGGGATCAGGTGCTCGAACAGTCCCTCCCACGCGGTCAGCGCGGTCAGCGGCAGCGCGGCGGCCTCGGTGAAGCTGACGGCCGGCTTGCGCGCGACCAGGCGCTCGTCCACGGCGTGGTAGCGCGCGTTCGTCCCGGGCCGCTCCAGGGCCCCGGCGTAGTAGACCTCGTCGCCGACCGCGAACAGCTCGACCTCCGAGCCCACGGCCACCACGATCCCGGCCGCGTCCCAGCCCAGCACCCGCGGCTGCCCGCCGGGGTCGGCGTTGGCCCGGATCTTGGAGTCCACCGGGTTCACCGAGACCGCCTCGACCTGCACCAGCAGGTCGCGCGGGCCGGGCTGCGGCACCGGCAGTTCGATGTCGACCAGGCTGTCCGGGTCGTCGATCGGCAGGTTCTTGCGATAGGCGACGGCGGGCATCGTCGTCGGGATCAGGCTCATGGCTTCCTCACTTCCCTCTTGGATCACAGCTCACTACTCACAGCGGGCGGGGCACCCCGCAAGGCGCATGGCTCAGCAGCCGGAACGCCCTGCGGGGCGCACAGCTCACAGCGCGGCCAGTGCCGCCTCCGCCACTTCGTGGTCCTGGTCCGGGCTGCCGCCGCCGACGCCGATCGCGCCGATCACCACGCCGCGCTCGTCGCGGACCGGCACGCCGCCGGCGACGAAGGCCAGCGGTCCGGCGGTCGCGGACGCGATCGTGTACAGCGGCGCGCCCGGCTTCACGGCACCGGCCAGATCCTTGGTGGACGCGCCGAACAGCACCGCCGTGCGGGCCTTGACCTGGCTGGTCTCCACGGCCGCCAGGGCCGCGCCGTCCTGTCGGGCGGCGGCGACCAGGTGCGCCCCGGCGTCGACGATCGAGACGGTGAACGGCACGCCGAACTCCTCCGCCTTGGCCTTCGCGGCGCCGATCGCGGCGTCGGCCTTGGCCAGCGGGATGAAGGTCGGGGAAATCTGAACAGACATGGAGGTATCCCTTTCACAACGCGTGGACCTAAGCTGTGCTGCCGGACATCCGGGCACGTCAGCAACGGTAGCCAATGGGTAGCGGTTACCCGCAAGGACTAATGGTTCCCATCGGGTACCATTGCAGCATGACGACTGTTGCTACCTCCGCACACAAGGCCCACGCGGCCCACGGATCCCACGGCGCCGCCGGCACATGTGACGACCCCAAAAGCGTCTACCTCGCCGCCTGCCCGTGCCGCGACATGCTCGACATCCTCGCCAACAAGTGGAGCGCCCTGGCCCTGGGCGCCATGGAAGACGGCCCGCAACGCTTCAGCGCCCTGCGCAACCGGCTCCAGGGCGTGAGCCCCAAGGTCCTCACCCAAACCCTGCGGCGGCTGGAGGACAACGGACTGGTCAGCCGCGAAATCTTCGCCGAGGTACCGGTCCGCGTCGAATACAGCCTCACACCCTTGGGCGAAGAGGCCTGCGTGCCGCTGGCCCAGCTACGCACGTTCGTGGAGCTCAACATCGACCGGTTCCCCAGCGCGGTCTGAAGGGCCACGCTTCGGCGCTCGCAGTCTTCTGTGAAACTTTCCGCACGAACATGAACCCGGTGCCGCACGGCTGCGTAGAAGAGGCCAGGATCGCACGCCGCGGAAAGGTGGTTTGGCCGTGCTGGATGTCGTGCCGATAGTCCGTCACTCTCCCGAGAGGCAGTCCGCGGTGCCCGCGGGCACAGTGCTGGCCCGCCGGCACACCCCGCACGTCGCGGGAGCGCACCGGCCCGACGCGCGCGACGTCGTGGCCACGGCCACCGTCCCGATCTCGGTCGCGGTGCTCGCCGGCGACCCGGTCACCGGGCAGGGCGCGGTGGCGTACCTGGCTTCGTGCCCCGGCATGAAGGTCCTGGCGGCCGACCGCCAGGAGGAGGCCGACGTGGTGCTCATCCTGGTCTCCTGGGTGACCGAGGAGACCCTGGAGTGGATGCAGCAGGTCGCCGACCGGGCCCGGCACGGCGCGCGCTTCGTCCTGGTGGGCGACGGCGTCCGCGAGCAGCACCTGCTGCGCGCCGTGACCTGCGGACTGGTCAGCGTGATCCCGCGCCAGGAAGCCGACTTCGAGCGCATCGTGCACGCGATCCGCGCGGTCTGCGACGACCGCCTGGAGATGCCCGACGTCGCCCTGGGCTGGCTGGTCCGCCAGGTGCGCGCGATCCAGCGCGACGTCCTGGAGCCGATGGGCGTGACCACCGCCGGCCTGCAGGACCGCGAGGCCGACGTGCTGCGCCTGCTGGCCGAGGGCCTGGGCACCGCGGAGATCGCGGTGAAGCTGTGCTACTCCGAGCGCACGGTGAAGAACATCATCCACGGGGTGCTGACCCGCTGGCAGCTGCGCAACCGCGCGCACGCCGTCGCCTTCGCGATGCGGCACGGCGCGATCTGAGAGCCGCGCCGCCCACCGGACCGCAAACGCTTCCGGTCCGGTGAGCGGTCGGGGTGTGAACACAGAAGGCGGCGCCGTTGGGCTATGTGTGGGTGGCTGGGGTGCGGTTTGTTTGTTGTTTTTAGAAGCTTTTTACGGCTTCGCGCATGGTTTGATGGCCTCGCGGGGGACGCAGTTCGGTTGTGCGAGTCGTTTCGCGCTGGCGGCCGCCGGTTTTCGCGTACACGACCGCGCGGCGGTCCGAGTCACTGCGCACGCGTCGTGTGGGCGGCTGTCTGCCGCGTGTGGTGGGTGCCTGAGATCAAGAGCAGGCGCCTGCGCGGCGAGCGGCCTCGGCTCGGAGGGATGACCAACCCCGCGTGTCGGCGCCGGTTCGTGTGTTGGTCGCCGAGTCCCGGCCTGTGGTGTGGACGGGGTCCACTCGGTGGCCACACGCGGCGGTGAGGCGTCGAGCGGGAGGTGCGGGGACCTATCCCACAGGTGGGGTTGTCCCGGGTTCCCCGTCGCGTCGGCGGGCGCAGCCAAGCTGACCGGGCCGCAAGAGCGGGTAGTTAAGGGTTTGGGGTGGGTGTCAAGGCCCTGAACTGCTGGTTGGTATGTGAAACGAGACCTCTGATACATCGGGACTGTCTAGGAACCCTGGTTTCGGAGGTCTCGTCGTG
>NZ_JAACYW010000281.1 GCF_015356825.1 Catenulispora rubra | reverse complement strand
CCACCTGTCCCCGCCGCGCCCCCGCCGACCAGCACCCGCAACCGCGCCCCGGCCGCGGCGTGCTCCGCGTCGTCCTCGAACATCTGCGCGATCAGTGCCACCCGGCCATATTCGAAGTTCTGTTCGAGAGTGTCAACTGGTGAGCGCCTTCGTGCCGGATCGCAGCGCTCGCGACTACCAGCAGTAGTTGCCGAGCCCCGCGATAGCCACCGCCGTCCCGCCCCAAAGCCAGCCCCAAAGCCCGCCTCAAAGCCCAACGCACCCCCGGAAGTCTTCCGAGAGTGTTCGCCGAGGGTCCCCGACCCATTAACAGGGCTCTGCCATGCTGACCGCCATGACCGATCCGGCTGTCCAGGACTGCTGTGGGTTCACCCGTCGCGACCTCGTCCGGCTCGCCGCCGCCGGGGCCGGAGCGGGGCTGGTCCTGCCGGGCCTGCTGCCCGCGCCGGCCGCCGCCGCGGCCGCCCAGGGCGTGTTCCCGCAGGATCTGGAGCTGGTGACGGTCACCGACACCGGCTTCGTGCTGACCTGGTACACCGCCGCCGGGCCGACGCCGGCGATCCCGTACCAGCCCGGCCAGGAGCCGGCGCCGGTGGCCTGCGACGGCGTCGTGCGCTACGGCACGCACCCGGACCGGCTGGACCGGGTCGCGGTGCAGCGGCACGGCGACACCGCGTACCACCAGGTGGAGGTCGAGGGGCTGCGGCCCGGGACGACGTACTACTACCAGGCCCTGTCCGCGAAGGTGCCCGCGACGCCGCGGATGCTGCCGCAGCTGACGTTCCCGCCCGGCGGCCTGGTCATCCCGCCCAACCCGACCAACAACCAGCTGCTGGCCATCCTCGCGCAGCTGCTGTCCTCCGGGATCGTGCACTCAGCGGCCCCGGGACAGGTCACGACCCTGGTGCCGCCGCGCGGCCGGCACCTGTTCTCGCTCGCGCTGGCCAACGACCTGCACATCGGCGAGACCGTGAGCGGGCTGGCCACGGCCGGCTTCCCGCCCGGGTTCAGCCAGACGCCGGGCCTGCCGCCGTATCCGGAGGTGATGGCGGAGTCGATGATCGCCGACGCCGGCCGGCACGGCGCCGACGTGCTGCTGGTCGCGGGCGACCTCAGCTCCGCCGCGCTGCCGGCCGAGCTGGCGGGCTCCAAGCATCTGCTCGACCGGTTCGGGCGTCTGACGCTGGCCGGCCGCCTGGACGCGGGCCGGTACGTCGTGGCCCGCGGCAACCACGACCAGCCCAAGACCGGCGCCGGGTACCAGACGTGCCCCGCGGTCGGCGACACCGGCTACAACGACTGCGTGCCGACCGTCTACGACCTGCCGCAGGGCCGGCTCACCAGCACGCACCTGGCGGGCCTGCGCATCATCGGCCTGGACACCACGACGCTGAACACCCCCGGCGGCGCGCTCGACGACGCGCAGTTCGCGGAGCTGGCCGACATCCTGGCCGACGACCTGCACTGCCCCACGCTGGTGTTCGGTCACCACCCCGTCACCGACGCCTCGGCGGTGTCCACGATCGCCGGCCCGGCCTTCGACCTGGCGCGCCCCGACGCGGCCCGGCTGGAGGCGCTCTACGCCAGGACGCCCGGCGTGTTCCTGCACCACGCCGGACACACGCACCGCAACCTGCGCACCACCTCCCCGGTGGCCTCCGGGGTCGACTTCCTGGAAGTCGCCGCGACCAAGGAGTACCCGGGAGGATTCGCCCTGCTGAAGGTCTACGAGGGCGGATACATGGCCAACTTCCACAAGTCCTCCAGCGCCCTGGCCCGGCAGTGGAGCCAGACCACGAGCGGCGAGTACCTGGGCCTGTACCCGGCCTACACGCTGGGCTCGGCCGCCGACCGGAACCACGTCGCGAGCCGCGACTTCGGGCGGCTGTCTGCGGTGCACCGGCACTGGTGATCGCCCGCGCCGGGTGAGAGCATCGGCCGAAGCGAGCGGGAGCGCACCGGCGCGCCCGGGAACGCGCTAGGACGAGCGAAAGGCCACCGCGTTGAGAGCCTGGCAGGTCAGCACCCACGGCGAACCCGGCGACGTGCTGCGGGCGGCCGAGATCCGAACGCCCGAGCCCGGCCCCGGCCAGGTGCTGGTGCGGGTCCGGGCCGCCGCGCTGAACTTCCCCGACGTCCTGATGTGCCGCGGCCAGTACCAGGTGCAGCCGCCGCTGCCCTACACCCCGGGCGTGGAGCTGTGCGGCGAGGTAGTGGGCACCGGGGAGCGGGTCGTGGGCACGCCGGTGCTGCCGACCGGGGCGCTGGCCGAGTACGCGGTCATGGAATCAGACTCCGTATATCCCGCCCCTGAATCGCTCGACGACGCCGAGGCCGCCGGCTTCCTGCTCGCCTACCAGACCGGCTGGTTCGGCCTGCACCGCCGCGCGAAGTTGCAGCCCGGCGAGACCCTGCTGGTGCACGCCGCGGCCGGCGGCGTCGGAAGCGCCGCGGTCCAGCTCGGCAAGGCGGCCGGCGCCACGGTGATCGCCGTGGCCGGCGGCGCGGCCAAGGCCGAGGCGGCCCGCGCGCTCGGCGCCGACGTCGTGGTGGACCGGCGGGAGCGCAACTTCGTCGCGGACGTGAAGGAGGCCACCGACGGCCGCGGCGCGGACGTGGTCTACGACCCGGTCGGCGGCGACGCGTATCAGGGCTCGACCAAGTGCGTCGCCTTCGAGGGGCGCATCATCGTAGTTGGATTCGCCGGCGGTACCATCCCGGCCCCGCCGCTGAACCACGCCCTGGTCAAGAACTACTCCATCCTCGGCCTGCACTGGGGCCTGTACCGCACCAAGGACCCCGAGGCCGTGGCCGCCTGCCACCGCGAGCTGACCCGCCTGGTCGAAGCCGGCACCATCAGGACCCTGATCGGCGAGCGCCTGTCCTTCGACGACGCCCCGGCCGGCCTGACCCGGCTGGCCGCCGGGGAGAACCTCGGGCGGCTGGTGGTCGTGCCGTAGCGCACTGCCGGCCATCGCCTGCCATCGCCTGGGAGTCCGCGAGATAATCGCTGGACACTCCCGGCAGCCCGAATAGCATCCTGGTCAAGATCCCTTTCATCGACCAGTGAGGCAGTGGCGTGCAGTTCATCCCCTTCGATCCGAGCACGGCCTCCGGCGCGGACTACGAAGCCATCACCGAGATGCGGGCCCGCGTGCAGGTCCTCGACCGGCCCGGGACTCCGCCGCTCCCGCTGGCGGCGACCGTCGAGCTGCTGAGCGGACAGGACGCCATGTCCTTCGGCCCCCGGACCTTCTGGACCGCGCGCGACGCCGAGGGCCTGACCGGGTTCGCGGTGGTGTCGCTGCCGGACCGCGAGAACACTGACATGGCGCTGGTGTTCATCGAAGTCGACGTCGACCGGCGCCGTCAGGGCATCGGCACCGCGTTCCTGCGCGCGCTGCTGCCAGCGTTGCAAACCTCGGGCAGACCGCGGGTATTGGCGCTGTTCGTGGTCGGCGGGTCGGCCGGCGAGCCGTTCGCCGAGGCGATGGGGCTGGCCTGCACGATACGAGGAGTGTCGCAGACCTTGGAGACGGCGTCGGTCGACCGGGCGTTGTGGGACGTCCCCACGCCGGACGGCTACCGCCTGCACGCCTGGGACGAGGCCGCCCCCGAAGAGCTCATCGCCTCCTACGCCGAGGCCCGCAAAGCCATCGACGACTCCCCCACCCAGGATCTGGTCTGGGAGGGGACAGCCTGGACGCCGCAGCGCATCCGCGACGACGAAGCCGCCGTCATCGCGGCCGGGCAGTATGTGCCGGTCGTCGTCGCCGTCCACGAGGCCACCGGCGAGGTCGCCGGCATCACCGAGCTCATCATCCGGCCCGGCGAGCCCGACCAGGCGCGCCAGATGGACACCGCGGTGCGCGAGGAACACCGGGGCCACGGGCTCGGGCGGGCGATCAAGGCCGAGATGATGCGCCGGCTGACGGCCTCCCGGCCCGAGGTGGCGCGGGTGACGACGCAGACCGCCTCGGACAACACCTACATGATCGGCGTCAACCACTCGCTCGGGTACACCGATGTTCGAACCCTGGCACACTACGAGATCGCGACCGAGGCCCTGGTGGCGCGCCTCAGGCACTCCGCCGCGTAGAAGTCGATTTGGTGGCTGGCTTCTTCCGCGCGGGCTTGTGCAGGTCCGTGGCTTTCGCCGCACCCCGCGCGCCCTTCGCCGCCCGCGCGGGCGTCGCAGCACTCTTCGATGCCGACGCCGACCCCGATGCCGCCGTCTTCTTCGCCGCGGCGGTCTTCTTGGCCGCGGCCTTCTTCGCCGGCGCCGCAGACTCCTTCGAACTCTCCGAAGCCTTCGACGACGCCGAGGCGCCCGCACCCCCGCGCGTCTTCTTCGCCGCCTCCACGCTCGCCTTCAGTGCCGCCATCAGGTCGATCACCTGCGCGCCGCCCTCGGCCGGGGCCGGGGGCGTGACCACCTCGCGGCCGGCCACCTTGTTCTCGATGACCTCCTCCAGCGCCTCGCGGTAGTTGTCGTGGTAGTCCGCGGGGTCGAAGTCGGTGCTCAGCGAGTCGATCAGGAGTTCGGCCATCTTCAGCTCGGCGGCCTTGGGCTCGACCTTGGACTCCAGGAAGTCGAAGTCGGGCTTGCGGACCTCGTCGGCCCACAGCATGGTCTCCAGCGTGAGCACGTCGTCGCGCACCCGCAGCGCGGCCAGGCTCTCCCGGTCCCGCATCGCGAAGCGGACCACCGCCACCCGGCCGGAGGCGGCCATGGCGTCCCGCAGCAGCGCGTAGGGCCGCACGCCCAGCTTGTCCGGCGCCAGGTAGTACGACTTCGAATACATGATCGGGTCGATCTGCTCCTCCGGCACGAACGCCTCGACCGAGATGGTCTTCGCGATCGCCTCCGGCAGCCCGTCGAAGTCCTTCGTGGTGAGCACCACGACGTCGCCGTCCGGCAGCTGGTACCCCTTGGCCACGTCGGACAGCGCCACCTCCTCGCCGTCCAGCTCGCAGACCCGCTTCTGCCGCACCCGGCCGCCGTCGGCGACGTGCACCTGATGGAACGCGACCCGCTTCTCCTCGGTCGCGCCGAACATCTTCACCGGCACCGTCACCATGCCGAAGGAGATGACGCCGCTCCAGATCGCCCGCATGCCCCGACGCTAGTTCGGATCATCCGGACTCGCACCCCGGCCGGGCCCGGGATGTCATGGAGCGGTGGAACCCGACCGGCTGCACGAGTACCGCGCCAAGCGCGACGCCGCGCGCACGCCGGAGCCGGTTCCCGAGACGCCGTCGAAGAAGCGGCGGGGCAAGCAGCCGATCTTCGTGGTGCAGGAACACCACGCCACCGCCCTGCACTGGGACTTCCGCCTGGAACACGACGGCGTCCTGGTCTCCTGGGCCCTGCCGAAAGGCGTCCCCACCGATCCCAGACGCAACCACCGTGCCGTGCGCACCGAGGACCATCCGGTCGAATACGCCGACTTCACCGGCCGCATCCCGGCCGGCGAGTACGGCGCGGGAACCGTCGCCACCTACGACCGCGGCACCTACGTCCCGGAGAAGTGGACCGAGGACGAGATCAAAATCGAACTGGCTGGCGAACGCCTTTCGGGCCATTACACCCTGTTCCGCACCGGCGGTCCCGAAAGCTCCGACTGGATGATCCACCGCGAGCAAGGTCAGGACCCTGACCTCGCCGCGCCCCCGGACAACCTGCGGCCGATGCTCGCGATCCCCGGCACCGCCCCGGCCGGCGCCGGCTGGGCCGCCGAGTTCAAGTGGGACGGCATCAGGGCCCTGTGCCGCGTCGAGGGCGGCCGGGCCCGGCTGCGCTCCCGCAACGGCAACGACCTCACCGACACCTACCCGGAGATCAAGGCCCTGGCCAAGACCGTCAGCAGCGCCCAGCTCCTGCTCGACGGCGAGATCATCGCCCTGGACGACGACGGCAAGGTCAGCTTCGGCGCCCTGCAGCCCCGCTTCGGCACCAGCGGATCGGAGGCGGTGCGGCTGTCCCGGACGAATCCGGCCTCTTACTTGATCTTCGACCTGCTGCACCTGGACGGCCGCTCCACCCTGGAGCTCCCCTACAAGGACCGCCGCGAACTGCTGGAATCCCTGGAGCTGTCCGGACCGCACTGGCAGACCCCGCCTACGTTCCCTGACACACCCGTCGCCGACGTGCTGGCCGCCGCGCGCGCCGCCGGCCTAGAAGGCGTGGTGGCCAAGCGCCTGGACTCGATCTACCAGCCCGGAACCCGGTCCCCGGCCTGGCGCAAGGTCAAGCTGACCGACACCCAGGACGCGGTCATCGGCGGCTTCACGCGGCTGAAGGGCCACGGCGCCGTCCCCGGACGTCCGCCTCGCGAAGTCGGCGCGCTGCTGCTCGGCATCCCGGACGACGCCGGACGCCTGCACTACGTCGGCAAGGTGGGCAGCGGCTTCACCGAACACGATCGCAGGGTCCTGTTGGAGGCGCTGTCCGAGCTGGCGACGCCCGAAAGCCCCTTCGCGACCGCCGTGGATACCGTCGATGCCCGAGTGGCCACCTGGGTCGAGCCGGTCGTGGTCGCCGAGGTGACGTTCGGCGAGTGGACGACGAAGGGCCGCCTGCGCCATCCCGTCTTCAAGGGCATCCGCCCCGACAAGGACGCCACGGAGGTGGTCCGTGAGTCCTGACGCCCAAGCCTCGCAGACCGTTGAGATCGACGGCCGAGCGGTAAAACTGACCAACCTCGACAAGGTCCTGTATCCCGAGGACGGCTTCACCAAAGGCGAGATCCTCGACTACTACGCACGCGTCGCCCCGGTGATGCTGCCGCACCTGACCGACCGACCGGTGACCTTCATCCGCTACCCCGACGGCGTCGACACCTCAGGGTTCTTCGCCAAGCACGCGCCGGCGCACCGGCCGTCCTGGATCCGCACCGCCGACATCGCGGCGACCAGCTCCGGCAAGAAGGTCGAGTACGTCCTCATCGACGACCTGTCCTCGCTGATGTGGGCGGCGAACCTGGCCGCGATCGAGTTCCACGTCCCGCAGTGGCGGGTCTCCGACCAGGAGCACCACGACCTGCTGGTGCTGGACCTGGATCCGGGGGCGCCGGCCACGGTGGTGGACTGCGTGCGGGTCGCGCTGGCGGCCCGCGACCTGCTGTCCACGCACGGCCTGGAGCTGTCGGCGAAGACCTCCGGCGCCAAGGGCCTGCACCTGTACGCACCGCTGGAGGGCGTCACCGGCGAGCAGGCCCGCGAACTCGCGCACACCATCGCCCGGGCCCTGGAGGGCACGCACCGCGACCTGGTGGTCTCCAGCATGTCCAAGGCGGAGCGGCCCGGGAAGGTGTTCGTGGACTGGTCGCAGAACACGCACGCCAAGACCACCATCGCGCCCTACTCGCTGCGCGCCACGCCGCATCCGGCGGTGTCGACGCCGGTGACCTGGGAGCAGTTGGCCGCAGCGAAGAACCCCGAGGATCTGCGCTTCCCGCCGGCGCGCGCATTGGAGCAGGTCGCACAGCACGGCGATCTACTATCAGGACTGTGACGCAGACTCCTCAGGTTCCCCAGGCTTCCCAGGTTCCGAAAGCGCTTCTGCTCGACTCCGGCGGCGTCCTGATGCAGCCCATCGGCGGCCGCTGGAATCCCCGCGCCGACTTCGAGGCGACGGTGAAGGCCCACGTTCCGCACGTCACCGACGAAGACCTGGCCGAGGCGGTCCGCGAAGGCGACCGCTTCATGGCCGCCACCACCTCCACCCCGGAGCACGACGACTACCATCGCGCGATGCTGACACACATCGGCGTGGAGGCGTCCCCGGAGCTGTTGGCCGCGCTGGTGCGGGACGTCCCGCCGGAAACCCTGCTGGAGACCTTCCCCGAGGTCATCAAGACCCTGACGGAACTGCGCGACCGCGGCGTCCCGATGGCCGTCGTGTCCGACGCCTGGCCGAACCTGCCGGAGCTGCACGCCGCCATCGGCCTCGGCGGCTTCTTCGACGCCTACGCGATCTCCGCCGTCCTGGGCTGCAACAAGCCCGACCCGCGGATGTACCACCACGCCAGCGAGGCCCTGGGCCTGGCGCCGGCCGACTGCCTGTTCGTCGACGACGATCCGGAGCTGGTCGCGGCGGCCATAGCGCTGGGGTATCAGGGCCGCGCGATGATCCGGCCGGACAATGCGAGGACGAGCCCGGAAAACGTGGCCGTGCCGGTCATCAGCTCCCTGACAGAGCTGCTCCCCCTGGTCTGAACACCTGCGACCACAAAGGTGCGGGGCGGGCCGCCAATGTCGTGCGGCCCGCCCCGCTTTCGGGGGGGAAAGTTCCTCGGACCGGTCACGCGGCGCCAGACCGCGCGGCCGTCATTGCCTCCACTATGCGCCTGGTTGTGCCCACCGTCATCCGCACGAGGTGGTGGCGGTGGCCCCGTTGATGCTCCCGGTCGCGGAGACGCACAGGTCGCGGCCGAAGATCATCGGGGTCCAGACCACGGTGCCCTTGCCGCTGGCGGACATCATGGCGCCGTCGGCGCGGGTGGCGGTGGCGGCCAGGTTGGCCGTCCCGACCGCGGAGACCACGCGGGCCCAGTTGTTGCCGCAGTACGGTGACCACCGTAGCTCGACCCAGCCGATCTTCTTGCCGTGGCTCATGATGTTCGCGGTCCGGATGTCCCGGGCCTGGAACGTCTGCGAACAGCCGGTGGCCTGCGGGTCCTTGCCGTTGCAGCCCTGGTTGCTGCATGTGGCCGGGGGCTTGGCCGGCACGTGCGCGGCGGTGGCCGCGGAGGCCGCCAGCGGGGCGCTGGCGAGAGCGAGCGCGCCAAGCCCCACACCGATCCGGGAAGCGATTCGACGAGAGAACATGATTCCCCCTCGGGGGATTCAGAAAGCGCCGTCGCGGCGGGAGGATCTCCCGCCGACCCGAGGCGACGCCTGGTGTCGAACACCTCCGCCATCCTTGCTCCGGGCGGCCGAGGGGTGGCGAACCGCCATGCGCCGTTCGGGGGACGCTGAGCGTGCGATTGAGCGTCCCGTGCGGCACGGCTCCGCCGCAGGTTGAAGCGTCAATTTCGCGGGTCTCGGCATCACTGGTCTCGGCGCGGAGGTCACCCGATCTCAGGGCACCGAGTCCCGGTGTAGATCGTCGGCATGCAGCGATTGCAGTGGATGCACAGCGAGGGCGTGGAAGCGTCGGCGGCGATCCGGTTCACCAGATCCGGCTCACGCAGCAGGGCGCGCGCCATCGCCACGTACTGGAATCCGGCGGCCATCGCACGGTCCATCGTGGCGCGGGTCGTGACGCCGCCGAGCAGGATCAAGGGGAGCGTGAGTTCGGCACGGAAGCGCAGCGCACGCTCCATCAGATACGTGTCCTGATAGGGATAGGCGCGCAAGAGCTTCTTGCCGAACAAGCGGATTCCGAGCCGTGGCAGCGGCGGGAACTGCGCGGCGAACTCGCGCAACGGAACATCGCCGGTGAACAGGTACATCGGGTTCATCAGGGAACTGCCGGCGGTCAGCTCCAGGGCGTCCAGCGTGCCGTCCGCTTGCAGCCACTGAGCGACCTGCAAGCTGTCCTCGATGCGCAGGCCGCCGGGATAGCCGTCCTCCATGTTCAGCTTCGCAGTGACGGCGATCCGGTCGCCGACCTCGTCCCGGACGGCGCGCGCCAGGCCCAGCGCGACCTTGGCGCGGTTGGCGAGCTGGCCGCCGTACTCATCGTCGCGCTTGTTCAGGCGCGGGGACAGGAAGGCGCTGGCGAAGTAGTTGTGGCCGAGGTGGATCTCGACGGCGTCGAACCCTGATTCGATCGCGAGGCGGGCGGCCCGGGCGTGGTCGGCGATGATCCGCTCGATGTCGGCGGCGCTCGCCGCGCGGGTGCGGCGGAAGCTGACCGGGTTCAGCATCGGCGAGCAGGACAGGGCCGCAGCACGGTTCGAGCGCGCGTCGGCCACCGGTCCGGCGTGCCCGATCTGCGCCGAGACCGCCGCGCCCTCGGCGTGGACGGCCTCGGTCAGCGTCCGCAGTCCCGGGACGGCCTCGGGCCGCCAGAAGATCTGCCGACGCTCGGTGCGTCCCTCCGGGGAGACGGCCAGGTAGGCGACGGTGGTCATGCCGACGCCGCCGGCGGCCGGTCGGCGGTGGTAGGCGATCAGCTCGTCCGTCACCAGGGCGTGCGGGGTGGCGCCCTCGAAGGTGGCGGACTTGATCACGCGATTGCGGAGCCGGACCGGTCCGAGGGTCGCCGGGGCCAGGACGTCAGGCGCTTCAAGGGCATCGGGCGTATCGGGCGTCGTCACGGCGCGGACCATAGAACGGCGCCCGCGAACATGCCAGAGACAGTGAGCGCTCTTACATTACATACCGATTCGGCATACGCTCCGCGCCATGTCCACCATAGCCATCACCGGCGCCGCCTCCGGCATCGGCGCGACGCTCGCCGCCTGGCTGACCGACGACGGCCACCGGGTGATCGGCGTGGACCTGGCCGGAGCCGAGGTGGAAGCCGACCTGGGCACCGAGGAAGGCCGCTCCGCCGCGATCGCCGCCATCACAGAACACTGCGACGGCCGCCTGGACGGTCTACTCCCCTTCGCCGGCCTGGCGCCGGCCACCGGACGCCCCGGCTCGCTGCTGGTCTCGGTGAACTATTTCGGCGCCATCGTCCTACTCGAAGGCCTGCGGGACGTATTGAAAGCCGCCGGACGCGGCGCGGTCGTCCTGCCGTCTTCGAACTCCACCACCTGTCAGCCGGGCTGGCCGGTCGAGATCGCAGAAGCCTGCTTGGCAGGCGACGAACCGCAGGCCCGAGCCCTGGCCGACGCGCATGGCGAGCGCGCCGCGTTGCAGACCTACCCCGCCACCAAGGCCGCTCTGGCCTGGTACACCCGCACCCGCGCCGCCGACTGGATCGCCGACGGCGTAAGGCTCAACGCCGTCGCCCCCGGCATGATCGACACCCCGATGACCCGCGCCAACCGCGCCGACGACCTCACCGCCAAGGGCATCGCAGCCTTCGAGAAAGCCATCCCGGCCGGCCGCGCCGGACGCCCCGAAGAGGTCGCCGCCGCCGTGGCGTTCCTGCTGTCGGATCAGGCCTCTTTCATCGTCGGCTCAGTCGTGTTCTGCGACGGAGGAACGGACGCGATGCTGCGGGGAAAGGACTGGCCGGCGCCCTGGAACCCGGCGCGGTAACCGATCGAAGAGTGCGAGCGAGCCGCAAGATCTGGCAGAGATGGATCATCACCAGTAGCCTTCGGCACCATGGCTTTCGGGGATTACAGAGGCGCTGATGACGACGACCGACGCCGCCGCCGCGCGCTCGCGCGCCGTGCGGCGTCCCGATCGCGTCGCATACCCCTGATCCAGTGGCTGCGGCCGCTGCCGCGGCTGCGCAGGCGCGCGCCGGACCCGCGCTGGATCACCGGGCTGGTCGTGGGTCTGGGCGCGATCCTCACGCTGGGCTGGATCGGCCGCACGGTCGCGCCGTACTGGCCGAACTTCGCGCTGAACACGGCGGCGGACCTCATCGGCGCGGTGTTCACCATCTACGTGATCACCCCGATCATCGAGCGCGCCGGGCAGGGCGGCGTCCGGGAGCACGCCGAGCTGGACTACTCGCAGTTCCTGGCCAACGCCGGCCGCGCGAACAGCGTCATACGGATCCTGGACACGTACTCGAACCTGCTGGCCGAGCCGTACGCGCAACGCTTCGAGGCGATGGTGCGCGCGGCCGTGGCCCGCGGGGTGTCCATCAGGGTCCTGCTGATCAACCCGACCACCATGGCCGCCGAACAGCGCGACCTGGAGCTGGGCCGGGCCGACGAGCTGGGCCCGATGCTGGAGCGCAACCTGGAGACGGTGGCCCGGCTGCACCGTGCCTTCGAACAGGCGGGCGGCCCGCGCGGCCTGGGCATGGCCGCCGACTTCCAGGTGCGGCTGTACTCCTCCGGTCCGGACATCACGATGTACCGCTGGGACGACCGCGCGCTGGTGTCGTTCTACCCGGTCGGCAAGCTCTCCGGCCGTGCCGAGCAGCTGGAGGTGACCGTCGACAGCGCGCTGGGATCCTTCGTCAACAACCGTTTTCAGGCGGTTTGGCACGCCGCGGCCCCGCACCAGGCGCTGACCCCGGTGACCGTCACGGACGACAACATCGAGCGCACCTACCTGGTCCGCTTCGTCGACCTCGACGACGGCCGCCGTTTCGTGGCCTCGCGCCGCGTCGAGCGCTTCATGCGGCGGGCGGTCGGCGAGGTCGCCGCGGCCAACCGCGGCCAGGACTACCGGCTGGAGGCCGCCGACCGGCACGAGGTCGGGGCGGTGCTGGACACGGCGTTCCGGCGGGTCTACGGGGAGATCCCCGACACGGCCTACCTCCTGCTGCGGACCTCGGATCCATCGGTCGGCGGCGTCGGGTAGCGTCAGGTGAGTGCAGCACACCGCCGCCGGCCGCTCGGCCGGCAACCGGTTCCAGGCCCTGGGCCCGAACCGGCTGGACGACATCGCCGCGAAGTACGGATTGGATCCGCAGCTCCGTGAAAGCGTCCGCCTGTTCTCCCTGGTCCTGCCCTTCCGGGTCAACGAGTACGTTCTCAGTGAACTGATCGACTGGTCGCAACCGGACGCCGACCCGATCTTCCATTTGTTCTTCCCCCAGCCCGGCATGCTCTCCCCCGCCGACGAGGCGTTGCTCACCGGGGCCCGCGACGGCGGCGACGCCGGGGAGCTGGCGCGGGTGATCGCGGGCATCCGGGCCGGGATGAACCCGCATCCGGAGCACCAGCAGGACCTGAACGTGCCCAGCGACCCCGAGGGCCCGGTGCCGGGCACGCAGCACAAGTACGAGCAGACGCTGTTGTACTTCCCCTCGGCCGGGCAGACCTGCCACGCCTACTGCACGTACTGCTTCCGGTGGGCGCAGTTCGTCGGGGAGCCGGAGCTGCGGTTCGCGGCACCCGAGCCGTCCCGGGCCGTGGAGTACCTGCGGCGGCATCCGGAGGTCACCGACGTGCTGGTCACCGGCGGGGATCCGATGGTGATGACGGCCGAGCGGCTGCGGCGGCATCTGGAGCCGTTCCTGGCGGTGGAGTCGTTGCAGACCGTGCGGATCGGCACCAAGTCGGTGGCCAGCTGGCCACACCGGTACGTCACCGACCACGACGCCGACGCCACGCTGCGGCTGTTCGAGGAGATCGCCGAGGCCGGCAAGACCCCGGCGGTGATGGCGCACCTGAGCCACCCGGTGGAGCTGGAGCCGGCCATCGCGCGCACCGCGCTGGCCCGGATCCGCGACACCGGCGCGGTGGTCTACGGTCAGGCCCCGGTGATCGCCCGGGTCAACGACGACGCCGCGGCCTGGGCCCGGCTGTGGCGGGCCGAGCAGCGCGCCGGGGCCGTGCCGTACTACATGTTCGTGGCCCGCGACACCGGCCCGCGGGACTACTTCAAGGTGCCGCTGGCGCGCGCCGCGGAGCTGTTCCGCGACGCTTACAGCACCCTGCCGGGCCTGGCGCGCACCGTGCGCGGCCCGGTGATGTCCACGACCGGCGGGAAGATCGTGGTAGACGGAGTGGCCGAGGAGCCCGACGGCAGGAAGTTCTTCGAATTGCGCTATCTGCAAGCGAGGGATCCCCGGCTGGTCGGCAGGCCGTTCCGTGCTGTTTACTCAGCAGATGCCGCTTGGATCGACGACCTCGAACTCGTCCCCGGGACGCCCGCGGACCTCCGCAGCGCGGTCATGGCCGGGGACGGCGGGGCCGGCACCGACGGCGAGGACTGAGGCCCCATGATCGACCAGCCCGAGCCGGTTCCCTATCCTGGGACGATGAACACATCCGGCACGCGGCCGACCCCGGCCCCGGCCACCTCGGCCACGGTCCGCGAGCTGAACCTGCGCACGGTGTGGCGCGTGATCGGCGAGAACGCGCCGATCTCGCGCGCCGAGATCTCGCGCGCCACCGGGATCTCCAAGCCCACCGTCTCGGCGGTCCTGGAGGACCTGCTGCAGATCGGGCTGGTGGTGGAGACCGCCGACGCCTCCCGCGGCTTCACCTACGGCGCGGTGTTCTTCAAGCCGCGCCCGGAGGCGGCGCACGCGGTGGCCTTCGACGTCGGCGCCCGCCACCTGCGCGCGGCGCTGGTCGGCCTGGACGGCGCCGAGGTGCTCCGCCGCGACGCCGAGGTCGACGGCCTGGACGCCGACGCCATGGTCGGCGCGGCGGTGCAGCTGGCGAAGGAGCTGGTCAAGACCGCCGCCGTGGACCCGGCCTCGGTCAAGCACGCGGTGATCGGCGTCCCCGGCGTGGTGGACCGCCGCGACGGCCGGGTGTCGCAGGCCGCCAACGTCAGCGGCATGGAGGGCTTCGCCGCACGCGAGAAGTTCAGCGAAGCCCTGCAGACCCCGGTCACGGTCGAGAACGACATCAACCTGGCGGCGCACGGCGAGTACGCACGAGGCAGCGGAGGCAGCGCCGACAGCTTCCTGTTCCTGTCCATCGGCACCGGCGTCGGCGCGGGCCTCGTCCTCGGCGGCAACCTGGTGCGCGGCTTCAAGGGCGCGGCCGGCGAACTCGACAGCGCCTTCGAACCCGACTTCGTCGAGGGCCCGGACGGCCTGGAGCCGGAAGTCCCGACGACGATGGACCCGTGCGCCGCGGCGATCCTGCAATACGCCGCGGACAAGCTCCCCGACGAACACGACCTGGCCATGGAGCGCGTCTTCGAGCTGGCGCGCGCCGACGACGCCGGGGCGCTGGACGTGGTGCGCGAGGAGGCGCGCCGGATCGCGAACTACGTCGCGGTGGCGGCGGCCGTGGTGGACGTGGAGTTAGTGGTGCTCGGCGGCGGGATCGGGCTCAACGGCGACCTGCTGCTGGCCCCGGTGGCCGAGCGCCTGGCGGTGCGGCTGCCGTACCCGCCACGCCTGGAGACCTCGGCGCTGGGCAGCGGCGCGGTGCTGGCGGGGGCGGCGGCGCTGGCGGCTTCGCTGACGGTGGAGCAGTTGATTCGGGATTACTTCCGGGG
>NZ_JAACYW010000280.1 GCF_015356825.1 Catenulispora rubra | reverse complement strand
CTTCTGGTTCGGGTGCGGTTGGTCTGTGGGTTTTACAGGCGAATTTTTACGGCTTCGCCAATGGTTGGATGGCCTCGCAGGGGACGCAGTTCGGTTGAGTGCAGCCGGTTGCGCTGGCGGCCGCCGGTGTTCGCGAACACGACCGCGCATGAGTCCGAGTCACTGCGCATGCGTTTGGTCTGGCGGGTGGCGGCCGCGTTTGGTGGGTGCGTTGAGGCCTCTGGCGGGCCTCCTCGACGAGGGGGCGACCCGCGCGTCCGGCTGTTTGGCGGCGGACCGCGACTGTTCGGCTTCCTATCCGCTGTTGCCTGCGCCGCGCTGCTTGGCGGCGGTCGCTGCTTGTGGTCGCCGAGGTTCTGGGTCCCTCGCCGCGTCATCGCCGTAAACGGAACCTGCCCGGTTTGGCGGAATCAAGCCGCATCGCTGCTGCTGTGGTCCGGCTCCGTCCGGCTTGACACCGCCAAACCGGGCAGGTTGGCTGCGCCCGCTGACGCGGCGAGGGACCCAGAACCAAACCCCTCCATGGTCCTTCGGACCCCCGAACGAGATCGCAGGTCGCGCTGGCCCGTCGCCAACCGCAGTCGTCAAGGCACCGGTTCTCGTCGAAGCCGGCAGCCCGGCCGCACCGGCCCGCTCGCCGCCCAGCCGCCAGCCGCCGGCGCAGCCCCCGCAGCACACTGAGCCCCCGCCAGTGCCGGCGCGCAAGCCAGACACCTCGCCTTGCCGCGCCTCAAGCCGGTCGCTACGGTGACCATGCCGTGGTGCTCGGGAAGACCGGTGGAAGACCGGAGCGGCCCTCGCCACTGTGATCGGGAATGCACCGGCTCCATGTCGGCCGCGCGGGTTTGGCGCGGCGGCGGCCACTGGGCGCTTCGCGCGTCTGGGAAGGCGGGGGCGGGGCTTTGACCCGTCAGCCAGGAGACCGGCCACGGCACCGAACTTCGACCATCCACGAGGTGCTGGAGGCGAGCCGCGTGAGCGTGCCTGCGAATCGTCCTGTCCAGGCTGGGCGGAATCCGGCGGCGGCGCCGGTGCGGTGGGTGCGTGGCGACTGGTTGCGGTTCGGTGGGCTGTTGGCAGTGATTGTGGCGATGCATGTGGCCGCGTTCGGGATCCTGGCCGGGTTGGTCGCGCCGCATCACTACACGGTCGGTAAGCAGGTCTTCGGCTTCGGGCTCGGTATCACCGCCTACACGTTGGGCATGCGTCATGCGTTCGACGCCGACCACATTGCCGCGATCGACAACACCACGCGCAAGCTGATGGCCGATGGCAAGCGGCCGGTGTCGGTCGGGTTCTGGTTCGCGCTGGGGCACTCGACCATCGTCGTGGTCTTGGCCGCCGGGATCGCCGCCGGGGCTCGGCAGGCCACGAGCCTCACCGACGACAAGTCCGGTACGCGGCAGTCGCTCGGCGTGGTGTCGACGACCGCTTCGGGCACGTTCCTGTATCTGATCGGGATCCTGAACCTGGTGGCGCTGATCGGCATCTACAAGGTCTACAAGGCGATGCGGCGGGGTGAGTACGACGAGGCCGCGCTGACGGCGCAGCTGGACAAGCGCGGCTTCATGAACCGGATCCTGGGCCGGCTCACCAAGTCCATCACCCGGCCCGGCCAGATGTACCCGGTCGGCCTGCTGTTCGGCATCGGCTTCGACACCGCGACCGAAGTGCTGCTGCTCGCGCTGGCCGGCTCCAGCGCCGCGGCTGGCCTGCCCTGGTACGCGATCCTGTGCCTCCCGCTGCTGTTCACCGCGGGCATGACCCTGTTCGACACCCTCGACGGCACCTTCATGAACTTCGCCTACCACTGGGCCTTCTCCAACCCGATCCGCAAGGTCTACTACAACCTCACCATCACCGGCCTGTCGGTGGCCGTCGCCCTGGTCATCGGCAGCGTCGAGCTGATCGGCGTGGTCCACGACCAGTTCGGGTTCGTCAACCCGGTCACCGACTGGATCGCGAACCTGAACCTGAACAACGTCGGGTTCGTGATCGTCGGCGCGTTCGTGGCGGTGTGGGCGGCGGCGATCGCGTATTGGAAGATCGCGCGCGTCGAGCGGAGGTGGAACGCCGCGGGCGAGGAGGGCTAGCGGAAGTCAGTCGATGGTGACCTGGATGCTGTGGTAGCCGGTGGCCCCGTCGGGAAGCGTGTCCTGGATCACCGGCGTTTGCAGCGTCCCCGTGCCGTCGGTGCAGCGGACGGTCAGGGTGTGCTGGCCCGGCGTCGCGTGCCACGGGTAAGACCACTGACGCCAGGTGTCCGGGGTGTCGGCGGTCGCCAGGTCGGCGGTCACCCACGGGCCCTTGTCGACCTGCACCTCGACTCCGGCGACGCCGCGGTGCGTGGCCCAGGCGACGCCGGCGACGGCGATCGTCCCGGCCGACAGCGTCGCGCCCGTTCCGGGGACGTCGATCCGGGAGGCGGTCTTCACCGGCGCCTGCTGCGCCCAGCCCTCCCCCACCCAGAATCCGGCGTTCTTAGCGAAGGTGGTGAGTTCGAGGTCGACGACCCACTTGGTCGCCGAGACGTATCCGTACAGGCCCGGCACCAGCATCCGGCACGGGAAGCCGTGCTCGACGGGCAGCGTCTGGCCGTTCATCGCGATCGCGAGCATCGCCTGGCGGCCGTCGAGGACTGCCTCCACCGGGGTGCCGATGGTCATGCCGTCGAAGGACGTGGACAGGATCTGGTCGGCCCCGACCTGGACGCCGGCCTGACGGAGCAGCGGGGCGAGCGGGGCCCCGAGCCATCGGGCGTTCCCGCAGTAGGGGCCGCCGATGGTGTTCGACACGCAGGTCAGGGTGAGGTCGTGCTCTTCGAGCGGCATCCTGAGCAGCTCGGCGAAGCTCACCGCGAACGGCCGGTCCACCATGCCGTGGATCCGCAGCATCCATTCCTTAGGGTCGACCTGCGGGACGGTCAGGGCCGTGTCGACGCGGTAGAACTGGGCGTTCGGGGTGAAGAAGGGTTCGAGGTCGGGGACGTCCGGGTGGACCGAGGCGGGAAGCTGGGGCAGCGGGGTGGCCGCCTCGGGGAGGACGACGGCGGCGCGCGCCGGGGCGACGTTGTAGCGGGAGTTGAGCCACGCTCGGCTGCCGAAGCCGCCGACCAGTGCGCCGGCTCCGGTGCCGAGCAACGTCACGAGGAAGCGGCGGCGCTCGGCGGGCGCGGCCGATCTGGCAGGTTCGGCGGGTTCGGCGGGTTCGGCATCATCAGCGGGGTCGGCGGCTGGGCCGGAGACGCTCGGTTGCAGACTCCAGAGGGTGAGTTGGCGCAGAGCGATGACCGTGGCCGCACCGGCCAGCAGCGCGGGGAACCAGGAGCCGAAGCCGACGACCGGCCGAGTGACGGCCGCGATCAGCCCGAGCAGGCCGAAGGCGGCGGCCAGGCCGGTCCCGACGTGCAGGTAGCGGCGGGCCACGATCCCGGTGATCACCGAAACGACGCCGATCGTGACGTAGACGCCGGTGAGCAGCGCGGTCTTGTCGTGCGAGCCGAAGTTCCGGATCGCCGCCTCTTTGAGCCACACCGGACTCAGATCGATGGCCCACTCCCCCACCGCGACGACCGGCGCCTTCGGCGCGCCGGACCCGAACGCGGCGGAGAGCGCGGCGCCGAATTCGCCCACTGCGACGCCCACCGCAGCGGCGAGCAGCCCGATCAGCCCACCGGTCAGCACCCCCACCGGTCCGCCGACCAGCCACCCGGCGCGTCGGCGCCCGGCATCGGGCTCAGCAGGTGTCTCCATCGGCTACCGGGAACCCCGGCTCCGCACACGCCAGGCCCACGCGAGCAGCCCCAGCCCGACCAAGACCACCACCACTCCGAGCCCGGTGTACTGGGAGTGCCCGGTCATCGACGACCCGTGCATCTTGCCGGAACCCTGAGCGATCCACACGCCCCCGATCACGATCAGGAGGATGCCGACAGCGCCACGAATCCACATCATGAGCTCCGATTGCGGGGGGAGGAAGAACTCTGCCATGGCAGCGGCCGCCTCGGGAAGGATCGGAACCGTTGGTACCCGCTTTCGGTGACACGTACCAGACCGACGCCGGGTTCATTCATCGGTAAGGGGCATCAGCCGTTCGTCGCCGACACACGCCTGAGCCCGGACCTCCACCGCAGTCACCACCGCGACGGCTGCCCGGGCTTTGCGCCGATCTGCTTGTGCCTACGCCTCCGCGCGCCGCGGCAGCTTCCAGTTCGGGCGCGGGTAGTGGCACGTGTACCCGTTCGGGTAGTTCTGCAGGTAGTCTTGGTGCTCCGGCTCGGCCTCCCAGAAGTCGCCCGCGGGCTCGACCTCGGTGACGACCTTGCCCGGCCACAGGCCGGAGGCCTCGACGTCGGCGATGGTGTCGTCGGCGACGCGGTGCTGCTCCTCGTTCAGGTAGTAGATCGCGGAGCGGTAGCTGCGGCCCAGGTCGTTGCCCTGGCGGTCGACCGTGGTCGGGTCGTGGATCTGGAAGAAGAACTCCAGCAGGGCCCGGTAGTCGGTCTTCTCGGGGTCGTAGCCGATCTCGATCGACTCCGCGTGGTCACCGTGGTTGCGGTAGGTCGCGTTCGGCGTGTCGCCGCCGGAGTAGCCGACGCGGGTGGAAACGACCCCGGGCTGGTGGCGGATGAGCTCCTCCATGCCCCAGAAGCAGCCTCCGGCGAGAATCGCCTTCTCGGTGGCCATCGCTATTCCTCTTCCTTCGCTGGACAGTGGGTTTTTGGGTTGCCCCACCTATAACAACAGGGTAGGCGCTGACCCTTCCCGTGGCTTGGCGTGTCCATGGCCACCCGCCGCGACCCGCGCGCTACACCGCTGTCCCCGTCTTCGGAGGCAGACCGGTCGTCCCCCGCACGACCAGGTGCGGGTCGACCGTGACCTCGCGCTGGGCCACCGGCACCCCGTCGAGGCGCGCGATCGCCCGCGCGACCGCCAGCGTGGCCAGCGCCTCGACGTCCTGGGCGACCGTGGTGAGGTCGATGTGCCCCAGCCGGCTGAAGCTGGCGTCGTCGTAGCCCACCACGCTGACCTCGCCCGGGACGGTCAGGCCGCTGCGGCGCAGCACGTCGAGCATGCCGGCCGCGCTCAGGTCGTTGAACATGGCGATCGCGGTGGGGACCGGACCGGCCAGCAGTTCCCGCGCGGCCCGGGCGCCGTCCTCTTCGCCGAACCCGCCGGGCAGCACCCGCGCGTACGCCTCAAGGCCGTGCCGCCGCATCGCGTCCAGGTAGCCCCGCCGCCGCTCGGCCGAGGCCGCGGTCCGGCCGCCGTCGACGTGGACGATCGCCCGGTGCCCCAGCTCGACGAGGTGGTCGACGGCCAGCCGCAGGCCGCGTTCGTCGTCGGTGCGCACCACGTCCACGCTGCGCTTGTGCACGTGGCGGAACACCGCGACCACCGGCAGCCGGGAGGTGAGCACGTCCAGCTCCCCCGCCGGCAGCTGGGGGCCGATCGCGATCAGCGCCGCGCAGCGGTCGCGCAGCAGGTCGTCGATCGCGGTGCGCTCGTCGCGCCGCGGGGTGACCGCGCTCAGCGCCAGCTCGTAGTCGACCTTGGCGGCCGCCTCGTACAGGCCGGTGAGCATGTCGTGGTGGAACGGGTGTCTGACGTCGAACACCACCCCCAGCAGCCGGCTCTCGCCGCTGCGCAGGCGCCGGGCCCGGCTGTCGGGCTGGTAGCCGAGCCGCGCGGCCACCTCCTGCACCCGCTGCCGGGTGGCCTCGCTCGCGCCCGGCACCCCCCGCATCACGATCGACACCAGCGCGACCGAGACCCCCGCCTCGGCGGCGACGTCGGCGAGTGTCGGCCGGCGCTCCCCTGACTGCATGCCGGAAGCCTACCGCCATTACTAGAACGTTCTAGGCAGGTTAACTAGAACGTTCTATAGTCTCGTGTCGTGGAGCTCCCAGTGATCAGTCCCGGCCGCCGACGGATGGCCCTGCTCGCCCTCGCCCTCGGCGGCTTCTGCCTCGGGCTGACCGAGTTCGTGGCCATGGGGTTGTTGCCGGACGTGGCGCACGACCTGCTGCCCGCCGACTACGCGCGGTCCTCGCCGGACGCCATCGCGAAGGCCGGCTGGATGATCACCGGCTACGCCCTCGGCGTGGTCGTCGGCGCGCCGACCATCGCCGCCTCGACCGCGCGCGTCCCGCGCCGCCGGCTCGTCCTCGGGCTGCTGGCGCTGTTCGTCGTCGGCACCACCGCCTCGGCGCTGGCGCCCTCCTTCGGCCTGCTGCTGGTCGCCCGCTTCGTCGCGGCGCTGGCCCACGGCGCGTACTTCGGCGCGGCCGGCCTGCTGGCCTCCGCGCTGCTCGGCCCCGGCAACGAGGGGCGCGGGTTCGCGGTCGTGCTGGGCGGGCTGACCACGGCGAACATCTTCGGCGTGCCGCTCATCACGCTGCTCGGGCAGACCGCTGGCTGGCGTGCGGGCTACCTCGCGGTGGCCGGGCTGTTCGCGGTGACGCTGCTCGCGGTGTTCGCGGCGGTCCCCGAGATGCCGGCGGCGCCGGGCGGTTCGCCGCGCGCCGAGCTGGCGGCGTTCCGGCTGCCGAAGGTGTGGCTGATCACGGCGTTCGTCGCGATCGGCTCCAGCGGCTTCTTCGCGGTGAACAGCTACATCGCGCCGGTGACCACGCATGTGACCGGCCTGTCCACCTCGGCGGTCCCGTGGGTGCTGGCGGTGATGGGCGTCGGGATGACGGTGGGCAACGCGCTCGGCGGGATCGCCGCCGACCGGAACCTGCGACGCAGCATCCTGTTCGGCTTCTCGGGCGTGGCGACGGCGGCGTTGCTGTTCACTCTGACGGCGCACAACCCCGTGGGGCTGTTCGTCAGCGCCTTCCTGGTCGGGACGGCGGCCTTGTTCATCGCGCCTCCGTTGCAGGCCCAGCTGATATTGGCGGCGCCCGGAGCGCAGTTGATGGGGGCCGCGGTCAACCAGTCGGCGATGAACGTCGCCAACGCAGCCGGTGCGGCGATCGGCGGCGCCGCCATCGGGGCGGGGTTCGGGTACCTTTCGGCGGCCTGGGCCGGTGTGGCGCTCACGTTGATCGGGTTGTGCCTGGCCTTCGTGAGCCTGGGGCGGAATCGGCCAGGGGCCGTGGCCGAGGATGCCGGTGCACGGGAACCGTCTGCTCAGCTCACGCCGGTGGGTACGTCTCGGTAGGTGCCGCGCTCTACCGCGCCGCACCGGACGGCGACCGAGACGGATGGACCCCATGCACGAGGTGGAAGCGCTTCTCAACGAGTACGACCGCGCACGGACCTACACCGACGAGCTGTGGAAGGACCTCAGCCCCGACGAAGTCACCTGGCGCCCGCACGCGAACTCCAGCGCGATCGGCTGGCATCTCGGCCACCAGGCCCACGTCGCGCACTTCATGATCCGCAACCTGACCGCGGCCGAGCCCAGCCCCGACCCCGAACTCGACGCGCTGATGGACTCCGCGCAGCCCGAGCGCTTCCGCGGAGCGCTGCCCACGATCAAGCGACTCACCGCCTTCCGCGAGACCGTCGCCGAACGCGTCCACGCGCGGATTAACGACATCGCCGGCGGCCGGGTCGCGGCACCGGGGCAGATGACGATCGTCGCCGGCCATCTGCTGACCGCGCTGATCAACCACGAGTACCAGCACGACCAGTGGATCGGGGAGGTACGCGCCGACTCCCTCGGGCATGCGCTGCCGCCGGATCCGGACACCGACCGGGTGCTGCGCCTCGACGGGTACCTGGTGCTCAGGCCCCTTGCATAAGACGCCCGGTGATCTCCGAACTGGTGCCGTCACGCCTGTCACCAGCGCGATCAGGAGTGAGGATTGAGGCCGGAACGAATCAGTGCGCTGCGCCGGTGGGTACAGCTCCTCAACGCGGCGCGGCCCGGCGACGTCCCAGTGATCCTGGCGGGGCTGCCGGAGGCCGATCTCGTTGCCGTGGTTGAGGTATCCGACGCACCGGTGAGCATCACAGTCTGCGAATACGTCCTGTCACGCGGGTCTACGCCTGCCTTGATCGCGTTGGCGCGGCGAGCCGTGCGTGACGGCCGGGCCTCAATTCCGCCGCAGGTCAAGCAGCGGCTGCTCGACGCCGCCGCCGAGCACGCCGCCTATGCCGACGGCAGCCCGCTCCCGCCGAAGCTGCTGTCCGAACTCGCCGAGGTCGCCGGGCCAGAAGCGGTGTGGGCGCTGGAGCTGGATCGCGCCGGCACGTTGGAGGAGATGGCGCCGGAAGTCCGTGCCTCCATGGCCGTGGGCACCTCGGAACCGCTCAGCTCGGAACCGCTCGGCAGCGCCGATTCCGGGTCTGGCGTAAGCGATTTCGCACCGGCCCCGCCGACGACGCGTGGCGCGGCGACGCCCGGCTCGACCAGCCCTTCGCTCAGCCCCTTGAGACTAAGACCTCATCGCCAGGCTCGCAGCAGGCTGACATGGCGGGGGCGCCAGGGTCATGCCAGGGTCAGGAGGACAGCTTCGGCACCAGGAGCTTCGCGAGCATCCGCTCGGCGCTCGCCTCCTGAGCGGCGTTGGTCGCACCCAGCTCGCTCCTGCTGACGGTCACGCTCAGGTCGTAGTAAGCGCCGCCGACCGTGAACAGGATCTCGGGGTTCCGCCCGTCGGGGTTCATCGTGTCCAGCCTGGCCTTGTCGCCGATGCCGCTGACCGGGGCCACGGTGATGTCCGAGGAATCGGGCGTCGAGGCGAAGGTCGCAGCCGTCACCTGCCTGATGTCGGCGTAGGAGGTATGGGTCCCCCACGTGCAGCCCCACACCGGGCTGCCGTCGGATGCGGGGTCCTCGTGCGCGCCGGTGAACGGCCCCGGGGTGCCGACCGCCGCGGCCACCTGATCGGAGGTCAGCAAGGTACACGCGTCGTCCGTCCGCGCCTGGCCGCCGGCCCCGCTGGTAGCCGCGGCCGCGGTGGTGCTGGCTGTGGTGCTGCTGTCCGTAGTCGCGACGCTGCTGTCGGAGGTGGTGACCGAGGTGCCGGATGTGGCGACCGAGGTGGCGGCGGCGCTGGTGGCAGGCGTCGTGTTCTGCGCTGCCGCACCGGATGAGGAGCAGCCTGCCAAGCCCAGAAGCAGCGCGGCGACTACCGCGTGGTGCGCTTTCATCCTGTTTGTCAGAGCATTCATATCAGTGCCTCACATCTCGGGAGCCCGGATTAGCGTAGCGGGCCACGCTCAGGGCACTCGGTGCTGGGGCTACAGTCCGGCTCGGGCGAAGCGTCGCGCCGATAGTGGCACGAAGACCACTTCCCCCACTTGAGCAAGATGACCGAGGCCGGGGAGTTCGCCGCGCCGGACGAGCAGTTCGAGACGGCGCTGGCGGTGATCCTGGGCGGCGTCGAGGCCCGATACTCGACGACGCTCGGGGAGGACTGAACGGCTGAGCGGCTGAGCGGCTGAGCGGCTGGTCACGGTGCGCCGGACGGGCTCGCCGCGTCCGGCACTCCGGCTAGCCTCACTGGCCCTGACGGCCGGTCGTCCCGGGGACCACCGGGTGGATCTGGATCGCGGCGCACGTGCCCGCCGGGTTGGAGATCACGGTGGGGGCACCGGAGTTGGCGTTGCCGGGGAGCCACAGGTCCAGGGAACCCAGCACGGTGGAGCAGTGTGCGGTCGCCGGGATGGGGACGTCCGACCCCTCGACCACCGCGGAGGCGACCTGGCCCGGGGCCAGCTCGACGGTCGGCGGGTTCGCCGACATCGTGGCCAGGCCGCCGATGTAGCCGTCGGGGGTCTGCTGGATCTCGGCCGTCAGGCCTCCGGCGGCCTGGACCCGCGGGTAGCCGGTGAGCTCACAGGTGCGCGAGCCGTGGTTGGTGAACAGGAGCGGGCCGCCGACGTGGCCGCTGGCCGCACCGGTGTGCCCGAGCGAGATCGCGACGTCGCTCGGGGTACAGGCGGTGGCACGGGCCGCCGACGTGGACGACGAGGCGCCGGACGGGGCCCTGCCGGCCGTCGAAGTGCCTGACGACGACGCGCTGGACGAAGTCGCAGACGTCGAACTCGTCGGCGTGGACGTCGTCGTGGGAGCAGGTGTCTGCGTCGAGACACCGCCACCCGTGCCCGACGAGCCGGGCGCGGCCCCGCCCTTGGCCGAGCTGCTGGAGCATCCGGCGAGTACGGCGACGAGCGCCGTCCCGACCGCGAAGAAGGTAAGGGTCCTGATGTTCTGGTGCGAGCGCTGCATGGGTCTGTCCCCCGGTTCGAAATCCCTGCACTGTCGGTAGCGAGACGTTTCACAGAGTCCTGAAGATGCTTCGGGGTAGGGGCCAGAAAACGTGATCGCGGTCACAGTCCCGGCTGGACGCCGGTTCGCCGGTGCGCTCGACAGTGATGTTCGGTGCCGAGGCAGTGCCCTGGGTTGATGATGTCAGCCCGCTGACTGCGCTTTGTTCGTGTACTGGCACCGGTCTTCCGCCGCCACACGGTTTCCTCGGTGATCGTCATGAAATGGCAAAGAGTCTGCCATCCGGCGAATCCACCCTTTGTTCACTATTGACCCCCATCAGGGTACGGCGATACGTTCCGCGTCGGCCCTCAGGATTCTGAAGATTTTCTGAAGGCCTGCGCGTTCGGGCCGCGCCGCGGGCGGTTCGAGCACGCTCCCCACCACTCGCCTCGTCTTACGCGAAAGGAATGGCCGTGAGACAACGCAACCCCCTTGCCAAGCGCCGAAATGTCCGGCGTCTGGCCGTCGGCTTCACCGCCGGAGCGACCGTCTTGGCGATGTCCACCACGATGGCGGCGTATGCCAACGCGTCGCCGTCACACCGGGACGCTTCCGTCGCCTCCCCCGCCGCGATCCAGGCTCTGGCCGCGCGCTCCGCCGACGCCCTGGTGGCCACCCACCCGGCGTTCCTGATGGCGACCGCGCACGACCAGTTCCAGCGGCAGCAGGTCGTCTCCGCGCAGGGCACGCAGTATGTGCCGTACCTGCGCACGTACTCGGGCCTGCCCGTGGTCGGCGGCGACTTCGTCATCGTCACCGACAGCGCCGGGCACACCGTGTTCCACTCGGTCGCCCAGCAGCACCCGATCGGCACGCTGTCCACCACGCCCAAACTGAGCAGCAGCAAGGGCGCGGCGGTCGCCAAGCACCAGTTGAAGAAGGTCTCGAAGGTCGGGCCGACCAAACTGGTGGTGTTCGCCCTCGGCTCCGGTCCCGCCGCACTGGCGTGGGAGACCACGGTGGACGGCATCGGCAGTGACGGCGTCAGCCGGCTGAGCGTGGACGTCGACGCGACCACCGGACGTGTGCTGCACACGCAGGAGCACGTCACGGAGGGCACCGCGAACGCGGTGTGGAACGGCCCGGAGCCGCTGAGCATCGACACCACGAACTCCGGCGGGACGTACTCGCTGCAGGCGCCGGACGTCAGTGGTCTGGCATGCCAGGACGCGGCGACGAACACCACGTTCACCAAGTCCACCGACTCCTGGGGCATCGGCGACGCCACCGACCGTGAGACGGCGTGCGCCGACGCCCTCTACAGCGCCGAGACCGAGAACCACATGCTGTCGCAGTGGCTGGGCCGCAACAGCTTCGACGGCAACGGCGGCGCCTGGCCGATCCGGGTCGGCCTGGACGACGTCAACGCCTACTACGACGGCTCGCAGGTCCAGGTCGGCCACAACACCGCGGGCCAGTGGATCTCGGCGATGGACGTCGTGGACCACGAGATGGGCCACGGCATAGACGACCACACCCCCGGCGGCATCTCCAACAACGGCACCCAGGAATGGATAGCCGACGTCTACGGCCAGTCGAGCAAGTACTTCGCGAACGAGCCCTCGCCGTACGCGGTCGTGGACTGGGTGGTCGGCGCCGAGGTCAACCTGGAGGGCACCGGACCGATCCGCAACCTGTACGACCCCTCGCAGGTCAACGGCGACCCGGACTGCTACTCCGACGCCATACCGGGCGACGAGGTCCACCAGGCGGCCGGGCCCGGCAACCACTGGTTCTACCTGCTGGCCCAGGGTTCGAACCCGAGCACCGGGCCGACCAGCCCGACCTGCGACGGCTCGACCATCACCGGCATCGGCGTGGAGAACGCGCTGAAGATCCTGTACAACGCCCAGCTGATGAAGAACTCTGACAGCTCCTACCTGACCTACCGCACCTGGACCCTGCAGGCCGCGATCAACCTGGACCCGACCTGCGCCGAGTTCAACTCGGTCCAGGCCGCGTGGAACGCGGTGAGCGTGCCGGCGCAGTCCGGCGACCCGACGTGCACAGGCGGGAGCGCCATTCGGCGTTGACCTCAGAGTGCTGATATCCCCACCGGAGGGATAAGGGGACGCATGCCCGTCGCTGCGGCGGCGGGCATGCGTTCTGGCGTGGTCATGCGATCGCTGTGCCCGGACTGTGAACAGCGAGTGTGACGCTTCGGGTTCAGCCACCACGGCCACCGACCCGGTCAGGAGCACTCCGTGAAACTCCGGCTTGCCATCGGTCACCCTGCCGTCCGAAACGGCAACGGTCCGACCGGGGACTACCGGGAGTGGTGACTGGAGAGCTCGTCTCAGCACTTCGCCGCCGCTCTGACCGCGGCGGGTCAGCAGCCTTACTTCAAGGACTACGGCAACGGCGCCGGGTGGGGACACTGCGACGGCAGCCACGATTCCTCGCGCTGGGACTAGGACATGGCCGACCTGATTCCGCGCTTGCAGCAGGCTTTCGGGATCTCGAACGCCGGCTGATCAGGCGGCGTTTGCGCGTGCGGGTCGCATGACCAGTTCCTCACCGCAGCGCGTCCCAACTGTCACCGATGATCCGCTCCAGGCTGGAGTGAACCGGGGACCACCCCAGTTCGGTCCTGGCGCGGGTGGTGTCGGCCCGCAGCTCCGGGACCTCGGGCGTCGGCGGGTTGTGCCGGACCGGGATCTCCCGGCCGGTGACGGTCCGTGCCACGTCGATGATCTGGGCGACGCTGGCCGGGGTGGCGCCGATGTTGTAGATCGCGAATGTGCCCGGCTCGGCGCGTGTCAGGATCTTGACGAAGGCGTCGGCCACGTCGGCGAGGTGGACGTAGTCGCGGATCGCGGTGCCGTCACCGTTGACGATGAGGTGGTCGGACTGCCCGGCGGCGACGGCCAGCGTCTTGGGGATGATGCGGGTCAGGTCGGGGTCGGGGCGCCGGTCGACCGCACCGGCGATGTTGAAGGCGCGCAGGCTCACCCCGGCGATGGTGCCTTGTGCGGCGGCTTCGCTCACCGCGGCGTCTGCGGCGAGCTTCGTCGCGCCGTACGGGCTGCTCGGCGCGGGGTCGCAGTCCTCTGCGACGGGCTGGTTCGCCGGGGTGCCGTAGACCGCGGCGGTGGAGGCGTGGACGAACGGCATGAGGCGTCCGGTGCCGGCCACCGCCGCGAGGAGGTTCCGGGTGCCGACGGTGTTGACCGCGGCGTAGGTGTCGGGCAGGTCGAACGACTCGCGGACCCTGATCAGCGCGGCCAGATGGACGACCGCGTCGATGCCGTCGACGGCGGCCTTCAGCCGGCCCGGGTCACGGAGGTCCGCGACGGCGAGGTTCACTCCGGTGGCGGGCCGTGGCCGGTTCGGGTGCGTGGTCATGGCCACCACCTCGTGGCGGGCGTCGAGCAGGGCGCGGGTCACCGCGTGTCCGACGTAGCCGAACGCCCCTGTGACCAGCACCCGCACGGTCGTCCTCCTCGCGTGGCAGCAGGGCTCGGTGATGCAGGCTACCGGCCCGGCCGGGCCGGCTGCGCCATCACGCTGTCGTCGGCCACCTCCTCGATCGCGGCCATGCGTACCAGGTCGTGTAGCGATCCGCCGCTCTGGACCAGCACCAGCTGGCGCTCCGCGCCGGTGCGCCGGGCGCGCAGGGCCGCCATCAGCTCCGCGACGAGTTCGACGTCGCCCGCCGCCTCCAGCCCGGGGCGTGCGCGGTCCAGCAGGAGTTGGAGGCAGGCGCTCATCGGGAGGGCGGTGCCCGTCAGGGGGCTGATTCCGGGGCCGGTCGGGCCGGTGGCGGCGGCCAGCCGGTGGGCGCGCTCGACCTGGCCGCGGCCGATCTGCGGGAAGTAGACGCCGGCGCGGATCTCGGCGAGCAGGGCGGTGCCCAGGCCGCGGGCCAGGAGGACCATCAGCATGATGACGTCGAGGTCCCAGTTGGCGTCCGCGACGCGGATCTCCACGGTCGGGACGTGTTCGGAGGGGCGTGCGTACCAGTACATCATCCGGCGGTCCAGGATCTTGCCGTCGGACACCCAGGAGTCCATCTGCCGGGCGTAGACGGACTCGGTCAGGATCGGCGCCGGACGCGCTTGCGGCCAGGCGCCGAAATCGAAGTGGCGCCACGACAGGCAGCCCCGCTGCCGGCCGCCCGCGAACGGCGAGTTCACGCACAGCGCCTGCAGGATCGGCAGCCACGGCCGCAGGTGGTTGGTCAGCGCCAGCGCCTCGGACCAGGCGAGCGTCCCGAGGTGGACGTGGCAGCCGCTGGGCTCCGCGCGCATGCGGCGCAGGACGGACTCGAAGCGGCGCCCTATCTCCTGATACCGCCCGGTGTTGAACACCGGCAGCGGCCAGTCATTCAGCACCGCACTCCCCGAGGCGACGAGCAGGCACCCCGAGTCCGCCGCGAAAGCCGCCCCGGTCTGCCGCAAAAGCAGCAGCTCGGACCGCAAATCCGCCGCCGACAGATGCGGCGAGGAGACCAGCTCAACCTGACTGGCGAACAACTCCGCCTGCACCCGCTCGCCCAAGACAGCGCGGGCATTGGCGACCACCTCACCCGCGCGCGACACCGCCCGCAACGACTCCCTGTCGGCCAGATAGAACTCCTCCTCCACGCCGATCGTGAGGACCTGATCGACCGAGATGTGTGAAGCAGACACCGAACACCGTCCCTTTCATGATCATCACGGACGGGCCCAACCACGCGAAGAACGCCGGCAAACGACACGACACCTCCGCACGCACACCACAAGGCGCACGCACAAGTCTGCCCATCTCGTACCATCCCGTACCCCGCGCAGCCCACAGCCCGCCAGGAGCGCCGCCCGGACCGGCCAGTCCCGACGCTGATATCAGCCCCGAGATGTCAATACGGCCGCCGGCTCTGGCGGTTCAACGGAGAAGGCGGCCGAACGCGGCTTCGCGGCGCCGAAGGATGCAACACGCAACTTGGGACGGGGTCGGGACTGTCTCTTATACCCATCTCCTAGCCCAC
>NZ_JAACYW010000028.1 GCF_015356825.1 Catenulispora rubra | reverse complement strand
GGCCGAGGGGATGGCGGGGGTCTTGCCGTTCGGCATCAGGGGGAACACGAGGAAGCCACGTTCGGCCAGGCCGAGCGCGACGGAGAGCATGTCAGCACTCACAGGCTGAGCCTCCAAGGGTGATCACAGGGGAACGACGACGGCCCGCTGACCGGTGGTCTGCGGGCCGTTCGTCGGGTGGGTGTCGGACGGGTCAGCGGTGGATACGTCCGGTGGGTCCGCTGTGTCCGACGTGGAAGAAGCCACAGTGACGGCAGCGGTAGACGCGGATCCCCTCCGGGGCGGCACCACCGGCGATGAGCCGGTCACGGTGTGAGTCAGCGTCCTGGCGTCGTTGGTGCGACTTCTTGCCGGTACAGGCTCGGCCCCGTGTTCCCGTCACCGCTGCGGCTCGGCCGGCTTGCCAGCGGTGGCGCGGGAGAACGCGACGATGTCGGCGCGCAGCGTGGCGATCGCCACGGCCAGGTGGTCCAGGTACGCGACCGCGCTGGCCGGCTCGTTCGGCAGGTACAGCGACACGCCCTCATCGGTGGAGTCGAGGTCCAGCCGAAACGTGGGGCGATTGCCGATGACGGCGATGGCGACCGGAAGTGCTTCGCCGGGGACGAACAGGCCGACTTCCAGGGCCGGTGTCGTAGACATGGGTCGAGGTCCTTTCGCTCTTTGATGGGTGAGCCGTTGTGCTATCGGATATGTGTCAGGACTGCGCCGGCGCGGTGGGCACGGGCACGGCAAGCCGGCGAGCAGAAGCGTCGCGGCCGGCCGGTCCTGGCCTTGGGGATGGGGTTGTCGCAGCGGGGAGCCTGGCAGCGGGTTTCGTTACGCACGGGCCCGGCCGGCCCCGGCGTTTCGTTGCGCACGAGCTCATGCAGAGTTTCGTTGCGCGGTCCCGCGCAGGCCTTGGCCAGGCGGGTAATCGCCAGGTCGTGATAGGTAGGGTTGAGTTCTATGCCGAGGTATCGGCGCCCGAGGATCCGCGCCGCGGCGCCGGTGGTGCCGGATCCGCTGAACGGGTCCAACACCACGTCTCCGGGTCTGGTACCTGCGGTGATACAGCGCAGCGGCAGGTCAATCGGGAAGGTGGCGAAGTGCGCTTCCGGATAGGGGCGGGTGGACATCGCCCACACATCGCCGGGGTTGCGGCCGGCCGCCGCGGCGCTAAAGCCTCCTCGGCCGAGGGCGGCTTGCCCTGCGAGTCCGTGGCGTCCGGGTTCGCCGGCGGCTTTGCGCTGCGCCCAGGTTCGGCCCGGTGCCGTGACGGCAGGTTCCCGGATGGCGTCCAGGTCAAAGTGGTAACGCGGGGATTTAGCGAACAGAAACACGTGCTCGTACCGGCCGGATAGCCGGTCAGTGACGGACTGCGGCATGGCGTTGGGCTTGTGCCACACGATCTTGTTGCGCAGGATCCAGCCGTCATCAGACAGCGCCATCGCTACCCGTTCTGGCACCATCAGCAGCCCTTTGCGAGGGGCGATCGCGGTGGCATTGACCCTGGCGGGCATGACCGCGGCGCTATCAGCGCGGAACGACTTCGACGCCGCGGCGTTGGCGCGGTTGGCGTAGGTGTCGCCGAGGTTCAGCCACAGCGTGCCGTCACCGGCCAGCACCCGACGGGCCTGGGCGAACACGACTCGCATGGTTTCCACATAGGCCAGAGGGCTATCTTCCAGCCCGTACTGTCCCGGCTGGCCGTAGTCGCGCAGGCCCCAGTACGGCGGGCTGGTCACGATGCAGTTCACACACGCATCCGGCAACGCAGCCAATACGGTGAGCGCATCGCCCAGGTACAGGGTTGCTTGCTTGTCCTGGTAATACGGCTCGGCCATGTAGTTCGGGCCGGGAGGCACCGCGGCGGGCATCATGCGCTCCTGGGGAGCAAGCCCAACGCGACCGCCATCGCCTCGGTGTCGTCGCCGGCGCAGCTGCGCGCCGAGGAGCCCGGCTCGATCCCCAACGGCGCCGCGGCGCCCAGGGCGCCGCGGGCGGTGGTGCCGAGTTCGGTGTCCACTGGTTCGGCGTCCAGTGCGGCGGTGGCGGTGGGGCTGAGCGTCATGAAGTGGCGGCGGCGGGTGTCGCGCTCCAGCTTGAGCGATTCGAACTCGGCCAGGTCCAGGCGCAGTTCCAGCCGTCGGGTCTTGCCGAGTTCCTTCAGCTTGCGGCGGTCGGTCTTGCCCTGCTGCTGGATGGCGTTGACTTCTATGGCGGTCTGGCATTGCATTCCGACGACGGTCTGTTCGTGGTCGCGGTCGGCCTGGCGCTGTTCGGCGTCGTCGCGGCGGATGCAGTGGGCGCGCCATTGGCGGCGGGTGAACACCCACCCTGCGACGGTGGCCACCCCGGCGGTGATCAGCGGTTCGGCCAGTCCGGTGGGATAGGCCATCATCCCGATTCCGAGGGCGGCAGCTGTCAGGGCGCCGCAGGTGCCGACCAGCAGCGGATCGCGCGTGGCGGCGGCGTAGGCCGTGATGGCAAGGCCCAGGATGGCGCCGACGGTCAGCGGCACCATGTCGCCGATCGAGTGCCGCGCGCCGTGATCCGACCAGTGCCGGGCCAGGGCCAGCAGGCAGCCAGTGACGGCCGGGTTCGCCAGGGCCAGCGCGACCGCGGTCGGCGACACCGGCCAGCGACGCGGCGACGTGCCGGGCCCGGCCGGTGGGGTGTCGGCGGTGAGGTGGACGTCGCCGGGGGAGGGCTGCGGGATCGCGAGTTCGGTCATGGATTCACACCTCCTTGGAGCGGTGTTCGTGGTCTGGAATGCAGGCCCGGAGCGGGTTACTGAGGGTCGATGCGGAACGCCATGCCGGGGTGGACGGCGGCGACATGCCGGGCCGCGCGGCCGGTGGCCACGTCGGCATCGGGCAGGGAGTACTCACTGGCGCCGCAGCGCGGGCAGCGCCACCAGGACGCGCCGGGGTTGCCGCCAATCGCGACCACCTGACCGCCCCGGCCCGGCCCGGGGTTGCGGCGGGCCGGAGCGGTGGTGCCGAAGGTCTTGCCGAGCCAGGACTTCATGCGACGGCGCAGCGGCGTTCGCCTGCGGAAGCCCAGCAGCCCCAGCAGACCGGAGCGGCGCGGACGCTTGGCCTTGCTCCGCTTGGCGGTCCGCTCGGCCCGGCCGCCGGTCGGTCGGGATGCGCGGGCGGTGCCGGGGGCCGTGGTAGCGCGGCCTCGGCCGGCGCAGGCCGAGCAGCCGTTGCCGGAGCAGTGGCGGCAGTAGCCGCGGCGGTCATTGGTGCGCTCGGAAAGCGTCCGCGCCACCCGCAGTCGACGGCCGCCCAGGCTCACCGTCTGGTAGTTGTCCCGGCCACGCCCGGTGCGCCTGCTGCCGCCGCTGTTGCGTGCGGCTGCACCGTGTCTGGGGTTGCCGGATGCCGCTGCGGAGCGGCTTTTGCCGGTGGGGTCTTCGGTCATGGTCAGGTCCTGCTTCCGTTTGTGGTCTTGGCGTGATCTGGCGGGCAGCCTTGGGGCTGGTGAGGCAGCGAGGGGGTGGGCCAGGGCCGTGTTTTAGGGGTCTGAGGCGGTCGTGACTGCCCTGCCTCACCACTTCACTGCCTCACCAAAATCAACATGCGCCCTGGCCAGGGCCAGTGAGGTGATCTGGTGAGGCGCCTGGTGAGAACTCACCAGGAATCGGCTGCCTCACCAGATGCCTCACTGGCTATTCGGTGGCGGAAAACCGCCGAGTCAGGGCCTCGCGGACGCGGTCGCCGTGGACGTGCATGCGGCCGTTGTAGGTGTAGGTCGGCGCGCCGGCCTCATCGAGGGCGGCCTTGAAGTCGGCGTTGGTCCAGTCCCGGTAGCGCTCGTCACGCTCGGCCAGGCGTTGCATCGCCTCCTGGGTGAGCATCCGCGGCGCGGCGCCCAGGATCGCGGCGATGTCGGCGAGCACGTCTAGCGGCGGCAGTTCCTCGGCCGCGTCGTGCGCGCCGGTGCGGCTGGTCATCGCAGCGCGGCGGGTCTTGGCACGGTCGGCGATGGTGGTGGCGTCGTCGCCGTCGATGAAGTGGGTCCACACCGTCATGTGGGCCTGGCCGACGGGGAAGTCCAGGCCTTCGCCGGTGGCGACGACCACGCCCTTGTCGATGCCGCGGCGCAGCCGGTGCGGGGTGGCGCCGGCCTTGACGGCGTCCTCGCCCAGCACCATCTTCGCCTGGCCTTCTGAACCCAGGGGCAGGGAGGCGCGCAGGTGGGAGCCGTTGCGCAGCATCTTCGGGAAGTTCTGCGGGTCAGGGTCCTGGGTGCCCAGCTCCAGGGTGACGTTGACGGCGCGGCCCTGGTTGTGGATGCGGCGGCAGGCGGTGAGGAACCGGGATTCGTTGCTCAGCCCGCCGTACGGCTTCTTGTTGGCGTCCTTGGCGCCGCACATGACTGCGACCTGTGCCTCATCCACGACGACGATGATCGGGTGGAACCCGGATCCGGGCTTGCGCGCGACCTTCTCGTCCACGCCGTTGGCCAGGTTCAACTCCGGCACCGCCAGCAGGCGTCGGTCCATCTCGTCGGCGGCGTCCTCCACCATTTCCACGGTGGCGATGACGTGGTCATCTGTCGGACCCTGGATGAGGATGCTGGCCAGGCCGTCGAACATGCCCCAGTCGCCGACACCCTTCAAGTCGGCCAACCAGATCTCCACGCACGGGTCCAGGACAGCCCACAGGATCGCCGCCCGCAGCGATGCGGTCTTGCCGTGGTTGGACAGCCCGGTGAGCAGAGCGTGGCGCTGGTACAGCCGCAGGCCGATCGGGTTGCGGCGCAGGTCCACGCCCCACGGGGCGGAGCCGGTGAACCAGTTCGCGACCATGTCCGGGTCGGTGACCAGCGGTGAGGGTCCGACCTTCTCATCCAGCGCGCCGATGTCGGCGATCCACAACCTGACCGTGTTGCGCAGGTCGCCGGGGACCTCCAGGTACAGCTCGTGCTTGTGGCGGCCCAGGTTCTCGGCGAGTTTGGTGTGTCGGGCCAGGATCTCGCCGGTGTCCACGCCTCGGGGCAGCATCACGTCCACTTCGACGCCGACCCCGGCGGTTTTGATCGGCCCGAGCATCGCCCCGGCCCCGTCGGCCATCTCCTCAATCTTTTTGCGCAGCACGGTGTGGCCCAGGTCCCGCAGCGCCAGCACCACGATCGACGGCGTGATCCAGGACGCGTCCGGGGCTGCGGGCAGTTCACCGGCCGGGGCCAGCCACAGCGGCAGCGCCTCGCGTTCGTTGCGGCCCGTCTGCCACAACCCCAACACGGAGGCCAGCAGCGCCAGCGCGATCAGCGGACGCCAGGTGACACGCACGATGTCAGCGATCGTCTTCACGACCGTCGCGGTCACGGTGAACGGGGTAGCCACATCGGTGATGTGGCCGGAGTGGACCCACAGCGCGATACCCGCCACCAGCAGCAGGAACGCCCCGCCCACGGTGCCGGCGAACACCGCGCGGGCGGCGTCCACCGGTGCCGAAAGCAGTTCCATGCGCCGCTCGTGCCGCTCGAACCGGCGGATCGCCGCCCGCTCCTCCCACTCCAGCGCGGCGTCGTGATTGCCCATCGTCACTGCGGTGCGCATCATCCGCTCGTGCAGGCTGGTGGTCCGCGACTGCCAGAACCGGCGGCCCACAACCCGCAGGCCCAGGGCCAGGTACATCAGCTGCCGGCCGCTCCCGCGCACCGCCGGGTGGGTCAGGGCCGCACGGGCGGCGGTCAGCTGCCGGCGTCGGCGGGCCCGGCGCTGCGCCCTCGACGGCCCGGACGTCGGGGACACGATGACACCCTCGATGATGCGGGAGTTCGTCGCGGACTCGGACAGGCTCGGCCCGTCGGCGGCGGGCCGGTCGGCGTTGACCCAGTCGGGCACGCCCAGGCCGTCATCGCCAGCGTCGCCGCGGGTCGGGAAGGTGATGATCTGTGCGTCGTCCTGCTCGGCACTGGGGTTCGGGTAGGTCTCGGTCATCGTCAGGCCACCTCCTCGGCGGTTGTGTCGGTGTCGGTCGGTGTCGGGCCGCCCCATACCTGCGGGTCGGTCGCGGAGTCGCGGACGGTCAGCTCGGCGGCGAGCTTGCGGGCGGTGCCCGGCGCGATGTGCAGCTCGGAGCGGATCCGCTCGGCGGAGCGCTTGCCACGCCAGGTCGGAACCTGCTCGGCCTCGATCAGCAACTCGGCGAAGTCGCGCTCACGGATCGGGGTCGATCCGGCCGCCGTCTTGGTCTTCCGGGTCGAGGCCGATCGAGCCCGTCGGGTCGAGGTCGATCCCTCACCCCGGATCGAGGTCGATTCGGTCGCAGGGATCGAGGTCGATTCCTGGCCGCCGGTCGAGGTCGATTCGGACCCGGCGATCGGGGTCGATCCGGTTGGGGTGAGCGTGTCGGCGATCGGGGTCGGGGCCAGTTCGCCGAGCCGGTACAGGGCCCGCTCACGACGCGAAGCCTTGAAACGCCAGGCACGGCCGTAGCGGTCTTGCAGGTCGGTCTTGGCCAGGACGCGGGTCCGCTCCCGGGCCAGGGCTGCGGGGTAGGAACGCTCCTCCCACAGCACCATCCGACGCCACAGACTCAGCGTCGGTACTGGTGCCAGCAACCATCGCGACACCCGGACCCGGTCCATGCGCTTGGCGTTGGTAAGGCGGGCGCGCTTGCGGACCACGTGCGCGCCGACCTCGACCGACAGCGCCCACATCGCCGGCAGCACGCCGTGCGCGAGCTTGTCGAACCCGGTCAGTGGCGGCTGCCCGGTCTGGTTGGCGATGTTCAGCTCGATAGTGACCGCGGTCAGTGCCCACGGGATCAGCCGCAACCACACGATCCGCATGTCCAGGATGGCAAGGACGATGTCCAGGGCGGAGAACACGAAGATGCCCAGGTCGATACCGGTCGGGACGGTCCAGGCCAGACCGTGAAAGGACGGCTGCGCGGTGGCGTCCACGCGGTGGAAGGAGTTGACGAAGCCCAGCAGGCCCAGCGCGCCGACCGCCGTGGACACGGCGGCGACGATCGTCTTCAACGGGCCCTCGATCGCCTTCACCGCGGGGCGGTCGTGCTGCTCGGCGACGACCGGGGTAGGGGCGGGCGTCGGCCAGGAGGTGACCGGGGCGGCGGGGGCGTGGCCGTTCACGTGCTCAACGAGGGTGGTCATGGTCGCTCCCTTCGGGTGCGAGGTCGAAAAGCGGCTGAAGACCTTTGGTGGCCTTGACCGCGCGGGTGTGTGAGGCGTTCGCGGCGTGCTGTCCGGCGTCGTAGGCCAGGTGGCAGCGCTGGCACATCGCGGCCAGGTTGGTTTCGTCGCAGTTCTCGGGGGTGTGGTCCAGGTGCGCGGTGGTCAGCACCACTCGCGAACCGGTCACCGGATGCGGCCGGCCGTGAACGGCGGCGCACCGGCCGGGGTCGTGCGCGCCGCACTCGCCGCAGCATTCGCAGCGTCCTGCGGCGCGCACGAACCGGATCCGGTCGCTGATCTGTCGCCAGTTGCGCGGGTAGCGGGCGCGCTCGGATGCTCGTATCGGCATCAGGACCGGCCCCTGTCCTGGCACCGCCAGCAGTCCCGGCCCGTGGGTAGGCAGTACTCATAGACGGTGCCGCAGCCGGCGCAGGTGGAGCGAGCTGCCAGCATCGCCGCCACCGACCGGGCCAGCCCGGCAGTGAACGGCCTCTTCGGCACCGTGGCGGTGAGGTCGTACAGGTAGGCAACGCCCACCTTCTCGCCGCCGCGGGGCCACATGATCTGTGCCACCACCGGCGCACCGCCAGGCCGAAGCCCGGCGGTCGCCAGCTGGCGGCGCGTCGCCAACCCCTCGGGCGCCATCCGCCACGGGAAGGTGGGGATGCCGAACTTCTTACCCTCGGGGTCCAGGAAGCGCTCCGAGGTCCGAGGCATCACCCACCGCCGGCGGCGTGCAGGTCGTGCCAGGTGCCGGCCTCTGTGTCGAAGATCTGGACGTGAAGAAACTCCGCCAGGTATGGGCCGTCCTCGTCGCCGCCGATCTCGTGCTCGACCGGCCGCATCCGGCAGGTCCCCTCACCGGCAGGCCACTGGTCGGACCGGTTGTTGTGGTCAAACCAGCACACCGCGCCGGGCGGCAGGTAGTGGCACTGTTCGGGGTGGGTGACCTCGTAAAACAGCGCCTTGTAGTTGTCGATCGGGTGCATGTCGGTGAAGCGGCGCACGGTGTGCCAGGCAAGCTCGGCCTCCTCGGCCAGCAAGTCCGGCCCGCCGTGCGCGGCCAGCAGCCGCAGCGCCTCCCGGCCTCCGTTGTGCCGCTTCACCTGGTCGATCAGGCGGCCGGCCAGCATCATCTGTTCGGTGGAGCCGGTCCGCAGCGCGGCCACCAGCCTGGACACGGCGTGCGAGCCGGTGGCGACCAGCACCACCACCGGGCGGCCCGTCTCGTCGTCGTAGGCGCGGGTCCGGAAGCTCACTGCCCCGTCCCCTCACTCAGGGTTTGCAAGGCGGTGGCCAGGATCGGCCGGTGCGCCTCGTACAACTGCCCACCGGCGCGGGCAACGTCGGCGGCGAGCGAAGCCATGCTCGTGAACGAGAACCAGGCCGCAGCGGTGGCATCGTCGCTGGCGATCGCGGTGACTGCGGCGGGCAACTGGAACAGCGCCGCGGTGGAGCACACCCAGGCGTAATCCGTGTTGCGCCAGTCCTCGACGTACCCGGACCAGATCACTTCCGCGGTCAACTCGGCCAGGTCCACGCCGGTTTCCTCGCGCAGCTCACGGGTCAGGGCCTGCGGCGCGGACTCGCCGGGGTCCACCATCCCGCCGGGCAGCGCCCAGACACCGATGTCGGAGCGCCGGATCAGTAGCACCCGACGTTCCGCACTGGCGCCGGCGACCACGATCGGGTCGGCGGCGGCGTTCTCACCCCACTTACCGAGGTTCCGGCCGCACCGGTCGGTACGGCCGGTCGGGTTCAGTGGCCACCCGAACGCATCGAACGTGAACGGCACCACCGCCGCGGCCACCCGCGAGTACCAGTTGCGGATCTCGCCCGGGGTCGCGAACGGCTCGGCCCAGCCCTCCGCCACCGCGGCGGCCAGGTTCTCCGGGCGCAGCTCCACCGGAGTGACGTCCACCGGGGCATAACCCTCGTGACGCACGGTCCAGGGGCGCATGAAGCCGGGAATCCCGATCGTGGTCATCGGGCACCCCCGGTCAGGATCAGGACCGTGACGTACAGGAAGAGCTTGTGCCAGGACTGGTCAAGCAGATAGGCGCCGGTCCCCACCGTGGGGTTGTCGTCGTGCCCGGGGCGCGGGGCGCCGAGGCCGTAGAAGGCGGTCTTGCCGGGGCCGCACAGCTCAGCCAGGCGGCGCAGCGTCGTGCGACGGTCGGCCCAGTAGTGCGAGACGGCGTCGATGCCCAGGCCGACGGCCCACCACAGCGGGCGGATCGGCAGGTGGAACATCAGGAACGGAACCAGCAGGGCGGCGACCTTCGTCGCGGTCAGGGTCAGCACGTGCCGGGCGCACGCGCCACGGGCGCCCCATCCGGTCCCGCCCTTGGTCATCGCCTGGCACGGGGTCTGCAACCAGTGGTCGCCCACCTCGTGCGCGGCGATCAGGGCCACGTAGGACACGGCCATCACGGCCGCGGCAGTCAGGTTCACCGGTCCGCCCCCGTTCCGGTGCTGATGCCATCCAGCGCGGCCAGATCGCCGGCGCCGGTCAGCATGCAGGCCGGGCAGCGGTCGGTGCCCGGGTGGTGGTCGTGAACCAGGGAGGCGGCGGCCTTGCCGTCGGTCACGGTGATGTCGGTCACCGCGTCGTGCAGCGCAGCCAGCAGCAGCGCGCGACCGGCGCCGGCCTTGCCCGTGCGCGGCATGCCAGCGATCAGAACGTGGTCGGCCACCAGCGCGGCGGCGTCGATCTCGTTGACCGGCGCCCAGGCGCGGGTCAGGGTGTCGGCGTCGATCTGCGCGATCAGCGCCGCCGCGACCTCGGCGTGACGGGCGTCGGTGGCGTTGTCGGCGCGCAGCTGCGCGGCGGCCTCGGTGTGGTGGCGGATCATCTGGTCGCGGCGAGCGATATCGGCCAGGTAGCCGTCACGCACGTGCCGGATCGCCGCCGACTCGCCGCCGGCGGTGTTCGTGTTCGTGGTCATCGGGATCCTCCGTTCGGACTCGAATGCGAAGTGGGGGTATAAGTCGGGCTGGCCGGGTTCGGCGTGCCGGTGCCGTCGGTTCCGCCGTCCAGCGGTGTGGCCGGGCCGGGCGTGGTGCCGTCGCCGGGGGTGTAGCGCAGCAGCGCCAGTACCGCGGCGGCGATCAGCGCGCCGACGACCAGGTTCGCCAGCAGCGGCTGCCACCAGCGCGGCGGCGGCGGCGCCACCACCTGCACGGCCGTGGCGTGCCAGGCCTTGTTCCGCTTGTAGATCCGCCGCTCGCGGATGACGACGAACATCACCGCCGCCACCAGCGCGAGCACGGCAAGGGCGCTCATCGGGTCACCGCCCGTCGGCGACGCGCAGAGCGCGCCGCTCGCGGACGGTCAGACCGGCGACGACACCGTGGGACAAGTCGCCGTACCGGGCCAGGCACTCGGCCTTGTCCACCGGGCAGGACGCGCAGACCTCGCGGGCGAAGTCGGCCCCGGCGCGGTCACCCTTGTCCGGGAACATCGCGTTGCGGTCCAGCAGCGGGGACGCGCACGCGGCCCCGGCCAGCGGCCCGGCGCCGCGGGCGTCCACGCCCAGGTGCTCGGCGATGGTTCCGGCGGGCTGGCCACCGGCGACGGCGCCGCGGATCGGGTGTCCGATGCGGCCGGCACCGGGGCGGCGCAACGGCAAAGCACGGTTCATTCCTGGCCTCCTTGGATCTGGAAAAGGGCATGAGAAAGCCCGGCCAGGCATCGGGCCTGACCGGGCTGGATCGTGTCTGGGTCGGGTCGTCGCTACGCTCGCCTGAGCCTGAACACCGGAGTCGGCACCGGCACCTGCGGGCTGGACTCGGAGCGCGGGTCAGCGAACACCCGGTTTCCGCGGCGCATCCCGGCGTCTCGCACACCGATCGCGAACTTGCTCGACCAGGTGCTCGGCGACAGGTCCAGCACCACCGGCCGGCGAGACGCCACACAGCGCGGCCGGCGCGGCGCCGTCTTGTCGCGCTCGGCCTGGTCGGGCTGGTGGTCGCTGCGATGCGGCGGCAACATGCCGTCGGCGACGACAAGCCAGGTCCGGCAGGCCGGACAGGCGAGCATCGGCCGGTCACCGGCCAGGTCGATCAGGTAAAGGGGGTGGGTACTGACGCGCAGGGGCGTTTGGGTCATGTCCGGCTTCAAGGGAGTGCCTTTCGTCCTACCATCAGGGTCCTGTGTTCTCCGCCGACCACGGACCCGATGGATGCGGTCCGTGGCGGGCAGGCAGCACATACGCTGCGGTTTCTGCCGCCTGAACAGTTCTTCGGGACCGTTGGCGCCACTCGTGTTTCGACGCCGGTTCCTCGAACCTCAGGCTGGTCTCTGTTCAGTTCTCAATGCAGTGCCACGGCTTGCGCCGGCTGCGGCCTGTCGGCCTTGGCCACGGTCCGCAGAACAGGCGGGCCGGCCAGGGTCGGCAGGACGTCAGGACTGGGCCGTGACAGCCTCGGCCAGGTCGGCCGCCCGCATCATCTGCGCGGCCAGGGCGCGCAGCTCGGCGGCGGTGCCGTGGATGGTGTGCCGGGACACCTGCACACCGCGGCGCCGGCCGTCCAGGACCTCGACGCCGCTGAACTGGCGAACGGCCACGTAGATGCCGGGGCGGGTCCAGGACTGCGAGCGGGTACGAGCGTTCGGGTACATCGATCCTCCAAAGACTGTGACGGCCGGAATCGCCTGTTGCTCTCCGGTGCTACCGGCTTGCCGGAGTTGACCAGCTTGCCTAGTCAGGAAGATAGGCTAGGTTGCCTAGTCATGTCAACAGCTGCCTAGATACCTAGATGACCTGGTATTTTTCCGTAGACTGTGGCCATGAGCATCGACCAGGACGACCCGCGTCCGCCCTATATCCAGATCGCCAACCAGCTGCGTGCGGCGATCCTGACCAAGAAACTTGCTCCTGGCGAAAAGCTGCCTTCAGGCGCTGAGCTGGCAAAGCGCTACGGCGTCGCGCGGCAGACCGTTCAGAACGGTCTGGACATCCTCCGGGGGGAAGGCTTGATCGTGTCGCGCCAGGGGAGCGGTGTCTTCGTCCGCGAGCGCGCCGAACGGCCGGTTGGTCTCCGACCGCACATTGAACGGGCTTTCGCGGCGCCGGCGGTCACCCTTGACTTCGCAGGTTTTTCGGGTGAGACCCTCTTCGGGGCGGTCCAAGAGCCGCTAGACAGAATCCGGGAAGGCCGACTCACGCCAGAGTCGATCAGCATCCGCATACTGCTGCCTGACATGACGATTCCGATGGGGCTTCCCTGCCGAGCCGAAGATCTGGCGGACGACCCAGATATCCGCGAGCGCATGAACCGAATCATGCTCCGCAACACGCAGGGAATCACCGAATCGGTCGCAGAGCTGGCGGAGCTTGGGCTTGTGGGCAAGACCTCTGCTGAGATCCAAGTCTACGGCGGCGTGCCGCTGTTCAAGCTCTACATCCTCAACAAGGAAGAAGCCTTCTTCGGCTTCTACCCAGTAGTTCGTCACTCGGTTCCGATCAACGGGGAGCAGCGAGAAATCTTTGACCCGATGGGCAAGAACTCAATCCTGTTTCACCACTCGCTGAGCGAGGATACGGATTCCAAAGACAGTCAGTTTGTGGAACAAGCACAGACGTGGTTCGACGGGATGTGGTCGAGCGTCGGGCGTGGGGTGGTCGTCCAGTGAACGGCAATGACCTGACGGGTATTCTTCATCGCTCCAAGCACATCATGTTTGATTTCGACGGACCTGTATGCAGCGTGTTCTCCGGTCGGCCAGCACCAGGTGTCGCTGACCGGCTGCGCAAGCTTGTTCAGACGGCAGCCGCGTTGCCGGCCGACCTAGAAGAAGCTTCGGATCCCATGCTGTTTCTGTATGCGGCGCCGTTGCTCCCGGCCGCGCTAGGAGAGCAAGTGCGCCAGCAGTTCCATGCTGAAGAGCTGGCAGCCGTTGAGGTTGCCGAGCCGACCCGGGGCGCTCACGCCGCCATCGCCGCTTGCTTTCGCTCGGGCAAGATGGTGACTGTCGTCAGCAACAATGGCGCGAGCGCTGTAGAGGCGTATCTAAGGCGCCACGGCCTAGCGCGCTACGTTAGCTATGTATCTGCGCGGCGCAGCCCGGACCCCAACCTTTTGAAACCGAGCCCTTACTTGCTAGTTGCTGCAATTGAGGCCACTGGGCAGAACCCGGAACAGAGCGTGCTCATCGGCGATTCCGTGACGGACATCGATGCTGCACGTGCCGCCGGGTCGGCTTCTATCGGTTATGCGAACAAGCCAGGGAAGCGCGAGTCCTTGAATGCCGCAGGCGCGGATGTCATCGTGACGGACATGAATGATATTGTGCATAGTCTCTTGAAACCGTAATGCCCCGTCGAAGATCCGACGGGGCATCGGGACAAACTGCTGTCAGGGGTTCGTAAAGATCGTGTGGGTTCCGATGCGACGCCAGATAATGTGCCGCTCGCCGGGTGCCACCTCGTCGCCATACTCGAACGTCGCTCGGCCATCGTTGGCCCAGGTCATTTCCCAAATCTCGCCAGCGTCGGTCATTTTCTTGACGCGTAAGCTGGCTCGAAAGGCTCCACCCGCTCTCAGATCTTCCACGAACTTCCTTATAGCCTTGTTGAACGCTGCCCGCTCGTCATCTCCGAGTTTCGCGTAATCTCGATTGAACGAAGCAAGCTTGTCCCACGTTGGCACGGTTACTCCTCAAGCGAGGCCAGGAACTCCTCGTCGCTCGCAAACCGCTCGACTCGTCCAGCGACCTTGTCGGACTCTGCCTCTGCCTCCATGGCCTGCCACTCCGGGGTCCAGAACCAAGCCTGATCCCGAGGGATCAACGTGGCGGGCTCTAGGACGATTCGTCCCCCCTCGACGGAGATCAGCAGCTCGTCCCCAGTGGAGAGGTCAAGCTCCTCACGGATGGCCTGAGGGATCGTCACGACCCCCTTGTCTCGTAGGACGCTTGACGGTCGGTGCGGCGTCCGCTTCCTGGGTGCGGACCGGTTTCGAATGTTGCTCATGCTGGCGCACTCCCAAGATGGGATCCGTTGGTGACTTCTTGAAGTCTTCCAGGCAGAAAAGCAGAAATCAAGCCGCGCGGCGGCGGGCTCCAAACCGGCCTTGGCTGGCCGACTGGGTGACAAACTGAGTGACTTCCGCAGCGGCCCTGCTCGTTCACTGGCGAACCATGGCGAACGCTTTGACCTGGCCCCGAACGGCCCCGAACGACGTGAGTTAGGGCCCTGAGATCCTTTGCAAGCAGGGGGTTAGGGGTTCGAGTCCCCTTGGCTCCACATACCATATGACTAATATTTAGGCGCAGGTCAGACCCTGTTTTTGGACCGATGGTGTGGAACCCGCGTGGGCTTCATCTGCTGCGATCGTCAGGTTCTTCGAACGGCGGACGTGCGGTTCTGACCTACAGCTCAGGGCCCTTTTTGGGCCCGGAGCGGCTGGGCATCGCGCCTTGACCGGACATGTTGCAGGTCACGGGATTGCGATGTTGTGGTGTATTGGTGGTGGCGTTTCGGCGGGTGGATGGGGTTCGCTGCGGTCCGCCTGATGGCGGGTAGGGCTCATGGTCCATACTCAGCCGCCAACAGAGCCGCGAGCGCGGCCGCCGGATCGGTCTCCGCAGGTCCCTCCGGCCACCAGCGGTTGTTCTCGGGGTCTCGGCGGTAGGGGTACCAGCGATTGTCGGTACCCAGGCGGATCTGCACGCCTTTGGCGTCGGCGGTCCAGCGGTTGCGCCACAGTCGCAGGCGTGTTGGCGTACCGTCCTCGGCGTAGTCCTCCAGGGCCTTGTGTGTTCTGGACTTCTGAGTGGCGGTCGGGGACCACGGTTTCTCCAGGGTGTCGAGTCCTGTCGGGCCGCCTTGGTGCCAGGCCAGGGCTGCGATACTGAGGTCGGTGTCGCTCGTGTCGTAGGCTTCGGCGATTCGTGCGCGCAGGGACTCGTCGTCGAGGCGTGCGGCCAGCATGCGCACGGCGTCCTGCCAGGGTGACAGTCTGGGGAGGATGGGGGTCCGCGCTGGTTCATCGGTGGCTGAGTACGTAGCCAGCAGACCGTGAGATCGTTGCGCCGTGTCGATGGCGACCAACTCCAGGCCGGTCTGGTCGATTCCTGTTGGTTCGCGGGATGCCGCGAGAATCGGCGGGCGTCCAGGAAAGTCTGGTAGGACGCCCGATTCCATGCTGATGAGTGTGGCTAAAACGTCCGCTGTGTCTGGTGCTGCCGCGAAGACATCCGCTGCGCGTTCCCTGCCGGTCGTCCCTGCTCGGGAAAAGTCGGCTGCTTCGGTTGAGTGGAGATCGCCACCGGTCGCGGTGGCGACTTCGGCGGATGCCGCGGCTGCGTTGCGGGCACGAAGCTCGTCCATCAGCTCGTGCTCGCCGCGTCCGCGTAGCAGGAACAGCACGAACGGGTCAAGGTCGAGGAGTCGGGCGATCTGGTAGCAGAGCGCAGAGGCGTGCTTGCAAGGCCAGCCCGAGTCCGGGCAGGAGCAGCTCGGCGACAGGTCGCCGACACCGGGCAGTAGCTGGACCCCGGCCGCTCGTGCGTCGTCGACCAGGTCCGGTGGCATGTCGCGGTCCAGGAGCGCCGCGATGTGCGCTGCGCGGGCGGCGACGGTGTGGAGGAACCGGTTCCAGTCGGTGTCTGAGAGTTGCTTTACGGCGACGGTTGACGAGTAAGGCCTTGGCGCGCTGCCATGGATCTTCGCTTTGGCCAGTCCTGGCGTGACGGTAATCGGCTCCACCGCGCCACGGCGTGCGTAGGTGCGACCGCGGGTGAGGCGCCCGGAGTCCATGGATGTGTTCTCCAACGCCTCGACCCAGGCCCGGCCCCACCAGGTCTCGGCAAAGGCGCCGCGGGAGCCGACGGTCGGCGGGAAGGAGGGGAACGTCCGGCTGCGGTCGCCGGCGGCGGCCTTCGTGCCGGATCTCTTTGCGGCCATTTTATCGGCCCCTCCTCAGCGTCACCAGCTCGGCGAGTTCTGCGTCGGAGAGCTCGGTGAACGCTGCCTCGCCGCCGGCCAGGACCGCGTCGGCCAGGTCGCGTTTCTCCTTCAGCGTCGCGGCGATGCGATCCTCCACGGTGCCCTCGGTGATGAGGCGGTGCACCTGGACCGGTTGGGTTTGGCCGATCCGGTAGGCGCGGTCGGTGGCCTGCTCCTCCACAGCTGGATTCCACCAACGGTCGTAGTGGACGACGTGGCCTGCCCGGGTGAGGTTCAACCCGACACCGGCGGCTTTCAAGGACAGGAGGAAGACCGGGGCCTGGCCGCTCTGGAAACGCCGGACCATCTCGTCGCGTGTCTTGACCGGAGTCTGGCCGTGCAGGAACTGGGTGGCGACGCCACGGACGGCGAGGTGCCGTTCGATGAGCCGGTTCATCGCCACGTATTGGGAGAACACGAGCACCGCGTTGTCTTCGGCGAGGATCGTGTCGAGGAGTTCGTCCAGTAGTTCCAGCTTTCCTGAGCGGCCGGTAAGCGGCTGGTTCGCGCTCTCCTTCAGATACTGGGACGGGTGGTTGCAGATCTGCTTGAGCGCTGTCAGCAGCTTGAGGACCAGTCCGCGCCGTTCGATGCCCGCGCTGCGCTGGATTTGCGCCATCATCTCGCGGACGAACGCCTCGTACAGCGCCGCTTGTTCGCGGGTCAGTGCCACCGGGTGGTCGGTCTCGGTCTTCGGGGGCAGCTCAGGGGCGATGCCGGGGTCTGATTTACGCCGACGCAGCAGGAACGGTCGGACGAGGGTCGCGAGCCGCTCGGTCGTCTGGTGGTCGCGGTCGCTCTCTACTGCTTTGGCGTATCGGGAGCGGAAGGTCGGCAGCGTGCCGAGCAGTCCGGGTGTCGTCCAGTCCAGCAGTGCCCACAGCTCCGAGAGGTTGTTCTCCACCGGGGTGCCGGTCAGCGCGATCCGGGCCTGGGAGCCGATCTCGCGCAAAGCCTTCGCGGTGTGCGAGTACGGGTTCTTCACGTGCTGGGCCTCGTCGGCGGCGAGCAGGCCCCAGTCGATCTCGCCGAGCCGGGCGGCGTCGACGCGCAGGGTTCCGTAAGTAGTCAGAACGAACTCGCTGTCGCCGACGGCGTCCAGGTCGCGTTCGGGTCCGTGGAAGCGGCGCACCGGAGTGCCGGGCGCGAAGCGCTCGATCTCCCTCTCCCAGTTGCTCAGCAGCGAAGTCGGGCACACGACGAGGGCCGGGCGCGCGGTGTCGGTGTTCGCCTGGCGGTGCAGCTGCAGCGCGATCAGGGTGATGGTCTTGCCCAGCCCCATGTCGTCGGCGAGGCATCCGCCCAATCCCAGCGCGGTCATCCGGTCCAGCCAGGCCAGACCTCGCATCTGGTAGTCGCGCAGCGTGGCCCGCAGAGCCGGCGGCTGCGCCACGACCCGGTCGGCTGTCGTGGGATCCGCGATCCGAGACCGGAGATCGGCCAGCCAGCCGTCGACGGCGACGGGGACGAATTCCCCGTCCGCCTCGGCGGCTCCGGTCAACGCGACTCCCAGCGCGTCGATCGCCGTGAGGGGGCCCAGCTCCCGCTTCCTGGCCTTGCGCGCCAGCGCCTCGTCGACCAGCACCCACTGGTCACGCAGCCGCACCAGCGGCCTGGTCGCCTCGGCGATGCGGTCCATCTCCGCGGGGGTCAGTGTCTCGCCGCCCAGGGCGAGCTCCCAGCGGAACGCCAGGAGCGAGTCGGCGTCGAAGTACGAGCGCAGGTCCGATCCGGGACGTTTCGGAGCGACCACGACCGCCTGTGCGCTCAGGCTCCGCGCCAGCTCCTTGGGCAGGTGTACGTCTATTCCGGCGGCTGACAGCCGGGGAGCGGCTGCGCCGAGCAGTTCATAGACCTCTTCGTCGCTCAGGCCGAGGGATGCCGGGACCGGCGCGGCCAGCAGTCGTGCCAACGGTTCCCACACTCGTGCCGCGCGCCGCAGCACCAGCAACACGTCGATCTGCGTGCGCGCCCCGGCCTCCGTATCGGGTCCGGCGGCCAGGCTTCGCCAGACCGCGCCGACATCGGCGACCCGGGTCGGATCGGCGAGGCTGTGGATTTGGGTGACTGCGTGGAAGGCCCCTTCATCGGCGGGGGTCTCCAACCGCAGCGACACCCGGACGCCGACATCGATGCCCGCCGCCACCTCCGACGCCCAGCGGCGCTGATCCGGGATGTGCACGGCAGGCTGTGCGGTGAACGCATTGCCGCTGTTGTGTGCGACTGTCGGGGCGGCAGGGGTGCGCGGCAGGGTGTCGGCGACCGCGTCGAGGAAGGCCCGGAGCAGCGGTTCCGCCTTCGACAGCAGGACCTCGCCGCCGTCGCCGGGCAGCGGGACCGCGCGGGCGACCGGCGGCATCAACGTCGCCAGCGCACGCAGGTGTTCGGCATCTTCGCGATCGAGCGGGCCCACACGCCAGGCGTCGATGCCCGCCGACGACACGCCCGGCAGGATCCGGCCGCGTGCGATGAGGCGCAGGGCGAACAGCCCGGCGGTGCCCCAGAAGACCGCGGCCGGATCGAGGGCGGACTCCGGCGAGTCGCGCGCGAACTTGCATGCCTGGATCAGCACCGGGATCGCCTGCTCGACCGACAGATATTCCGCCGAAACGGTGCGCACTCCGATCTTGGGATGATTCCGCGGCCTTCCCGTCTTGGTCAAACGGGCGTACTCGACGATGTCCACTTTGGCCGTGGGCAGTGCCGGAACCCCGGCATCCGCAGCCGGCAGGAACGCGATCCGGCCGTGGCGAGGCGGGTCGGCCGGGAGGAACACCGCGGCGCGTCTCAGTAGCGCCGGGGCTGACGCGATGATCTGCTGGTCCAAGCCGAGAGCGCTCTCGGCTTCCTCGCGCCCGTCATCGTCGATGATGACGACCTTCCGGGTCACCGTGCTGCTCCTTTGCGGATCGTATGGTCGGGCGGCACCAATATCGTATCGAGCAGGGCGGGGGGTGGTGCGGTACAAGCCGTCGCCCGGGGCAGTACTGTTCGCGCGTCGATCCGCGTGGGGCTGCGAAATCGCACTCCTCGGCGAGCCGGTGTTCGCCGAGCAGTCCGAGCTCGCGACGCGGTGACCTCACATCTGTTGGACCATGCTCGACATCTGTTGCCAACAGATGTCGAGCATGGTCCAACAGATGTGGGTGGTCGTGAACGCGAGCGAGGCGCTGGCCGCCTTCGCCGCCGGCGGCCTGAGCTTCGCCGGCCGCCAGGCCCTGGACGTCGGGCTCAGGGCGGTCTGCCGGTAACGACTTGGGAGACAGTCAGCGCGTTCGCGAACGCCCGGGGCGGGACGCTGATTCTCGGCGTTGATGAGAAACACAACTTCGCGGTGGTCGGGATCTACGATTCAGACAGCCATTGCGGACGGCAAGGCCGTCGTCATCGCGGAGATTCCGCCGACGCCTCGGGACGAGCGTCCCTGCCACAAGCGGTCACCAGGTACGTACGGCGGTTCCAAGCTCCGTGTCGCCGACGGCGACAGGCGTCTGCCGGACTACGAGGTGTCAGTCCTACTCGCGAACCGCAGCAAACTCTCGACCGGGTCCGGGATGGCGGCCGGCGTCCGCTCACAGCGGTTCGAGCCGCAGTTGCTCTACTATCAAACATATTTGTCAATTCCCGAACAGCTGGTGGCGGCTCTGACCCACAGGTCGGGGCCGCTTTTCGTAGTCGCTTCGTTCGAACGCCGGATCCAACGTGGACCCGTCCGAGACCACGGTTCAGCGATGGAACCGGACGCAGTCGCGCTGCATCTCCACCCGGCGGGCTTCGGCGACATCGCCGTGGCGAGACCGAACGAGCACCCTTCCGCGCCACTGACCGCAAAGCGGCGTGGAGGGCGGTGGGACTGCCGGTCCAGGCATGGTCCAGGGCGGGTTCAACCCAGAACCTAGGGGCTTCGCCCCTACGGCTGCCTCTGTACCGCGCTGGGCAAGGGTTGCACTATGGAGCCATGTCCGGAAATCAGGATGCTGTGTGGAATGTCGCGATCGGTCCTGACGACTACGGGGGGTCCGGCGAGAAGTACCAGAACGCGGTCCTGGAACAGTACAAGCTCTGCGTAACGATGTCGGACAGCTTGAGTGCGCGCCGGAACCTCGCCAACACCTTCTTTCTCACGCTGAACACGGGCGTTGTCGCCGTGCTCGGCGCCGCCTACCGGGGGCACCGGACGCGCGGCGTCTCGGCATGGGTGGCGGTGCCGGGATTCGTGATCCTGTTGGTGGAGTGCCTGGCGTGGTTTGTGCTCATCCATTCGTACAAGCAGTTGAACGCGGCCAAGTTCGTCGTGATCAACGCGTTGGAGGAACGGCTGCCCGCGTTCGTCTACGTGCGGGAGTGGCAGATAGTGCTCGCGGCGCGGGGGCAGCAGCGCTATCCCCGGCTGACCTGGGTCGAGCAGTCCGTGCCCCTCACGTTCAGCATCGTCTACCTCGGGGCCTTCCTCGCGGTCATGTTCTGAGATGTCGGCACTCGCAGTGACCGAGCTCATGGATCCGCGCGCGGTTCCTCAGAAGCCTGACGAACCGCGTCATGATCGCAATGCTGGTTGAACAACGGATAGCCGATGGTCGAGGAGGGGTGAAACCCACGCGTGCCTTTTTTCAACATGTGCCACAGCCGAGCATCCCTCCGCTAGGCTCTCGCGTGTCTTCGTGGAAGCACGCATAACCAGTGCGCGCTTTTCGGTAATGACAATCGTGATGTCCTGCGCCATGCTGCGAACAGGGTGCGATGGCTACGGTCGGCACCGGACTCGGGAGGCTGCGAGTGAGAACGCCAGTGGTGACCGAGGGCGGCCGGGGACTCGCTGTGGAGTCCTGGGGCCCCGAGGACGGGTATCCAATCCTTTATTTGCACGGCATGCCGGGGAGTCGCCGGGGGCCACGTCCCCTTGTCAATCACTTGTATAATTCGGGCCTTCGTCTCATCGCTTATGACCGGCCCGGATACGGTGGATCCGGTCGGCTGGAGGGCCGGAGCGTGAGCCACGCCGCCGCCGATGTCGCGGCGATCGCCGACGCGCTCGGCATCGAGAGGTTCTCCGTCATGGGCCGCTCCGGAGGCGGTCCGCACGCCATGGCGTGCGCCGCGCTGTTGCCGGATCGGGTTCAGAACGTGGCGATCCTGGTAAGCCTCGCACCCTTCGACGTTGACCCTGCGGAACTTGACTGGTTCGGGGGGATGACGCAGTCCAACATCCACGCGTTCACGCTGGCTGCCGAGGACCATGGATCCCTTCACGAAGAACTGCTTGAGCGCCATTCCGCCCTGAACTCCGACCCGCAGCAAATGATCAGATCACTGGTCCCGGAAATGTCACCGGGAGATCGCCGGATCGTTTGGGAGACCGGCGTGCGCCGCATGCTCGTGCAGAACTTCGACGCGGCCTTCGACCCTGAGGAAGCGGACACGGGAGGGCGCGACCACGGGCTGCAGGGCTGGTTCGACGACGTCGTCTCGTTGGTGAAACCCTGGGGTTTCCAGGTATCGGACATCGATGTGCCGGCCCTGCTGTGGCAAGGCGAGTTGGACACGTTCTCCCCGATGGACCACTTCTACTGGCTCGCCGACCACATCAAGAACGCGACGACCATGCTCGCGCTCGACACCGCCCACTTCGGCGCGATCCCCGCCATGCCGCGGATCCTGCGCTGGCTGGCGAACACGGCGAACCGGGCAGGTGCCGCGTCAGGGCGCTGACGGCCGCGACGCCGGAAGCCGGGGTCCCGACGACGCCATCCTCAGCTCCCCGATGTCAGCCGGCCAATCTGTTTGATCTCAATCTTTTGACGTCGCCCGCGGCTCACAGTGGCGTCGCGTCCAGTTCCCGGTCGGCGCGCTCCCAGCGGTCCAGCCGTGCCGTGCTGGGGTGCTTCTCGCCGCGGGTCGCCGCCAGCAGCTTGCGTACCCTCGCCCGCTCGGTCTCGGCCTGCTCCTCCCGGCTCGTCTCGTGCCAGGTGACCGCCAGATTGGCCTGGCACGCCAGCAGATCGGGATGGCTCTCGCGGGCACCGGGCTCGGCCGGCGCCAACACCGTCCGCAGGAGCTCGGCCGTCGCCAGGTACAGCTTCTCGGCCTCGTCGAGGTGGCCGGTCTCGGCGAGGGCGTTCGCGAGGTTGATGGCGCACCCCAGGGTACTGAGATGAGTTCGGCCCAGCGCCGCCGTCAGCTCCGAGAAGGTGCCGCGTAGGCGGTCGAGCGACTCCTGGGTGCGGCCCAGGCGCCGCAGGTAGATCGCGACGTTGTTGGCGCAGGTCATGGTGTCGGGGTGATGGGGCTGTCTGGCCTGGTACTTCTTCAGCGTCGTGAGGGCCAGGTCCAGGGCGCCCTGGACGTCGCCGCTGCCGGCGCGGTGGGCGGCGGCGTTCAGCGCGTAGCCGAGTTGCGGCACCGACTGCACGGACTCCGGCGCGCCGAGCTTTTCGCGGAGCCGGTCCAGGAGCTTGCCGGCCTCGGTGTAGTCGCCCGCCTTGCGGTAGCTGGTGGACAGTGCTCGGGCTGCCTCGATGGTGGCCGGGGCGTCGTCGCCGAGGGCTTCGCGGGCGTCCCGGTAGGTGACCTTGAGTAGTTCCAGGGCGCCCGTGCGGTCGCCGCAGTCCCGCAGGTCGCGTGCGAGGTTGATGGCCGACTTGAAGGTCAGGAAGTCCGTCTCGCCCAGAACGTCCCGGCGATCCTCGAGGGTCTGCCGGTCGATTTTCAGCGCCTCGAAGGGTTCGCCCGCCGCGCGCAACGCCACGGCCAGGTTGCTGGCCGCCAGCAGGGTCCGGGGGTGGTCCCGGCCGATGTGGGTGAGGAAGTCGGCGTGGTTCGCGCGGTCGAGCGCCAGTGACTCCTGGAACCGGCCCAGGGCCCGGTGGTCGGAGGCCAGTCCGCCGACGGTCATCAGCGTCGCCAGGTGTTCGGGCCCCAGGTCCGGGTGCGACCGCTGGCGGGCCAGGACGTCGGTGTCGATCTCCAGGGACCGGGCCGGGTCGCCCAGCGCGCGCAGCGCGGTCGCCAACTCGAAGCGCATGCTCAGGTTGCGCGCGTCGTCCGGCCCGATGTCCGGATCGGCCTCCCACAGCGCGACCGTCTCCTCGGCCAGTTCGGCCGCCCGGCCGGGCTCGCCGCGCAACCGGAGGTGGCGGACCCGGTCGACGTAGAGCTGGCGGGTCTCGGCGCTGCCGCGGCGCGCCTCGGAGTGCACCAGGTGCGGCCAGATCTCGGCGTAGACCGGCCAGGTCTTCGCGTTGTCCACGTCGCCCTGCGGCGGCCGGGCGGCGACCAGGACCTCGTGGATCGCGCGGCGCAGCGTCTCCCGGTCGGCCGGATCGGGGATCGTGTCCCGGACCACCTGCTGGATCAGCCGGTGGACCTGGAGCGGCTTGTCGGTGCCGCGCGGCACCGTGACCAGGCCGAAGCTGTTGAGCAACTGCACATACTGCCCGATCGGGCCCTTGCCGGAGCGCAGCCTGCTGTCATACGGCAGCAGGGCCCGGCTCATGGCGTCGCCGTACACGAGGTTGGCCGCGACGGGTTCGGGGCCGCAGAACGCCAGCAGCTGCAGAAGCCGCTCCGCGCCCGGGGACAGCTCGCCGATCTTGGCCACGGTCAGCCGCCAGGCAGTGATGATCGAGCGGTCGTACCCGGAGGCGTGTCCGCGCTCCAGCGTCGCGGCGGGGTCGCTGCGCAGCAGCTCCAGGTAGGCCTCGACGGGCATCCCCGTCTCGGCCAGCCAGGAGCCGGCGATCTCGACGGCCAGCGGGAGGTTGCCGACCTCGACGGCGACCAGTTCGGCGTGCTGCTCCGACAACCCGGGGACCAGACTGGTGAGCAGGTCGATGCTCTCGGCGAGGTCGAATACCTCGATCTCCACCGCAGCCACCGCGCTGGCCCATTTCGAATTGTTCGAGGTGACCAGCACATGGCCGTTCGCGGCCGAGGGCATCCGGTCCAGCAGCTGATCCGGGTCCTCGGCGTTGTCGTACACCAGCAGCCAGCGCCCGCCGCGCCGGCCGGCACGCAGGTCCTCCCGGACGGCGTCGGCGGCCTCGCCGACGTTCTGGACCTCCAGGCCCAGCCGCCTGGCGAGCTCGGCGAGGTCCTCGGTGACGAAGTTGAGGTGCTCGGCGCGGATCCACCAGACCACGTCGTAGTGGTGCTGGAAGCGGTGGGCGTACTCCACGACCAGTGCCGTCTTGCCGATGCCGCTGATGCCGAGCACCGCGTGCGTCATGTCGCCCCCGGTGGCTGTGGTGAGCTGCTGACGCAGCCGGTCCAGGCTGTCCACGCGCCCGGTGAACCGGACGACCCGGTTCGGTACCTTCCAGTGGTCGGGCCGGGAGCGGGGGTACCGGACCCGGGGTGCGATCCGCTCGGCCTCGGTCAGTGCCTGTTCGGCGGTCATCGGTGAGCTGAGTGCCGCCAGCAGCGCGCCAGCCACGTCGACCTCGGTGCGGTTCACGGTCTCCACCGCCGGCGACCAGCGCAGCGCGCTGCCCGGCACCGGCGGCTCCACGTGCAGCGCCACCAGCTTGCCGAGCTGGGTCGGCACGTCGTTGTTGCGGCTGGCCCACACCGACCGGCCCAGCGCCGACTGCTGGTAGGCACCGGATACCAGAACCAGGGTGTAGGGGGCCGACCGCATCTGTTCGGCGGTCAGCGGGTCCAGGGCCCGGCCGTCGGCCGCGGACGTCTCGTCCGCCGACGTCTCCAGGCCCGCGCCGCGCAGCAGCCAGCGCAGCCACGCCACCCAGGTCCGGTCGGCCGCCAGGTGGCTGATGCAGACGTCGGCCAGTGCGACCGGCGCGCGCCGGAAGAACTTCTGCCGGTGTCGCAGCCGCAGCCCCTCGTCCATCGGGGCCAGCGAGGTCACCTGGCCCTCGGTGATCAGTCCGACCAGCCGCTCCACCGCGGCCAGCACCGACTGCGGGTTCCCGGGGGAGTCGCCGAAGACGGCGAGCAGTTCCTCGTAGGAGTAGAGCGCTTTGTAAGGGATCTGCGCGAGGTTCCAGTACGTCTTCGGGTCATGGGAACTGATCCGGTTCACGAACGGGGCGAACCGGGCCTGCGCCACAGCCAGTCCGGTGTCGCGCCGGTCGGAGTCCGAGTCGTCCACGCGGGTCACCACCGGCAGGATGCGGACCTGGGGCCGCCGCCGGTCGGCGCCTCGGATCTCGTCGACGTCAGTCGCCATCTCCGCGGTCCCGTCGATGTTCTGGCCGCTGAGGGTGAAGCACACGACCAGGTCGTCGGGAAGGTCCTTGGTGCAGATGTCCTCGATGTCGCTGTTCCCGGTGCGGCTGTCGATCAGGACGTAGTCGTAGGCCTGCTTGAGCTGAAGCCGCATCTGCTCCAGATACGCGTTCCCGCCGAGGTGGTGGTAGAACGTGTACCAGTCCATGGCCGAGATCCCGGCGGAGTGCACCGCGGCGGTGCGGCCGGCCCGGATGAAGTGCAGGCTGCCGCCGAACTCGAAGTCCCAGTCCAGCTCGACCGCGTTCTCCGCGACGTGGGCGTTCTCCGCCCACCACGCGACCGGGTCGACCTCGCCGCCGGCCGCGCCGTCCTCGCCGGTCAGCCGGGCGTTGGCGGAGTCGCAGTACTGGTCGATCATGTTGATGATGCCCGGGACGTCGCGCAGTCGCTCGTCGCCGAGGAAGGGTTCGAAGAACCGGTGCAGGCCCGGCGCCTCCAGGTCCCAGTCGATCATCAGGACCCGGTGCCCGGCGGCGGCCAGGATCCAGGCCGCATTCGCCAGCGCCATGGTCCGGCCGGTGCCGCCCTTGTAGCTGTAGAACGTCACGATCCGGCCACCGGCGGCGTCCGAGCCCGTCATGGTCACACCTCCGTCGTCGTCGACCAGTGCAGTGTCGATCCGTGCGCCGTCGGTCACCGGGACCTCCGGAACCGGAACAGGCCCGCGGCGAACTCGGCCACGGTGGAGAAATGCGAGGGGAAGCGTTCGCGCGGGCCGTTCCCGGACGCCGCGTGCTCGACGACCGTCTGCATGGCCCGCAGGCTCGCCGCGAGTGTCTCATCCACCGCGGCCCGCAGGTCCGCGCCGCGCTGCCGGGTCTGCGGATCGTGGTCGTCCCGGACCACCATGAACGTCTCCCAGTCCGGCCGCTTCGCGGCCGGGTCCGCGTACGCTGCGACCTGGTCCCGCCAGGCGGTGTCGAGCAGGGCCCAGTTGTCGATGAGCAGGACGGTCGGCGCGCTGGACAGCGTGCCGGCCAGCAGGGCCGGGGCGACGTCGTCGAACCCGACGATCTCCGGAGCGTAGCCGAGCCGGTCGGCGATGGTCCGGACGTCCGCGGCGAGCGTGCGGTCCCGGCGGTCGCCGTACGGGGCCCAGTCCGTCTGGGCGTCGCCGTAGTGGCCGTCGGCCGTCCGGCCCTTCGGGGAGCGGTCCCGGGTCGGGGCGAGGATCACGATCCGCAGCAGCAGACGGGTGGGCGCGGCCCGGAAGGCGTTCTGCTGTCCCAGCAGCGAGGGCAGCACGCCGGCCGGCAGCGGGTGCTCCCGGACGACGCAGCTGATCGTCCGGGCCACGTTCCTGACGACCAGGTCGTAGTCGCTGCCCGGTGCGCGGTCGACCATGAGCGGGTACAAGCCCTCGGCGATGTCGGCCCGGCCCTCGCGCGGGGTGTGGAAGTCGACTTCCAGCACGTCCGGCGGGATGTCCGCCGGCTCCACCGGCGCCCAGGTCACCGGGACGAAGTGGAGCCCGACGTCCCGCGTCCTGACCCGTTTGCGGAACGCCGACCACTCCAGTCCGCAGCGCCGGGTGCTGAAGTACTGCGGGGAGATCAGCGGGACGAAGACGTGGCACACCGACAGGGCCTGGAGCGTGGGCCGCTCCGGCGCGTCTGCGGGGGCGGCGTAGCCGAGGTCGCCGGGACGCTTGCGGGGAAGCAGGGTACTGATCTGTTGTGTGAGGTCGTCGAAGAACGTCAGGAAGAGGTCCAGCTCCTCCCGGGGGCGCTCCGCCTCGGCTTCGTGCGGGCGCGCATAACTGAGAAAGAACAGCGGTTCGTGGACGGACGGTTCGTCACCGGACTGTCGAGAGCCCGCCATACCCTTCTGTCCCTTCACGTCATTCCGATACCGAACTGAAGGCATTGTCATCTTGCGAGAACTCCGTGATGTCGCAGGGAGGAATCTGCGTCGACCGGGCAATCCTGAGTATGGTGCGGGCAATCGCAATCGTGGTCCGCTTGTAGTCGTGGTCGTACATCCCGAAACGCAACTCCCAGAGTCCTTGGAGCCGGTAACTCGAAGGCTGCCCCGCGTCTTCATACTGCACCGGCTTCGCTGCCTTGGGCAGGGGATCGGGCAAGCTGCCCTCATCGGCCCAGAGCACCGGGATGATCGCGTCGTAGGCGATCGAGCCCGCCTGCCGGGCCAGCTGCTGCCGACGTTCGAACGCCGCCCACTCCCGCCCGCACCAGCTGCTCTCGAAGTAGGCCGGCTTGTAGAGCGCGACGAAGGTCCGGCAGGTCGCCAGAGCCTCCTGGACCGCGACTTCCCACTGGGTCGCGGTACCCATCGCGCGGTCCAGGTAGCCGGCCTGCGCGCCCGGCTTGACGACCGCCAGGTGGCGGATCGCTATGCACAGGTCCTGATAGAACTCGATGACGTCCTTGTCGGCCTCGCCGCGCGATGTGCCGGTGTCGTTGTGCGGAGGCATCCGTGCGTAGCTCAGGAAAAAGTAGGGAGCCTTGGCAAGGCGCTCCCTTTCTTCCTCTGCCACTTGTGGATTCCTTCCGACCAGCCGGGCCGACGCACTGCGGAGTGTACCCTTCGTGAGGAGTGAAGCAATATTCTGTGAAACCGGTCGGGGTTATTGATTAGCGCGTTCGACGAGGCCTGTCACGAGTCGTTCGCCCAGCCTTGTCAACACCCCTGACGCCTGGAGAGCGTCGGCGACCTGCGCGACGGCCCGGTGCCACGTCGCGTACCGCATTCCGGACCTGGACCGTTCCGACTCCGTGTTCGAGGCGCGCAGCCATCGAGTCCGCCAGACGTCGGCGACGGCGGCGTGGGCGTACAGGCCCTGGAGCGCCGCCTCGGGTGGTCGTTCGTCCCGGCGCCACGGAACGGAGAACCTCAGCGGCGATGTCGGATCGTAGAGGTCGAACATGTCCATCAAGGCGCCAGCCTTGACGTGCTGGAACTCATGGATGATCAACAAGGCCAGGTCATCTGCGGTGTCCGGTAGCGCTATCGCGATCGCGCCGAATGCCTGGCGTGCGGTCGCGCTCGTTTGCACGCCGGGTTGGGGCATGAGCGGAACGATGGTCGACAGCCCTGCTCCGATGGCAGGCGCGTAGTCGAAGTACTCAGTGACGATGAGCCGCCAGGCTTCAGCAAACATGTGTTGCCAGGCGGCGACTGCCGCGGGATCCAGGTGGTCGATGAGCGGTTTCCCATAGCAGTCGAGGCAGGGGTCGACGTTGTCGAGCGTGACGGTGAGTCCGTCGGCCGTGAGCTGCGGACGGTGAGGATGATCGGAGATTGACAAACTCAGGTACTCCTGATCCGCCGGCCCGAGCGTGGCGTCGAGGTAACGCGAGGCCCAGACCCGGAGGAACGGGTTTAGCAGGGTTTTGCGGTACGCGTCTGGATCATCGCGTTGCAGGGCGTCGAAGGCCTGCCAGGGCTGCCGGGAGTATTCGCCGCGTTCGCATGACGCCGTCAACACGCGGTCGAGGAGTCCGCGGTTGATGCTCTGTTGGGCGGCCGCCAGTTGCCGGACCGCGACGACGTCGCCGAACCCCGCGGCCAGGCCGTCGAAACAGTCTCCCGACATCTGATGGGCCGCGACGGTTCCGGTTCTCCCCGAGTCCGAAGACGGTGTCTCCTTCATATAGGTGATGATCTTCAACAGATCGGCGCAGTGCACCGATGGGTTGTCAAAGCTGTTGCCCTTGCTATACCGGTGTGCGTACAGTCCGCCGCCGCAGACGTCAACGACAGGACATTGTCGACAGGTCTGGCAGAGCCCTGCCGCGCCGGCCTCACGAAGGGTGAACCCGGGATGTGCGGCCGCTTCGTCGAACGAGTGCTTCAGGATGTGGAAGCCGGTGCGCGGGGCGCCGTCGTACGCGGTCTTCAGAGAGTCGGCGAGTTCGATCGATCCATCGGTCTCGACTACGGCGAGGTCGCAGGGTTCTGTGCCGAGGGCTTCCTTGAGGCTCTCGCCGCCGACCAGCGCCGACCGGATCGAGTCGAACACCCGGATGGGCAGCCGCTGCCCGTCCGCCGACCAACGGCGGTGTACCGCGATCAGCCAATCCGCATAGGGTGTCGTGCCGGTCCCTGCCGGCCGCGCAGGAGGCACGTCCCAGTTCGCGTGGGGCAACAGATAATCGATGCGTGGGGGATCCAGACCGGACAGCGCCTGGTAGCTCTCCACCGGGTCATTCTTCGGATCGATCGTGCACAGGAGCCCTGAGAAGGCTCGCCGGTATCGAGGGGAACCGAGCCGGAGGACCGCGCTCACCACTTCCTGAAAGCTGCTCGCCCCGTTGTGGTGGCGGCGGTGTCGGTCGTTGGCGTCACGGTCGCCGTCCAGCGAGATGCCGACCTTGATGCCGGTTTCGAGGAGCGTCTGGCACAGCTCCTCGCCGTGAGCGGCGGCGAGAAGCACGCCGTTGGTCTGGAGGTGCAGTTCGAGCCGCGTCGCCGGCGCCAGTGCCGCACGGATGCGCTCGGCGATCCATCGTATGCGCGGACCGCCGGCGAGCAGGGGCTCCCCGCCGTGGAAGACGACCCCGACCGCCGGGAGCCGGTGCGTGGCGGCGTGCTCGCCGATGCGCGCGGCCAGGCTCGCGACGATCTCGTCGCTCATGGCGACGGGCCGCGTCCGCCAGCTTTGATCTGCGTGTTCGTACATGTAGCAGTACGCGCAGGCGAGATTGCACCGACTCTGGATCTTCACCACGAACAACGAGAACGGCCTCACGGAACCGTTCAAGGCGAGGTCAGCCTGACGCTTAGATTATGGCGTCGAACGCTGCCACCGGTACCTGCTTCACGGCGCCGTCCAGTACCAGCGTCCGCTCCGCCGGTGTGCGCTCCGCGAGGAGCCGCCGCATCGGAACCCCGTTCAGGTCGGCGACCTTCGAGACCAACATCTCGAGCGCACTGGTCTGAGGCTGCCGGTCGGACGTCTTCATGCGATCCCCCTGAGCTGCGGTTGGTGCTCCGTTCTGGGAAGCATTGCGCCGATTTCGAACGGTGGCAAGGTGAGAGCGGTGCGGTACGGTGCGTCACGTGAGTCTGCGGCGTGCCGAGAATATCAGTGGTCTCATTAACCCCGCTGGTTGCGGGCGACGGCCAAGCTGCGCTGTCTCGGCGACGCCGCGGCTGCCTTACGCGCACAATCAAGACCTGACGGAACCGCAGGGGCCCGAGAGGACGACGCGGTGCTTGTCGTCAACGACACCCACGTACCCTGGCCGTTGGTTCTCAAGTTGCCCTGGTGGCCATAAGACGGGCGCGTAATGCCAGCTGATCTGGAACGCCTCGCCGGCCAGCTCACCTTGTTGCGTACCAAGGTTGCGGAGGAGCGTATCGACGCCGCGGGGCAGCTTGTCGGCTGGTGGCGTCACTTGATCACGATCGGGTGGCGGCGGCAGCTCCGCAGTCTTGCGGCAGGTGTCGCGGCGGAGTCGGACAACGCAGCGGCCGAGGCCAAGTTTCATGCGCTGGTCGAACTTGCTAACGCGCGTTCGTATACGTGCGCTGACCTCGTTGTTCTCGCGGGACGCAGCCGGACTGCGCTCAGCGTTGATGATCAGGAGTGCGCAGAGATCCTCGAGGAGGAATTCAGGCCTTTGTTTGGTAGCTGACAGCCGCGGTGACGCTCTGAAAGCCTGCACCGCCAGGTCCGGGAGCGACGGAGGTCCGCAAACAGCCACTGGCGCTTTCGGGTCCAAGCTGTCGCATCCCGTCCCGTGGCCGGTGGTGCATCGGTGGCGGCATGTGTATGGATCGATGCTGCCGGATCGATCCGACCCAGGTCAGGGCATAGATGAGTCAGGATATTGCCGGACCCCTTGGCTCCACACATCAGGATGAATCGGGGTCTTCCGGCTATCCGGAAGACCCCGTCTCATTTCGTGATCAATTCCGCGAACACGTAGGCACCCGTCGCAGTCAGTCAGACGTATTCGCCCGAGCAACGCCGATGTGCTTGGCGCTTGGTGTGGCCGACTGGTCAGCAAGATCGGACAGTAGCGTCTCGATGACGTGTTCCTCTTCGACACGGAGTGCTTGGGTTGCGATGTGGTGTCGCAGCTCTGGATCCCATGGGGTGTCACGGGGCTCAGCGAACTGGAGGGGTGTGCCGAGTCCTTGGGCGACTGCGGCGAGATAAGCCGCGTGATCGTAGCGCCAGGGGGTGGCGGTGGCTTCGGTGCGGGCGGCCAGGGCGAAGATGCCTGCGGCGATGCGGGTGCCTCCCCAGTCGAAGTCGCCGTGGTAGCGGAGTGAGGCGCCGCGTCGCATGAGCCAGCGGAGGATGCGGGTCGCGGCCACGGAGGGGCTGCCCTCCAGGCAGATCAGGGGCGGGCAGGCGGGGCCCAGCTCGGTGGCGGCCGCTGAGACCACTGCTGGGTTCTCGCAGACGTTGATGACGGTTCCCGGCAGGTCATGGGTGCTTGTGGAGGCGGTGGACGTCGCGTCCGTGAGGTGTGCGAGGTGGCGCAGGCTCAGTACCAGTGGTTCGCCGGCGGTGGCGGCGAGGGTGAGGATCCGGGTGAGGAAGCCCTCTTCGGCGGGGGGTGGGATGTTGAGCACCAGGACGCGGGAGGAGAGGTCGTCGGTGGCGACGCCGACCGTGGCCCAGGCGTGGCGGCGGCCTTCGGCGTCGGCCGTGTCCGCGACCGCGAGGCCGGCCAGTGATCGGACCGCACTCATCACCAGTGCGGTGAGCGGGCGGCCGTCGTCCAGGGCGTGCGCGTCGCCGACGGCGCGGGCTGCCAGGATCGGCCGCACGATGCCGGGATGCGGCAGCAGGGCCAGTACCTGTGCCGTCCGCCGGGCGAGTTCGGTGCCGGTCGAAGGGTCGGTGGCCTGCCTCTTGAGCAGGCCTGCGGCGCGGGCACGATTCAGCCATGCGGCCAGTTCGGGGCGTGCGTCCACCAGACGGTCCAGCGGTTCGTGCGCGGATTCCCAGGCGGTCTGTGCGGCCGACTCGACATCTCGGCGGACGGGGATCGGGCCGCGGAGCGCCTGGACGGCGACGGCCAGACCGGAAGGGCAGATCCCGGAGTCCTTCAGAACCGAATCGACGTCAGACAGCCGCACTGTCAGCGACCTGCCGCGGCCGGGAGGCCTTCCGAGCAGCCGTTCTATGGCGCGGCGCTGTTCGGGCGTGGGTGCGGCCAGCGTCGCGCTTCCCTCGGCCGCCGGAATCCCGCCGGCGATCCGTTCCTCGACCCGTTTCACCAGCCATTCCAGCTCCGGCGCTCCGAACAGCCGGTGCAGGCGCGCGGTGTCGACGGTGGCGGACTCCACCCGGTCGTCGGCCATGCGGCTCAGACGTCGAACAAGGTCGGGCCGGGTTCGCCGGACGGTGTGGCGGTATCCCGGGCACGTTGGGGTGGCAGGTACGGTTCGGGGCGCTGTTCCCGGATCCGATCGTGTCCGTCCCAGCGCCACGGAGTGACCAGGACCGCGTCGACGCCCTCGTGCCGGGCCAGCTGGGCGATGCCGATCCCCGGCACGGTGGGGTAGCAGGCCCATTCGCGTTCGGAGGTCATGACGACGTCGAGGTCGAAGGCCGCGAGCAGGCCGAGGCACTTGGCCCGGGAGTCGTCGTCGACTCCTGCGAAGGCCTCGTCGAGGGCGATCAGGCGCGGGGCGTGCGGGTGCCCCGACGAATAGTGGGAGGACGCCGCGGCGAACAGCGGCACCGAGGCGGCCAGGACCCGCTCGCCGCCGGAGGCGGGTCCGGCAGCCGAGGTCCAGGCGCCGTCGGTGCGGCGCTGGATGGCGAAGACGTGCCAGGTCCTGTAGTCGAAAGCACGGGCCAGTTGGTCGTGCCAGGTGTCGGCCGGATTGGCGGCGCGGTCGTCGGCGATGCGGCGCTGGAGGAAATCGCCGACGACCGCGCGGTCGGCCGGGCTCCAGGCGTCCACCGCCTTGCGCAGCAGCCGGGTCCGGACTGCCTCCAATCCGTCGGGCGCGCCTTTGGAGGCGCGCCATACCAGCCGTAGAGCCATGCCGGTGGAGGTGGGGCGGGACTCCAGGTCCCGGTTCATGGCCGCGACCATGCCCTCGGCCTCGGTGATCAGTTCCTGCAGGGCGCCGGCGACCTCCCCGACCAGGTGGTTCTCCAGCAGCTCCCGTTCCTTGGCCGACAGCAGCCGGTCCCGTTGAGCCACCTCCGCGTCCAACGCGGCGGCCAACGACGGCACATCCTGGACCCGGCCGGCGAAGAGAACCTCCACGACCATCAGGCCGTCCTGCGACAGCGTCATCGCGACCTGATGACCGTGACGGGCCAGGGAACCGGACAGTTCTTGCTGCTCACGCGAGACACGTTGCTGCACGCGCTCCCAAGCGCCGTCGCTGTCGTCCAGGGCTGACAGGGCGGCGTCCACGGAGCGGGCCAGGGCCACGGCCGGGGCCGGAACCCAGGACTCAGCCGGATCAGGGTGTTCGAGCTCCGGCAGGGCAGCCGTGAGCAGGCCGGTGGTCATGAAGCGGCGCAGGGTCGCGATCGCCTCGTCGCGAACCACGGTTGCTTCGGCGATGGTCTCCTGAAGCTGTTGAAGGCGTCCCTCAGCGCGCTCGCGCTCGGTGAGAGCCTGCTCACGGCGGGCTCCGAGCGACGTCGCGGCGGACTCCACCGCGATGAGCGCCTCGCGTACCTCGTCGAGCCTGCGATAGAGCTCTTCCACCGCCGCGCCGGACGTCGCCAGGAGTGTCCGATGCTCCTCGGCCGCCGCTTCGGCGGCGTGCCGGGCCCGGGCCTGTGCCTCGTCGGCATCGGCCAGGCGCGCGGCGGCCGACCGGTGCTCGGTCTCGGCTTCGGAAGCGTTCGCCGCAGAGCGGGAAGCGGCGGTGAGCGCCGGCCAGAGGGCCGACAGGATGTTCCGATAGTCGTTCAGGGCGTCGGCGACGGCGTCCAGGGCAGCCGCCTCGCGCGGCAGTCCGGTGTCCTCGGCGAAGGTGAGGACGGATGAGACGGCCTCAGCGGCGGCCTCGACCGCTGGTTCGACCGCGGCCTGTGCCTCCTCGTGCCGCCGCGCGGCGATCCGGGCCGCCTCGGCGTGCATCGCCGCGCGGACGTGAGCCTCGTGCAACTCGGCGTCGGACGGTTGGGTACGCAGTTCGCCGGCGACAGTGGCCAGTCGCCGCACGACGGCTTCGGACTCGTCGATCAGAGCATTGATCTCGCCTGTCAGCCGATCGATCCGCCGATCCAGCTCGGACAGCCGGGTCCGCCTCGCGGCTTCGCGGGCACCCTCGCCGATGTGGCCGGCCGATCCCTTGTGCCACGCGCCCCGCAGCGCACCGAGACGGAACCGCCCGTCCGTGCTCACCCACGTGTGACGGCCGGGCTCGGCCGCCCCGGCCGCGACGGCTCCGATCCCGGCCAGGACCGATGCGACTGCTGACTCGGACAACGCCGCGGCCTGCGAATCAGCCGCGTCGATCGCCGGCCGCAGAACCGTGGTGAGACCGGCGTCCGGCTCGGGTCCGATCGGCGCCACGACGGTGTCGCCGACGGCGTCGAGGAGCCGGCCGTCCGGGGCGACCCAGGCGTCCAGCAGCCCGGATGCCTCGAGCGCCGCTTCCAGGCCGGCCCGGTCGGCGTCGGCGACGTGCTCGTGGAAGTCCACGACCTTCCACAGCGGCGCACCGGGCCGGCCGACGCGGGTGTCCGCGTCGCGGGTGTGCGGGATCGGCGGAGCGTCGTGGTGCCCCCGACGTAGGCGCTCGACCTCCTCGACGATCGCCGACCGCTCCCGCTCTGCCTGCTTTCGGCGGCTGTCGATGTCTGCGACGCGCCGGTTCAGCCGTGCCTCGTGGTGCCTGGCGGCCTCCTCAGCCCGCTGCGCCACCGGATCGGGCCCATCGACCGTGGTGACCCACAGCTCCAGTTCGGATAGCGCCGCTTCTCGGTCGGGCAGCACGATCTCGGCGCAACCGGCGCTCCAGGACTCCCACGCGTCCACCAGTGACCGGCCCTTCGCGATCACGGTGTCGGCAGCGTCCGAGGCGCGTTCGGCCGCGGCGGTCGCCTCGCCGGCGGCATCCTCGGCGGCCGCCCGCGCGGCGCCGAGGGCGCGGCCGGCGGCCTCCGCGGTCCCGTGCAGCTCACGAAGACCGCTGATCGCCTGGTGCCGATTACGGATCAGCGAGTCGGCGGACTGCTGCGCGGACCAGACGTCGTCCGCCGGCTTGCCGGCTGCCGGCTGCATGGTACGGACAACGGTGTGAGCGACGCCGGCGGCCTCGGCTGCGGCTGCTGCTTTGTGGTGCAGATTCTCGACTGCGTCGGTGTCTGCGTCGGCGCGGACGCGTGCCCGCTCGGCGCGCGCCGACCAGGTTCCGGTGTCGCGTACCGCCCGGTCACGGTCGTCGGCCCGGCTGCCGGCGACGCCGGCCAGCGTTGCGGCGGAGCGTGCCAGCCGTTCGATCTCACGGGCCGTGTCCATCGCGGGGTCGCGGTTCAGAGCATCCTTCTGCGCGCTCAGCCGGGTTTTCTGCTCACCCAGGCTGACCAGTTCCGCCTCCGCGGCGGTGACGGTGGCGTGCGCCTGATCCCGTGCGGCCGTCATGGCCCCGAGGTCGCGTCCCAGCTGTTCGTATTTGCTGTGCGCCTGCCGGACTCCGGCAGCGGTCCGCTTGGCCGCGACTTGTGCGTAACGGCGGTAATGGACCAGGAACGCCGAGGCCGCGCGTTGCGCCTCGGTCAGCGCGGCCAAGGCGTCGCGTTCGTCCTGCAGGCCGCGGAAGGCCTCGGCGATCTCACCGATCAGAGCGTCGGCCAGCGGCGGCAGCGCTTCTGTGAGCGCTTTCGAAAGCAGCTTCTCGTCCGGCTTCTTCGACAGTTGCGGCTGCCGCAACTGGATCAGCAGGTTGATGAGAGCCTCGTAGCGCCCCGTCCCCAGGCCGAAGAGCGCTTCGTCGACCGCGCGCCGATAGGCCTTCGCGGTGGTGAACACGGCATGCGCACCGATCTTCTCTTCGAGCCTCTTGCGGGAATAGGAGACCCGGTGCTCGTTGCGCAGCGGCAGATCCGGTCCGATCCGGTGCTCGGTGACGAAGAACCAGTGGTCGGCGATGCCTCGGCCCCGGACGGCTTTCAGGCCGCAGCCGATCGTCCAGTACCGCGCGACGCCGTCCTCGCCGATCCGGCCGAACTCCAACCACGTATAGCCCAGGCGCTCGTCGTGGGGGTGCTTGTCGCCGAGTAGGAGATTCCACTCCATGCGCTTGGCGCGGTCGCCGTCGGGTTCGACACGGGACGGGGTCAGCTCGCCGTCCAGCAGGAACGGCAGCGTGAGCGCCAGGACTTTGGACTTGCCGGTGCCGTTGTTGCCGCGCAGCAGCAGACGGCCGTCATGGAACCGGAACTCCTCGGCGTCGTAGTAGAACACGTCGATCAGGCCCGCGCGCAGGGGCTGCCAACGATCACGGCCTGGCACGGGGAGTCGAGGCGCAGCAAGCGCGGTCGGGACGGTCACGGGTGGTCTTCGGCCTTCTTGATCGTGGGTTCGGCCATGGCGAAGCGCATCAGCGCGGACCGGGGGTGGATCCGCGTCCGGCTGTGTTCGTCGGGCAGACGCATGACGAGGTTCAGGGCTTCGAGCTTGGCGACGGCCTGCTCGGCCAGATCCGCGGCGGCGGCCGGTTCGGTGGCGGTCTTCCGCCAGTACGAGGCGTGTGTCTTGGCCTGTGCTCGGACGAATCCGGTGAGTTCGGCCAGGGTCGGCGCTGTGCCGTCGGTGGCGATTTTGGTCGCGATCAGCAGTGTGACGTGGCCGTCGGTGCCCTGCTCGGGCATCCGGACGTCGGTGAGGGTGTCGTCCGGGTCGACCATGGCGATGCCTTCGGCGCGCATCTCCGCGATCATCCCGGTCAGTTCGGTGATGCGGCGGGTGATGGTGACGCGCTGGTTCACCAGGTAGGCACGCTCGGCTTCGGTCAGGTCGGCGTAGTAGACGACCGGGTCGTCCAGCAGGCGGCGGGTCATCGCGTGGCGCAGGGAACGCAGGCGCAGGTCCTCTGTCTCCGGCAGCGGTTCGGCGGCCAGGGCGGTCAGGCGCTCCTCGAAGGAATCCGCGGTCACCGTGGACGCGCCCCGCGAGGTGGCGAGCAGTCCGCCGCTGACCCGGCGGTCCACGTCGTAGAGAACGTCGTTGCCGCTGTCGGCGACGAAGGCTTCCTCGTCGCCCTGCACCCGGGTCAGTACGCCCCAGGACAGGAGGAGTCTGACGACCGCGACCAGGTCCGCCCGCTCCTCGCGGCGAGCCATGCCGAACGTGATGCCGGCTTGCGCCAGCGCCGGGTCGGTGGCGCCGGTCAGCACACCCTCGGCGAGGCGGCCGAGCGTGGTCTGCGATTCCGAACGCTCCAACACGGCCAGGGCGAGGCAGAGCAAGACGTAACGACGGCGCGTGAACGGGACCTTGGTCTTCGGCGCGCGGGCCGGCCGGGTCGCGTCGTCCAGCGCGGCCGGCTTCTTGACCAGCCGTGCCGTCTCGGCGTCCACGGTCAGCCGCCAGCCGGCCTGGTCGGCGAACCATCCCCCGAGTTCGGCCGCGTGTTTGCGGACCAGGCGGAAGTCGTCATCGCGCGTGGTCAGCAGCGGGTGGGCCAGCAGGGCGCGGGCCGCTCTCCGGCGTTCGACGTCGTGGTCGGGGAACGGCGCCGGTGCCGTCGCGGTCGTCGGTGTCGGGCCGGTCATCGCGCTGCGGCCCGCCGATCTCGCGCAGTGAGGTCGACGATCTCCACGACATGTTCCGGGCCGGACAGGACGCCGTCAGCAGTACGGACCACGACGACCCGGTCGGCGTCCACAAGCTTGAGACGGATCTCCATCGAACCGTCGCCGCTGGTGGCGGTCGTGGTGGTGCTTCCGGGACGGCGTGCGGCCAGCGCGTCGCCGAGAACCGACAGGAACAGCCGGAACGCTCTGGGATCCAGGCCGTCCGGGCCGGCCAACTCCGACAACAACACCGGACCGTCCGTGGCCAGCAGGCGGCGAGCCTCGGCGATCTCAGCCGCCTCACGCTCGACTCTGGCAGCCAGCCGGCGGCGACCGAGGTCCCGGTCGATCGCGCGATTCGGGGAGCCTCGGCGCTCATAGGAGCCGGTCTCGCGCAGTCTGGGGCTGATCCGCAGCGGTTCGGCGTCGGCCCATGGGGTTCCCGGCGGATATTCGGCGGTTTCCCAGGCTTCCTCCGTCTGGGCGTCGACGGTCAGGTGCCGGGCCGGCGCCAGGGCGAACGCCACTCGCCACAATCGGTGCGCCGCCGCATCGTCCGGAACCTGGGCGAAGAACCGGGCCAGGGCACGCAGGTCGGCCGACCGGTCCGAACGTCCCCCGCGACGTTCGTTGAGCGCGGTCACCGTGCTCACCAGGTTCGTGATACCGCTGACCGCGGCGTTGCGCAGCAGCCGGGCCTGTGACGGACGTCGCGCCCCGGCGCTGACGAACCACTCACGAAGTCCCCGCCAGCGGTTCTCCCAGTCGCGGGTCGCGATGTGGACGGCCATCGTGTAGCTGTCGTGCGTGTCGGTGTCCACGTCGGGATCGGGGACTGTGTCCACTGCGTCGCGGCGGGCCGCGGCATCCAGGATCCGGCCTATACCCGCCGTCTCGATCCGCTCGATCAGGCCCGCGATCTGCGCACCGCGGTTGGCCAGATCGGCGATGAACTTGTCGATGTACTCGATCAGCCGGTCCTTGTATGCCAAGAACGCATCCTCGTCGCCGTCGGTGAAATCGACGGCCCTGCGCAGCGAAGACATGAAAGCTTCGGCATTGTCGGCCAAGCTTGTGAAGCGCTCGGTGAGCGCGAACAGCAGGAGACCGGCACCGGTCTGGTCCGGCGGCTCCGGACCTTCGGCGTGGACCAGGAGCGCGGTCAACTGCTCGGCGATGTCGGCCAAGGCCACCGTCTGCAACCGTCCGCGTTGGCCGAGCGCTTGCTCGTAGTGATCGATCGCGGCCAGAGCGGCCTGGCCGTGCCGGGTGAGCTGGTAGATCTTCCGGGCGCGGTTGAAATCCTCCACCGTGCTCACCCGGCCGGTGTCGGCGTCCGAGCGCAGATTGCCCCACTCGACGAGCTTGTCGAGGGCCTGAACGAGTGATTCGGCATCGGGCAGGGGCAGGGGCCCGGCGACGGCGCCGTCGGCCGGGGCATCGGTCCGATCGGATTCCCGGGGCCAGTCCGTCAGGACGTCCTCCGGCCGTAGATGGACGGTGAATCGCTGTTTGGCCAGCGCGAACACGCCGAGGACCGCCGCGTAGAGCCGGACGTTCGCCGTGCCGAGGTAGGCGAACGGCTGCGGCGTCCACACATCGTTCACGGGGTCCATTGTGACATCGTGACGGATCCGTTCTGACCCAAACGGGGTAATAGGACATGCTGTCCGCTCACTTCGGACCAGCTCCGCCTCGGTGAACACAGGACGGTCCCCGGTGGTCGGCGAGTGCGATCGATGACGGGCGGCAGACGGCGTTCCTGCGTTGCGGTGCCGTACAGAGCATGGAGCGCCGTTGCCGGCGGCAGACTCTTGTCGCTCGATGACCTGCTTCATAGATCAACTGTCGCGAGACATCCCGATCGGCCGCAAGACCGCCGTGGGAGCCTGTGGATAACCGCAGAGGCGTTTGCAGGAACACTGGCTGGCCAGAGCAGTGACCGAGCGTCGAGCCACAGTCACGGCCGGGTGTACTGCGCGCTCGTGACCGCAGCGGTCGAGATTTAGCGGAGCAGCAGGTCGGCGACGTTCAAGTAGTGCGAGAGCAGCTCCACTTTCAGAACAGTCAGTCGAGGCAACTGATGCTTATCGGCACAGCCGGCAAGTATTGCAAGATGAGCTCCGCATATCATGTTGCGACGGCTCAGGTGCAGGTCAGAGGTTGTTTTCCAGTCGGAGTCGTAGACCTGCGAGGCTCCCGCCGGTCGCTGTCGTGCTGTAACGGCGGGGCCGACTGGCAGCCTGAGGTGCTCAGCGTCACCGGCTCCACGGTGCCGGAGGTGAGTGCGGTGGTTGCTGTGGTGTTCGCGGCCGAGCCTGCGGTGGTCGTTGCCTATGCTGGGCCCGCGCTTAGCGTGAAGTCGTTGCCGATGGAGGTCGACGGCAGCAGGTAGAAGGGGTCGGTCGCGGTGGCTGCTAGCAGGTACCACGAGGTGGCGCCGGTGTGGGGTGCCGCGTAGTAGTAGTCGGAGTCGCAGTCGGACAGCTTGTCGTGTGAGGCGGCGACGATGCCCCGTCCGTTGTTGTGCGGCGCCGTCGTCTGCGCGAGTTGGATCGTGTTCAGGTAGTTCTGGGCCTTCGTCGCGTCACCGCTGGCGTTGCGGATCGCCAGTGCGTCGGCGAGGTGCGCGGTGCCCTCGAACCAGACCTTGGACTTGTCGCAGGCGCCGAAGCTGACGCCGCTGAAGGCGCCGTCGGTCGCTGCCAGGTTGGTGACGTCCCAGTCGATCGAGGCGGCGCGGGTGGGGTCCTTGAACGCGAGGTATGTCCATGTATTGACGTCCTCGGGCAGGAAACCCTTGTTCAGGCTGGTGCCGTCGGGGTTGGTGCCGACCCAGTACTTGCTGTTCGTGGCGTCCCACATCGCGGCGACGAACGACTTGGCGTGCGCCGCGCGCGTGGTCCAGGTGCTGTCGCCGGTCTTGGTCGCCAGCATCGTGAACAACGCGTACACGTCGAGGTTGTGCTCGGTCGACTTCCAGGTCAGCTTGCCGCTGGAGTCGGAGCCGCCGGTGTATCCGCCGGGGCCGTTGATGGCGTACGCGTTGGTCTGGATCCAGGTCGCGACGCTTGTCGCACCGGTCAGGTAGGAGGCGTTCGCCGTCCTGGCGTAGAGCTGGACCAGGGCCTGGCCGACCCAGGCCATGTTGCCGACGTCGCTGGTGTCGTCGGTGGCGCTGACCTTGCTCGGCGAGGTCAGCGGGGTCGGCGCGTAGGCGGCGCGGATGCGGCCGTCCTTCGACTTGTCGTTCGCCTGCACGTACAGCAGGGCGTTGCCGATCACCTTCGCGCGGGCCAGGTCGTCGGCGGTGCCGCGGGCCAGCAGGGCGTCGATGACGAGCGCGTCGTCGTAGGTGACGGAGTCGGTGAAGGAGCCCATCGCCGAGTCCGGGACGAAGCTCTGCACCAACCGGGCCGTGCTGCCCGTGGCGTACTTGTCCATCATCTGGTCGAGGAAGAGGTAACCGTTTGCGGTGCTGGTCGGCGTGCTGGACGCCGGCGTGGCTGTGGCTGTGACTGTGGTCGCCATCGCCGTTCCGAGAGCGACGGCTGCCGTGGCGGCTGCGAGCCCCAGTCTCCTGATTCTGTTCTTCATTGATGTCACGCCGGTCATTCTTAAGCTGACAAAAGGTCAAGTCAAGAGTCTTTACCAGACTCAACGGTCGCCAGGTGATGGTCGGTGATCGTGGCGCCGGACGCGACGAAGCCTTACCCTTTGTCAATGCGATCGGCCGTCAAGCGAACCCGCGCCCGCGAGGCGATCCTCACGATGGCCGCCGCCACCGGCGCCGGCGACGCGCTGCCGTCGGAGCACGAGCTCTGCGAAACCCTCGGCGTTTCCCGGCCGACGTTGCGCGCCGCCGTCGACGAACTCGTCGACGAGGGCGTCCTGATCCGCCGCCCGGGCCGGGGTACCTTCACCGCACCCTCGAAGGTCGCGCAGCCGCTGGCCCCGACCGCTGGCGTGGCGAACTCGTTCCGGGTGCCGCTGTCCGAAGGCGTGTGGGAGAGCCGCACGCTCGGCTTCGAACGGGCCAGCGCTGGCGCCCGGCTGGCCCGCGCGCTCGGCGTCTCACCGAGCGAGCTGCTGGTGAAGGTCGAGCGGCTGCGGATCGTCAACGGCGCCCCGCTGGCCATCGAGCGCATCCACGTCCCGGACAAGTACGTGCCCGGCATCACCGGTGATGACTTCCAGCGCGGCTCCTTCTACCAGCTGCTGCATTCCCGGTACAGCATCACGATGGCGCGCGCCGCGCAGTCGATCGAGGCCACGGTCACCGATGAGCGCGAATCAGAGCACTTGGAGGTGCCGCCCTACAGCCCGGCGCTGCTGTTCGACGTGACGACCCGGGACTCGCGGGACCTGATCATCGAGTACACGCGCGCGGTGTACCGCGGGGACCGCTATCGGATCGATTCCGACTTGGTGTTCACTCCCGGCTGAGGTCCGCGTGCGCGTGCGCGTCCGCGTCTGCGTCACGGGAAGACGGATCAGGCTCAGCCGTTCCAGCCCTCGTAGTTCTCGAACTCGTAGAAGTCCATGTTCGCGATCTCCAGGTTGACGGCCAGCGATCCGGCACCCGCCAGCGGGATGCGGATCGACTGGCCGGGCGTGTCATAGAGGTCGACGACGAGCAGCCGGTGGACCGGATCGCCGAGCGTCTGCGCGTCGGCGAGGGCGACCATGGTCGTGTGCTGGTCGTTTCTGCCCACGGTCGGGACGAGAGCCGGCACCTGGCCGGGCTGCAGCGACTCGAACGCGGGGTCGTCGACGACCCGGGCGGTGAGGCCCAGGCCAGCCGATCCCGTGTCGTCGAAGTCGACGTGCGTGTCGTTGTCCTCGTCGAGGTCGCCGAGCGCGGACAGCAGGCTGTTCCAGCCCTCGTGGTTCTCGAAGTCGGTACGCACCAGCAGCGTCAGCGGATAGACGGGCAGCTGCGGGAACGAGGTCCGGACCACACCGGTCGGGGTGGGATTCGTCGGCTCGCCAGCGTCGCCGAGGTACGTGCCGCACAGGTCCATGCCGCGGATCAGCTCGTCGAAGCTGACCGTGCCGTCGTACAGCCCCGGAAGGACGCGCCCGAGCTCCGCCGTCGGGACGCGCACGCCGCGCCCCGGGACCTCGCGCAGGTCGATGAGCATCAGGTTGTCGCCGCCGTACACCGCGGAGATGTCCGCCTGCGCGATGACCGGGGCGTCGAATCCCGGAGGGAGTAGGCCGGGGAAGTCGCCGCCGTGCAGGTAGTCCCAGCCGGGGTTCTCGGTCAGGCGCAGCCGGATGTCGCCGAGTACGAGCAGGTCTCCGTCACGGCGCCCGCCAAGGGTCTGCAGGATCGCGTCCCACAGGGGAGTGCCGTCGTCTTCGTAGCAGGTGTTCACGAGCAGCACCTCGCCCGGCGCCGGGACGGGAAGCATCGGGAACGGCATGGGGCGTCTCCATTTCAGCGGGGCAGGTCGGGCTCTGGCAGAACCACGCGATTGTGTCGCATAGCTCTGACACAGATGCTTCTCCGACGTCAGCCGGGCTGCCCCGCAGGCGCGTCAGCGGGAAGCCGAGCTCAGCGACCGCGGGCCGCCGCGCCGATCTGCCCGAGTGCGCGCATCCCGTTGCTGGCCAACGTCAGGAAGGCGCCGAGGTCCTCGCCGTTGTCGGGGTGCGCCTCGTAGACGGTGGGCTCGAAGCCTGCTTGGTGCAGGGCCAGCGCGGCGGCCGTGCCGGCGATGCCGCCGCCGATGATCAGAACTCTCACTCGCTCGGCTCGCTCTTCCCTGACTTGAGTCGGACCAACGGCATGAACAGGTCGTCCACGATCTCGGTGACGCGTTCCACCGGGATCGCCTTGTACGTCATCAGCATCTCGTGCCGCATCAGGTCGAAGGGCATGGCCAGGACTGCCGGGGGGATCGTGGCCAGGTCGATCTCGCCGCGTTCTTCGGCGCGGGTGAGGATCTGCTCGGACCAGCGGGAGTTGTCCGACATCAGTCGCTCCCTGATGTCGGCGGGGGTCATGCCGGCGCTGGCCATCAGGCCTGCGAAGGTGGCGCCGACGATGGCGACGAAGCCGACCCGGGCGATGCCGATGCCGGTGAGGAAGGCGATCATGTCGTCGCGCAGGGTGCCGGTGTCGGGGACGTCGACGGGGTGCGTGGCGCCGTAGTGCCGGATGGCGGCCAGGACCAGGTCGTCCTTGTTGGGCCAGCGGCGGTAGAGGACTGCGACGCCGGTCTTGGCGCGGGCCGCGATCGACTCCATGGTCAGGCGGGCGAAGCCGACGTCGACCAGCTCCTGCCACGCGGCGTCCAGGATGGCGGCCTCGAGTTCCTCGCCACGGCGGCGTTGGCGGGGCTGGTGTGTCTGGTGCGGCTGCTGGTGTGTCTCGTGCGTCCGGTCGGTCGCGTGCGCCTGGTCGGTCACGGTCCTCAGCTTAGCGAAGAACGAAAATAAGAGTCGCTTCCATTTCTTGTCGGGTCGGGCTACTCTCCTTAAGAGAGGTATCCGTCTCTTAAGCGGAGCGGAAGTGAGGGGACAGCCATGTCAGAGACAGCAAGGACGGCGACGCAGCCCGGGGACAAGGGTGGGGACGCGGACGGGAAACTGGATCCGGCGGCGGTCAAGACCGCGCTGATCCTCATCGTCGGCGCGATGGCCGTCATCTTCGACACCACGATCGTCAGCGTCGCCCTGCACACGCTCTCGGCGAAGCTCGACACCTCGGTCTCGACCATCCAGTGGGTGGCGACCGGCTATCTCCTGGCGCTCGGCATCGCGGTGCCGTTGAGTACATGGGGGCTTCAGCGCTTCGGCGGCAAGCGGGTGTGGATGTTCTCCCTGGCCGTGTTCCTCGTCGGCTCGGTCGGGGCCAGCCTGGCGTGGAACGTCGACTCGCTGATCGGCTGGCGGGTGGTGCAGGGACTCGGCGGCGGCCTCATGCTCCCGCTGATGACGACGCTGATCTTCCAGTCGGCCGGCGGGAAGTCGCTCGGGCGGCTCGTCACCTACGTCGCCCTGCCCGCGCTGCTCGGGCCGATCCTCGGTCCGGTGATCGGCGGCGCGATCCTGACGCACCTGTCGTGGCGCTACATGTTCTGGGTGAACGTGCCGTTCTGCGTGGTCGGCATGTTCCTCGCCTGGCGCTACCTGAAGCTCGACGACGCGCCCGCGCCGGGTTCGGGGGCCGCCGGGACCAAGGCGAAGCTGGATGTGCCCGGGCTCCTGCTCCTCGCGCCCGGGACCTCGATCGTGTTGCTGGGCCTGGCCAACGCGGGCACCGGTTCCGGCTTCGGCCAGACCGATGTGATCCTCCCGCTCATCGAGGGCGGCGCGCTGCTCGCCGCGTTCGTCGGGTACGCGCTGCGCGCCAGCCGTCCGCTCGTCGAGATCCGGCTGCTCGCCAGGCGGTCGGTCGCCTCGTCGTCGGCGGTGTTGTTCTTCTCCGGCTTCTCGCTGTACGGGGCGATGCTCCTGATGCCGCTGTACTACCAGGACGTGCGCGGCGCCTCGGCGCTGTCCGCGGGCATCCTGTTGGTGCCGCAGGGGATCGGCACGATCCTGTCGCGCACCGTCACCGGCGGCGCCATCGACCGGCTCGGCACGCGCGTCCTGGCGGTGGGCGGCTTCGCCGTCGTGGCTGTCGCGACCGTCCCGTTCGCGCTGGCCGGTCCGCACACGGCCGAATGGCAGCTCGCCGGCTGGATGGTGCTGCGCGGGTTCGGGCTCGGGGCCGTGACGATGCCGGTGATGGTCGCCGGGTACGTCGGGCTGGAGAAGCACCAGATCCCGCATTCCAGCGTACTGACGAGGACCGCGCAGCAGATCGGCGGCTCGTTCGGGACCGCGGTGCTGGCGGTGATCCTTCAGAGCGGGATCGCGGCGCATCCTCGGACGCCGGTGAACGCGTTCCACTCGGCGTTCTGGTGGTCGGTGGGGTTCTCCGCGGTCGCGGTGCTGCTGTCGCTGTGGCTGCCCGGTGCGCAGCGGGCGCCTGAGGCGGATGCGGGGAAGGCTTCCGCGGAACGCTTGGCCTCGGCGTCTGTGGAGGCGTAAGGAGTTTGAGACGTGAAACGGCCCCGCCGCTGGTGCGACGGGGCCGGATGCTGCGCGGTCCGGTCTACGGGAACGGGATGGTGACCCAGTAGACGGCGGGCCCGGAGGTGGCCCGGTTGCACGCGACGGTCGGGGTGGCGCCCTGGTCGAGGCCGCTGGATCCGTTGAGTTTGCAGACGAGCTCGGCCGCGTGGCCGCCGGCGGTGACGATGTTGACGTAGAGGTGGTCGTGCTGGATGGCTTCCGAGACGTCGACGACCGGGTCGGCGGTGGTGCCCGGGTAGCCGGAGGCGAGGGCTCCGGTGCTCAGGGACTGGGCGGCGCCGCGGACGCTGTTGTCGATCTGGCGGTAGTTCAGGGTGTTGTTCTTCAGGGTGACCTGTTCGGCGAACTCGTCGCTGTGGAAGGCGATGTCGATGTCCGGGCCGGCGGGGCCGGTCGCGCCGGCCGGACCGGCAGGGCCGGCTGGACCAGCGGGTCCGGCTGCTCCGGCTGCTCCGGCTGCTCCGGCTGCTCCGGCAGGGCCAGCGGGGCCGGCGGGGCCAACAGCGCCGGCAGGGCCGGCGGGACCGGCAGTGCCCGGAGTTCCGGGGACACCCTGAGGGCCGGCGGGGCCAGCGGGACCGACAGCACCGGCGGGACCGGCGGGACCGGCGGGACCAACTCCACCGGCGGGGCCGGCGGGACCGACAGCACCCGCAGGGCCGGCGGGACCAATAGCACCCGCAGGACCGGCCGGTCCAGGGTTACCGGTCGCGCCAGCGGGGCCAGCCGGGCCGGCAGGACCAGCCGGTCCAGCAGAACCGGTAGCGCCGGCAGCACCGGCCGGGCCGCCAGCACCGGGGTCACCCTTCATCCCCGTCGCGCCGGTCGCACCAGCCGGACCGGCCGGACCAGCAGCACCCCGCAGCCCCATCGGCCCGCGAGCTCCCTTCGGCCCGCGCGGACCGGCAGGCCCCTGCTTCCCGACGCACTCGCACTTCTCGTGCGGCCTGTGGTGGCACGGCTGGTGCGTCATGTGGTGCACGAAGTGCCGCCGGGGCACGAACACGTGCGGCGGCTGCGGGGAGGGCAGCGGCATCCCGTCGGCCTTCGGCGTGTACGGGTGCCGGACCGCCGCCTGGTGCAGTGCCGGGTGTACGGCCGCGCTGAGCGTCGTCCGGTCCGCGACCCGTGCCGCCGGCCGCGCCGAGAACGCGGCGGCGCTGAGCGGCGCGGTGCTCGCCGCGGCCTCCGTACGGGTGTGGTGGTCGTGCGCCGTGCCGTGCTGGACGCCGACGACGGTCAGCGTCGCACCGGCGAGCACCGTCAGGCCGGTGGTCACCATGACGCACTTCTGGAGCGTCCCCACCGACCTCTGAGAGTCTTGCGGCATGCTGGAGTAGCCCTTTCCGGAGTGAATCTGAAAATCGGCGACTGGCCTCAGGCCTCTGGATGCCCGAGGACGTGTTCGACCGAAACGGCATCGCCGTCTTCCTCACTCGCTCGGCCGATCTGCCGAGGTCAGGCCGCGCTCAGGGCGCGCTCAGCCCACGAAAGCGCACCGCATTCCTCATATCAACGACGGGATTCGGTGAGCCGCCGCAACGACATCTCGCGATTGGCGATCGTCTGCTCCCGGTGCGGTTCCGGCAGGTCCGGCATCTCCAGCAACATGTCGCAGGCCCGCACCGACCCGAGGAAGTCGTCGACCCAGTACGCGCTGATGGAGAGCTCGAACAGCAGCCCCCACCGGTACACCCATGGCCGTACGAACAACACGTCGTCCGGTTGCGGCTCGCCGATCCCGGCGCTCGCAAACGAGTAAGCAGCCTGATACTGCGACCGCAGCCTCAGCCGCGAGGTGAGCTCGTACAGCGCCTCCAGCCGCTGCGGCCGGTACTCCCAGGCCTGGACGAAGGCGTCCATCGCGCGCGGCCAGTCGCCCACGTCTGCGGTCAGCTCCGCGATCTGCAACAGCGAGAAGTAGAGCTCCTCGGGCCAGCCGCCCATCTCCACGCGCCGCCGGTACAAGGCGATCGCCGCCTCGCGCTCGCCGAGATCGCGCCGCGTCTGCGCCAGGTAGAACACCGTGCGGGTGTTGCCCGGATCCCGTTCGAGGTCCGCGGACAGCAGGCGGATGTCGCGCTCGTACTTGTCGGCGCGCGAGCCGCCGTCGGCGAAGTGCTCGACCACCAGCTCGTCGAGGTGGAGTTCGTGGAGTTCGTGGAGTTCCCGGGTGGTGTGGGCGGCGTGGTCGGCACGGTCGGCGGTGAGGTATTCGTGGGTGGAGCCGACGTAGCGCCACGGCAGGTCGCCGCGGACCAGCCGCTTGTTGCGGTACTCCTGGTCGCCGCCGTGCCGGATCAGGTACGAGTCCGCGGTCAGCTCCGGCAGTTCGCCGTGCAGGCGCAGGACCATGTCGGCGTCGATCAGGAGCAGGTAGTCGGCCTTGCCCCGGGCGTGTTCGAGGTTCAGCGAGCGGTTGTGGCCGAAGTCGCGCCACGGATCCTCGTGCAGCTCGCCGGGGACGTCCGCCATCACCGCGCGGACCAGGTCCCGGGTGCCGTCGGTCGATCCGGTGTCCGAGACGACCCAGTAGTCGACGAGCCCGCGCACCGAGGCCAGGCAGCGTTCGATGACCGCGGCCTCGTTCTTCACGATCATGCACAGGCAGATCGACGCGCGCCGGGTGAGGCGGAACGCCGCCGCCGTGTCGGCCAGGCCCCGTTCCTCGGGGGTCGCCGCCCCGGCCAGGCCGTCGGGCCTGGGCCCCGGCAGGATCGACGGCAGCTGCGCGGGTGTCGGCTGGCTCACGGCGGCATCCCTTCAGGCGGGCGGTATGTCCGTTACGCGCACATACCGTAGCGCTCCGCCATCCGGGAAATGCGCAGGACGACGCCTCCCCGCGTGCTGGGGCGTGTCGCGGAATCAGGAACTGAACGACGCGTACAACGCGTCCAGCGCCTCGTCCATCGCGGCCTTGTCGGGCGTCGTGCACCGGTAGTTCAGCCCTCTGATCCAGACCAGCAGATCGTCCTCGGGCGCCAGGCCGTGCACCCGGACGTAGTACGTGAGCGTGTCGCTCCAGATCCACGTGCCGTCGGTCCGGAACGAGGCGCCGACGACCTTGCCGCGCGACGGATCGAGCTTGTCCGGGCTCAGGGCCGTGGTCATCAGGATCGGCGCGCCGGCCGCCAGGAACGCGGCGACGCGCTCGCGTTCACTGTCTTCGAGAACCGGGCCGACGATGCCGCTGTCCACCGGGACTTGGGCGATACGCACAGGGGATCGCCCCCCATGTGCGATATCCAGCTTCTCAGGCATCGGCGACGTCCGCTCCTCGTTCCATCCGCCGCAGGTGCGCGAGCAGATCCGGATGCGGCGCGAGCTGGTACTCGGCCAGGTAATACGCGGCCGACGCGCGCCAGATCCACTCCCCGTCGGTCCGGTGCTCCTGCGGGACGATGTGCCCGCGGTCCGGATCGATCACGTCCTCGGCCGCCGCGACGTTCGACACCACGACGTCCCCGGACATCATCCGCGCGGCCAGGCGATCGCATTCGGCCCGGTCGGGCAGCCGCACGTGGTCGGCGCTGAAGCGCGGCACGCCGTCGTCGTCGGCGAAGTCGTAGACGCCGGTGGTCCGGATGCCGCCGGTGTGCGGCGACTCCTCCAGCGTGGCGATCCACAGCGGGTCGGCGTCCTTCAGCGCGGCCAGGTGGAACTCCGGCAGGGCCTCGCCGCTCCAGAACACCTCGACCTGCGCGGGTCCGGCCGGGGCCTGCGCCAGCTGCGCGTCGAGGGCGACGTCCCAGGCAGCCGACCCCGGATCGACCTCGATCAGGAACACCGGGATCACGGCCGCGCCGCCGCCCCGCCAGGCCCGCCACACCTGCATCACGCCCGGCTGCGAGGCCATCATCAGCACCAGCGTGGGACCGGCGTCCAAGCCCTGGTCCGGGGCCGGGGCCGGACGGAGGTCGAAGGCGGTCACCGGCTTCGGGGGGTCGGTGACGCTGACCGGGACCCGGTCCAGCGCCGACAGGTCCAGTCCCGGTTCCGCGATCTGCCGGGGAATCTCGCGCAGCAGCGCGACTTCCGCCGAGGTCAGCGCCAGGTTGGATGAGGCCAGGACCGAGACGAGCCCGACGGAGAACGCCGCCAACTCGCCCTCGGCCAGCGAACGCCGCAGCCCGGCCAGCCGCTCGGCGGGCAGGTCCGCGGCCAGCCGCAGCAGCAACCGGTGCAGCCGGGTCATCGTGGCCCAGACCTCCCCGGACCACTGGAACCACTCGGTCACCCGGGCGGCCCGCTCGCGGTCGACCGCCGCGCCGAACACCGACGCGCCCCGCGCCGGCAGCTCGGGCCGGGCCCACAGCCGCAGCGACCCGGCCAGCGCAGCCTGCTGATATCCGCTCTGCGGCTCGCCGGTCCAGTACGCCTCGATCTGCGGTGCTCCCTCGCCCCGCGCCTGAAGCGCCCGCCCCGCCTCGGCCGCCAGCCGCCACAGCTCGGCGCCGGACGCGGCCTCCAGGAGATACACGCGCCGGTCTCCGTGGCCGGTCCCGGATCTCGTCGACCGACGGATCGCCACGACCTTCGGATCGCGGAACACCGACGCGACCATCGCCCGGTCGAGGTCGTCGGCGATCGCGGGCGGTCCGGTCCGGAAAGCCAAGGCAGGAGGCAGTTGCGCGGCGGCGTCAGAGATCTGGAGCCCGGAGGGAAGCCCGGGTCGGCGGCCGGGAGCGGCCGGGAGCGCGGCGAGCGCCTCGGCCTCCTGCGGCGTCACGCCCACCCCGAGCGTCATCGCGGCGTTGACGACGACCTCGGCGAGCCCGACGACGTCCTCCTGGCCGAGCCACTCCCGGGCCTGCGTGATCAGCGGATCGGGCAGCCGTCCGGCCAGCCCCGAGACCAGCCGGTGGACGCGGGCCAGCATCCGCCACCGGTCGGCGGCCGTGCTTCCGCTCGCGCTGTCCGCGGGTTCCTGCTCGGTCATGGATCAGCCCTCCTCCATGACGATGATCTCGCATCCATCGGGCAGACCGGGCACTCGCGCCAGGATCGCGGCGATCCGCTCGGGATCGGTGACCCGGTGGGTCCGGGCGCCGGGCGGGAACACGTACTCGCGGGTGCCCCGGTAGACCGTGAACGGCGACAGGTCGCGGGCGTTCTTGCCGGTGAGTTCGTACAGCACCAGGATTGGCGTCCCGCTGCCGGGATTGGTCTCCATGAAGTGGACCGCCGTGGCCAAGTCCGGGCTGAGGCTGAACACCTGCCGGGTGGTGGCCTGGTCGCCGTAGCGTCCCCGGCTCAGCAGGTTGACCTTGTCGCCGCGGAAAACCAGCATCGGGTGCTCCGGACTGCCCATCGCCGGCAGCTGGTGCAGCGCCTCCATGAACATGTCGGTGTGGACGCGGATCTCGTCGAACAGCGCGGGCAGCCGCTCGTTCACCTGCTCCTTGATGCCGGTCCAGGCGTAGGCCCGCTCGTCGGACGCGCCGTCGATCCACAGCTGGGCCTCGGGAGTCAGCGGGGAGTTCTTGTTCAACGGCTCGGGACCGGTGTGGACGATCGGTCGCAGGGAGATCGGCAGCCGGCCCGGGTTCTCACCCTTGGCGAGGGCTGACAAGTAGCGCTCGACGGAGACCCGCGCCGTGTGGCCGAACTCGGTGCGCATCAGCCGGTCCGAAACGGACGCCGGCAGCGATCCGGTGAACGAGTCCATGGTCAGAGCGTGGTTGATGGCTGTGTGGCTGTGCGTGGTGTAGACGGCCAGCGCGGTCAGATGCGCCTCGGACAGCCCGGCGACGGCCGCGCGCACGGATTCGGGGTCGTTCGGGTCGATGCCGTTGCGCTCGGCCCAGGCGTGCAGCGTGTACTCAGGGATGTGCGCGGCTGGCGGCGTGTGCTCCGGGAGCCGGCTGGCCGGCGGCTCGCCGTCGGTGATGTGCCCGTCGGACAGCTGCTGCCAGATCTCGTGGACCAGCTCGTTCAGCTCGGGCTCGTCGGCTCGGTTGTGCTGGGCCTCGGTGAACCCCTGGGGATCCGTGGCCAGGTGTTGGTAGTGGGTCTGGTGCGGCAACGGGACGTCCGGGGCCAGCCCGGACTCGCCGTGCCAGTCCAGGACCCGCCGGTAGAACTCCACCGGGTCCACGCCGTCGCGGATCCGGCCGCCGGCCAGCGGTCCGCTCCGGGCGATCTGTGCGCCGAGCGCCATCTCGTAGAGCGAGTGGTCCCGGCCCGGCAGCATCCAGGCCATCAGGCCCTTGAGGAACTGGTCCCGCTGCGCCGGATCCAGGCCCAGCAACTCGGCCGAGGTGAGCATCTTCGTGGTGGTCAGGGAGATGCCGTCGGCCGTGGGCAGGCCGGCTTCTTCGGTCGCGTCGGTCCAGGCGCTCTTGGTGTCGTGGACCGTGACGCCTTCGCGCCAGGGCAGTTTGGCGTTCGGGTCGTCGACCGGCAGGTCCATGTGCTGCTGGACGAAGTCGCGGGAGAGCCGGCCCAGAGGAGCGCCGAGGTCTTCGTAGTGCTGCGCGGTGCGTGCCAACGCTTCCTGCTCGGTCTTCGGGCGGTCGTTCCGACCCTTCTGGCTCTGGATCGTGGCCAGCTGGTTCTCGACCGGGTGGTCGGAGGTGAGGATCACGTTGCCGGTGGCCACCGGGTCGCGGTCGAAGCGGTGGCCGCCGGCTCCGAGGAGCTTCTCTCCCAGGGGCCCGGCTTCGAAGGCGCCGAGCGCGCGCCGCAGCGGGCTGTTGAGCTGGCGGTAGCGGGCTCGCAGGCTCTCGATGTTCACGCCGGCGTCTTGAAGCCGGTTCCAGTCCCCGGCGTCGGCGACCCGGATGATGGCGTTCTTGAAGACCTCCGGGCGGTCGTAGTTCATGTAGAAGGCGTTGTAGAGGGCTGTCATGGTCTCCCGGACATCGCCCTGCTCCAGGATCGTGTCGACCGAGACGTGTGTGCCGACGTTGCCCGCGTTCCCCGCCTTGTCGCTGAGGAAGAGGCTGTCGATCCGGTGCTCGAAGGCGCTCTGGGACTCGTCCGGCAGCTTGTCGTTGAGTGCGCGCAGGGCTGTGCGCAGGTCTCGCAGGGCACTGCGAGTCTGGTCCAGGACCGCAGGGTCTTTGAAGTCGAAGGCGCCCAGCTTCTGTTCGAAGCCGGTGGATTCCTGGAGCGAGCCCTCGCGGTCGATGCGCCGCAGCTCTTTGAAGCCCCAGGGCGCCGGCTGTTTGTCCCCGGCCAGCTGGAGGACGTCGCCAGTCGGATCGAACTGCGCCGAGGGCGGACGGAGCGGGTCGCCGGGCGGCAGGTCGCGGGTCTCGACGCGGCCGTCGGAGGTCGGGTGCGTGAGCTTCCAGCTGCCGTCGCCGGCCAGGTGCCCGGTGCCGGTGCCGTCGTCGACCAGGTCCGGGCGCGGGCCGTGTGCGCTGTCGACCTGGTGGGCCGTCGCGACGACGTTCCCCCGGTGGTCCATCCAGACCGGCGCGTCGGCGGCGATGACATCGTGCCCTGACACCCGGGCCAGCTCGGCCGCGCCGCCGGCGGCCTCGCAGCCGTAGAGCCGGATCGGGACGTCCTTCGGCACGTCCGCGAGATGGTCGGCGAGCTCGGAGAACGGCAGGTGCATGCCGTCGACGACGATGCCGTCCGCGTCGGAGTGGGCGAAGATCGTGAAGGCGCCGGAGTGGGGGTCTGCGGAGGCGGCCATCTGGCGCAGGATGTCGCCGTTGGTGTCGAGGGTGCTCACGACGAGGCCGGATTCTGTGGTGTCCAGCCGGACTTGCGCGCTGTGCTCACCGTTGGTGACGGTCAGCAGGTGGTGGTCACCTTCGGGGGTGACGGAGGTGATGTGTGGGGAGCGGTCGGGGAGGTTGGGGCCGCCGCCACCGAAATCCGAGCGCCCGCCGCCGTTTCCGCCGTGGCTGCCTGCCGTCGTGAACGCCGCAGCATGGACGGCGCCGATGCCTACCAGTTCTCGCTGCTGTGCCTCGGTATTGAGTTGGGATTCGAAGCGTTGGGCTTGATCGCTGAGCGCCTGCGTGGCCTGCTGGTGCTCGGCGGCGTATTGCTGTTGGTACCGTTCCAGGTCGTTCTGGCCGTGGAAGGTCGCGTCCTGTGTGATGTCGCCGGGCACAGCTGTGGGATCGCTGATCCCGCCGGCAGCGCGGCTGTGCGCGGCGGCCATGTCGGCCGGTGCGCCTTGCGGACGCAGGAAGTCGTTGAGCGGCTGGACGCCCTGGAACGAGCCGTCCGCGTTGAACACGGCCTGGTGGCCCGGCGGGATCGGGTTGTCGCCGGGGTAGGTGTAGACCTCCCGCAGCTGCCCGGTGTCGTAGTTGTAGGCCGCGGCCTCGTTGGCGCCCAGCGGACGGTTGAAGCCCGGCGGCACGGTCTGCCCGTCGCCGGAGACCACGACCACCGGGTCCTTGCCCTGTTGGAAGACGTGCGAGGCCCCGGGATCGACGGGGCGCATGGCCGGGTCGTAGACCGGCGCGGAGTTGGGGGCAGAGTCCGGGGCCGAGTCGGGCGTCGGGTCGTTGCGGACTGCCGTTCCCTGGTACTGGCCGTTCGAGTCGTAAAGCTCTGATGTTCCTGCGGGCAGCGGGCCTTTGTCGCCGCCGTGCGAAACGATGCCGGTCGGCTCGTACGCGCCGCCGCCCTCCGAGGGCGCGTACGTGACGCTGCCGGTCGGGCTGCCGCCGCGGTCGAGCGTTTGCGCGCGCACCGCCTGGTAGTCCGTCGTGGTGCCGTTCTTGTCGCTGACGGTCAGGGTCCCGGTCTCGCCGTCGAAGCTGCCGCGTCCGAGGCGGGTCGGCGGCTGGGAGGGGTCCGACCCGGTGCGGTAGACGGTCAGGCCGTTCGCGCCGTTCGGGTCGATCGCGCCGCCGTAGCGGTGCAGCAGCAGGTTGTCGCCGCCGGTGGTGTCGATCGTCATGCGCGGGGCGGTGATCTGGTCCTTCGCGAGGTCCTTGGCGCCGTGGATCCCGCTCTGGAACATGCCCTGCAGGAAGGACTTCTGCCAGTTCGCGAACGGACCCTGCTCACCGGCCGCCCAGTTCTTGGCGCCGAGGTCCTGGATCCCCTGGTCGGCGTAGTAGGTCGCCGCGTTGCCGCCGACCATCGACGCGCCGCCGTAGAGCATGCCGGCGCCCTTGCGGACGAACGGGTTGTTCGTGAAGGAGTTGTCGAGCAGGGGCTTGGCGAAGGCCGGCATCGCCAGGTCGAACCGCTTGGCGAACTGCCCGCCGAGGCCCGGCAGCGCGAACAGGCCGCCGAGCAGGAGGCCGTGCTCGAAGTCGTGCAGCAGCAGCGAGCCGTCGTAGTCGCCCCAGCCCCGGTGGCCCTCGACCATCTGGACCGTCTCGGAGATCAGGTCCGGCAGCAGGGTGAACGCCAACGCTTCTATCAGGCCCTTGATGAGCATCCGCAGCGCGCTCTGGGCCGCCCAGCGCTCGGCCGCCACCTGCACCGCGACCAGCGGGGTGTCCAGGCCGAAGGTGGCTGCGATCTCCGCGAGCGCTTCGAGGATCTGGATGTAGAGGATGACCGCGACGACGTTCTCGGAGATCTTCGTCGCCTCGATCTGCAGGGCGGCGGCGTCGGCGTAGTTGGCCATCGCGGCGCACTGGCCGGCCAGCTGCTCCAGGATGCCGTTGCCCTGGACGTACTTCGACCAGTAGTTGTTGAACTCGTCGCAGGACACCGACGTGATCGCGGAGTTGACCTTCGAGACCACGTCGTTGCCGTAGCCGGCGGCGTTCAGCAGCGAGTCGCACGCCTCCTGCCAGGCCTCACCGCAGCGGCGCAGGGCGTCCTCGTCGCCCGCCGGCCAGGACAGCCCCAGCATCTCCTGGGCCCAGCCCCAGGGTGGGACGAACTGCGGGACGGACATGGCCTGGCCCCTCCCTAAGCCTTCTCTACGCTTTGGTAGCTCTTGGCCCAGCTGGCGGTGGCGTCGGCCATCGCGGACACGCCGCCGTCGACCGCGTCCATCTGCTCCAGCGACTTCATCGCCGGTTCGACATAGGTCTTGGCGATCTGCGCGCCGACCTCGTCGTTGCCCCAGCACGTGCCCTCGGCGTTGAGCTTGGCCAGCAGCGTCGTCTGTATCGCGCGCACCTGGTCGGCGACCGCGGCGAACTCGGCGCCGTTGGTCTGGACCTCGCTGGGGACGACGGTGAATCCTCCGCCGGTCACAGGTTCCCCTCCTTGAGCCGGTCGAGCCAGTCGCCGAGATCCAGGTCCGAGGACGGCAGCCGCGAGGGCCGCGGCGGCTGCGCGTCGCCGCGCAGGTACGCCTCGACGTCGAAGTCGCGGCCGAGCGCGGACTTCATCAGGTCGCCGACCTTCTCGCCGGCGTCGCGGTGCGCCCTTTCGCAGAGCTCGACGATCTCCTGGGCGAGTTCGGTCGGGCCGAGTTTGCGGTAGGCGCGCGGGTCGATCTCCAGGGTGCGCAGGTCGCCGTGCGGGCCGACGGTTACCCGGATGTCGTCCTCGGGGGTGCGGGCCCGGCCCTCGACGGCGGCGCTGCGCTGCTTGAAGTCGGTCACCCGGGCCTTGACGTCGTCGGCCTCGTCGAGCAGCTGCGAATACAGGGCCTTGAGTTGCGCTACAGACTGCGCGGTGGCGAATGTCGGTAACTCGCTCACGGTGCCTGCCTTCCGCCAAGTGGTGGAGCCGAGCCCGGCGCCGCCTGCGACGTCTTGGTGGGCGTCGCAGGCGGCGGGTCGCCGTCGGCGTTGTTCTGTCTTGATCTGTGTTCGGTATTGATCTATGCCGTCTAGGGCTCGCTACCGATGACCGGTGGGGCGGCCGAACCCTCGGCCAGACCCCACAGGTCCTCCTCTTCTGGAAGCCAGGACTTGCGGTTGCGATCTCCGTTGCCGCTGTTCATCCCCATCGGAGCCATCGGCGGCATCATCGGCATGCGGCCGGCTGTGCCGGCCTCGGCCATCGCCGCTTGTTCGCCGAGCGCGCCCTGCGCTGCTGCGGTCTCGCCGGCGGCCAGCGGCGCGCCGGAGGCTGTGGTGCCCAGGCCGCCGTTGGCGCCGGCGGTCGGTGTGCCGCCGCCGTATCCGCCGGTGCCCAGAGCTCCGAGGCCGCCGACGCCGCCGAGTCCTCCGAGGCCGCCGCCGGTCCCGGCCAGGCCGGTGGCCGCGCCGCCGGGGCCGAGGCCGCCACCGCCACCGAGCCCGCCGAGACCACCGAGCCCACCGGGTCCGCCGCCGGGCAGGCCCGAGGTCATCGTCGGGAGCTGGTTCGGGTTGAAGCCGGCGGTCTGCGTGGAGGTGTAGCCGCCCGGTGTGCCGACCGGATTCGGGAGCCCGGTCGGTGTCGGGAAGCCGCCGTTCGCGCTTCCAGGCGGGTTCGGCAGGCCGTTGTTGCCGCCGGGCAGGCCGCCGTTGCCCGGGCCCGGCAGGCCGGTGGCCGGCGGATTCGGCGTCGGCAGGTGGTAGGGCGGAGGCGTCGTCACACCGGTCGGCGTCTTCGGCAGCGGGGGCTGCTTGAGGCCGGTGGCGCCGGGGCTGCCGATCTTGCCGCCGGTGCCGAGGCCGCCGGTCCCCAGGCCACCAGCGCCCAGACCGCCTGTGCCAAGGCCGCCCTTTCCGCCGGGGCCGGTCGCGTCACCGGTCGGCGGCTTCAGGGCCTTGTCCGGCTGCGGGAGCGGCGGGAACTGGGACCGGGCGTCGGTGAAGTGCTGCCCGGTGATCGTCATCAGGTCCTGCAGATGCGTGCCGTACTGCTGCCAGAAGTGCTGCTGGAGGTACCCGGCCGTGAAGACGCTGGGGTCCTTCTCGGTGACCATGTTGTTGCCGTCGGCCGAGTCGAAGACCGTGATCTTCTGGACCTGCGGGTAGGTGTCGTTCGGGTTGTAGGAGCACCACACCAGGCCCGAGTAGCCGTAGTCGCCGGAGCCGTTCTGGTTCGGCGCGTACAGGTCGAAAGTGCTGGCTATGTACGGGTTCGACGGGTCCGCGTGCATGTTCTGCGCCGGGATGTAGATCATGGCGCTGACGCTCATCGGCCCGGACTGGTCCGAGTAGCTGGTGTACTGCTCGCTCTGCTGGGTCTGGACCCAGATGCAGTTGGCCGGCAGCCAGGTCGAGACGATTGTCGCCATGGCGTTCGGCACCACCGCCTTGCTGCCCGAACTCGGGGTGCCCCAGGCGTCGAAGATCGGCTGGAAGGCGGTTTTGCTCTTGCCGAGGTTGCCGGCCAGGCCCGCCAGCACGGTCTGGATCTTCGGCATGGTCTGCGCGATCTGGTCCCCGTACGCGGCGGTCGCCGTGGCCTTGGTCCCGTAGTCGCTGGCCGCCGCTCCGGTCCACTTCAGGTCGCCGGTGTTGGCGCTGATCAGGCCAGCCATCGAGGTCGGCGTCGCCGGATCGCTGACCGTCTGCTGCAGGACGCCGGCGTTGATCCTCCAGTTCTGCGCCACGGTGTTGAGCTGGCCGATGTAGTCGTCGATCGGGGTGGACTTGCCGTTGGGCCGGAAGATCGCCTCGATCTGCTGGTTGGCCAGCGCGGCGTTGGCCGCCGACGGAGCTGTGCTGGTCGAGCGGCTGGGGCTGTAGGTGGGACCCGGGTCGGGGCGGCTCACTTCGCGCCTCCCGTCTGGGTCGGCGTGGTGCCGGTCGTGCCGGTCGTGCCGGTTGTGCCAGTCGTTCCAGTTGTCCCGGTGGTTCCGGTGGTTCCGGTCGTCGTCCCGGTCGGGCCGGTGAGCACCTGGTTGAGCCGTTCGTTGATGACGCTCGCGCCGGCCTTCTCCAGATCCGCCGCGCTCTGGTAGTTGGTCGTCGTCCACTGTGCGACGTCGGACAGCGCGGTCACGTGCGTGACCAGCAGCTGCATGCCCGCGTTCGGCTGCGGGCCGACCAGCTGGTCGAGCACTGACGTGTAGTAGTCCCCGAACGTGCCGGCGTCGGGGAACGCCACACCGTTGGCGAACTGCAACGGTGTGCTGCAGTCCTTCTGCAGCGAGCTCAGCGACGTGATGACCGCGGGCAGGCCGCTTCCGGCCCCCGCCCCCGGCCCCCCGCCGGCCAGCCTCTGCAGTGCGGTGAATTCCGCGGTGATGTCACCGTCGGGGCTGCCGCCGGTCACCTTTCCACCTCACTTCCGGCTCCTCTGTCGACGTGCTGGACCCGCCGGTCTACTGACCGCCCCACAGGGAGATGTTCTGGGCCTCGATCTCCTGGTAGAGCTCCTGCGTCTGGTTGCCGTGGCTCTGCACTTCGCTGAGGATCGTGCTCATCCGCTCGAACTGACCGTTCCACTTGCGGTGCACGTCGTCGTAGCCCAGCTTCGCGATGCCGTTCCAGAGCTCGGTGTTGCTTTGCAGCGTGGTGGTCAGGTCCTCGATCAGCTGCCGACCCGCGGTGTTGATGGCGGTCAGCTCGGTGACGAAGTCCGAGATCGTCGCGTACTGGATGTTCATGAAGTCCGGGTTGCCCACGGTGTTCCCCGCCTTTCGAATGGAATGGAAGAAGCCTGCCTGCCGCGAACCGGAGAACCGGCCCGGCGGAATCGTCAGCCCTGGCCGCCGAGAAGACTCGACAGGCGCTTCACACCCGCGGTCTCGTTCTCGATGCTGACCGCGTAGTTCCGCTGGTTGGCACCCATGTTGTGCAGGATGTTCTCCAGATCGCGGACCATGGACTGGTACTCGTTGTGGAACTCCAGCATGACCTCGCGCATCAGGTCCGCCCCCTGCGACTGCCAACCCCCGTGGGTGGCATCCCGGGCCGCGTCCAGGCGGCTCGCCAGGTTCTGCAGGTTGTCGATCGCGTCCTGGATCGCGGTCTGCCCCGACTGCATCCCATGGAGATCCGCTCCGACCAGGCCGCTCGCACCGTCGCTCATGTCGCCTCCTCGATTACGAACCAGACCGGCGCACGCCGTTCCATTTGCTCAATACCATACGAGGCCACAGGCGTCTGAGTCGCCCTACAGGGCGTTGATATTCGTGCGGCGACGCGGGTGTAACCGGTTTCGGGCGGCGATCGGCGAGAGCCGGCGTCTTGGAGCGACGGGACAGACCGGCCCTACGATCCCGAGCCACTCGCCCCAGGCCCCGGCGGCACAACCGCCTCCCGCGCGGCATCCGCGGTCAGTGCCGGGCCGTCGGGCAACAGATCCAGCATCATCTGCGGGACCGTGACCGGGACCACCGCAGCGTAGCCGAGGGCCTTGAGCGTGGTCGCCGGATCTGGGCCGAGGGAGTCCTTGGCGGTGTACTCCCCGTTGCCGCTGACCAGATATACCGCCGCTGCCACACCTGCGTTCGTCCGGCTCCGCACCACAGCCGCAGTCCCGGGCGCCACATCAACGCAGTCGGCCAGGTACGTCGCGGACGGCGTCTGCGGCGGCAGGCGGTAGCAGGCCGGCTGCCCGGTCGTGGCCGGGGCGACCGACACAGACATGGTGCCGTCGGCACCGGACGTAGTCGCACCCGAAGTAGTCGCACCCGCCGTGCTTGCACAGGCTGTGGACGGACCAGCCGCCGCAGCGTTCACCAACGTCGGCGGCGTCTGCGGCCACTGCCCGTCGCCGGACGACACCGTCGCGGCGTCGCCGGACTGGCCGTTGCCGACGTCCAGCGGGGTGCCGGTCATCGGCTGCAGGTCCGAGGCCGTCGCAAGCAGCTGATACTGCAGGTTGTCGATCTGCACGAACCCCTTCACCGTGACCACGAACAGCCGCTCGGCCACGCCGTTCTGCGCCGGCACCCGCACCAGCTGCCCGACCGACACCTTCTGCCCGGTCACCGTCACGTTCGCCGGCGGCGTGCCGTTGTCCAGATGCGGCGCACGCAGCGGAGCCAGGGCACTGAGACTGTCCAGCCACGCCTGGCTCACCGGCAGCGCCTGACCCGGCGACCAGCCAAGGAAGGTGAGGACCCGGGCCGGGGTGTCGCTGTTGGCCGCCGCGGTGGGGTCGCCGATCTGGAACCGGTGGCCGTGCCAGACCAGCCAGTAACCGCCGCCGGCCTGCACCACCAGGCCCTGGTCGCCGAGCGGGGTACCGAGTGCGGCGCCGGCCGGGGTGTCGGCGGTCGCGCCGATGGTTAGGCGGGTCAGCGTCACTGGCTGGTTCTGAGCGTTGGTTCCGGGTAGCGAGCACACGGTCCATGGGCCGCCGTGCACGTTGCCGGCGCTCGGCAGATCATCGGGCGCGCCGACGATCCCGATGTCGGCGGCACGAGGAACGTCGGCCAGCGACTTCTCCGACACCGACACCGTCTTCCACCCCGACGAACCCAGCAGCAGCCGGGCCGAGGTGTAGTTCAGAATCTGGTGCAGCGCGGGTGGCGATCCGGGCGGAGCCGGCGTCGGGTCGTAGATGAAGCGGCTGCCGGTCTCCTTCGCGACGATGACCACGTTCGGGTCCCGCCACGACGCACTGTGCCCCGGACTGAGTGCGCCGAGGACTCCGGCACCGGCGGCCATCAGCGTCGCGAGCATGATGCTCGCGAAGGTCGCCGTGCTCAGCTTGCGAAGTGGTGCTTCTGGGGAGTCCGGGTCACCGCTCAGCAGCGTCGCGTGTCGCCGCCGCAGTAGGAATCGGTACGCCAGGACCTGGTCTCGTCTGCTCTGGACCGCCATGTCAGCTGCCGAGGGACCGGAAGTAGCCGAACGTTCCCAACATCAGCAGCGCCAGCGGCACAGTCGCCATGACGCCGGTCAGTTCCAGCAGGTCGGCCCAGCGCGCGAGGGTCGGGGCGAAGCGGCGTTCCGGCTGAACCGCGATCCGGCCGATGACCGCGGTCGCGAGCAGGACCACACCCACGACCACGCCGAGCCCGACATCGCCGCTGCGCCAGCGCTCTGCGACAGTGGCGGCGGTCGGTATCGCGACGGCCAGCGCGGCCCCGATCAGCCACCACCGCTGCGTGACGCCGCCGAACAGCCGCGCACGCAACGCGAGTAGAATCGCGATCACCGCGGCCAGGACCGGCGGCGTCCAGCCGGGCCAGCGCAACGCGAAGGCCGTGCACGCGGCCACCGCCAGCGCCGAGCCGGCGACCAGGGAGGTGACGAGCCGGTCGGCGGTGACGCTGCGTCCGGCCAGAGCTGCCGTGGACAGCGGGGTGCTTTGCGCACGCAGGTCTGAGGCGTTCAACGGGACTACCGCGCCGGGCAGTCCGGCGGAGCGGTAGGCGATGCGTGGTATCAGGACGCTGATGGCCAGCATCAACGCGGCCGCGAGAGCCGCGCAGCCTTCGGGATTCCAGCGCAGCGAGGCCAATGCGGCCAGCGCCACTGCGGCGGAAGTCATCGCAGGGGCCAGCAGCGTCGCGCCAGCCGGCGGCTTCTCGGGCTGTGGTCCAGCGCCGGCACCAGCACGAACGCCCGCGCCGACACCAGCCCCAGCACCAACACCAACACCAACGAACCAAGCCCCAAGCACCGAAGCCGCAAAAGCCGCCGCACCCCCGGTCGCCAAATGCGCCGCACCGACCCCGCTCAGCGCATGGTCCCCCAGCGGCGCCAGCAGCCCAGCAACCGCAGCGAACGGCACGGCCGCGACACCGAAAAAGGCTCCCGCGACGCTATCGCCGACCGCGCGCGAAAGCGCCCCCGCAGTCAGAAGCAAGGCCAGCGCGATGATCCCGGCAGTAAGCGCCGGCCCCGACCAGCTCGGGCCCGCATGCAGCAAGGGATACAGCACAACCTGCGGCAGCAGCGCGGCGCACGCCAGCGCGCACCGCCGCGTCGCCTCCGGCGTCCAGCGCCGCGTGCGGTCGCGCAGGATCGTCCCGATCCCGTCCACCGGATCGTCGAAGACGGCCTCCGGTGCGGCGGCGGCCCGGGGCCGGAAGTAGACGATGTCGCCATCCAGAATGCCGAGCCCAGCACAGGTCCCATTCGTGTCCAGCGGCGGCTCGCCGAGCCGCTGCAACGCCCACCCGCCGTGCGCCGCTCCGGCTTCGACGGCCTGCTCGCCGGTGTGCAGCAGAAGCGTCGGGACCAGCGCCGCCAGCGGGACGTCGGCCGGTACTGCGATGTCCAGCTTCATGCGCGGCGCGACCACAGTGATGCGGCAGGTCTCTGAGAAGGACAGTGCCGGGCTGCTCTCCATGGCCTAGCTCGCCCCCTGCGAATAGTCTGGGTCCGGCGACGGCCACGGTGCGCAAAACGCTGTGACCTCCCGTCGCCTCGGTACAGTAGCGGACTCCTGACTCGGCAGGAGGGGCGGCGACGCCCGGAGAGCCGCCGACCATGGGGGCAACACCTTGACGACCCGACCGTTCCACCGTCCCGCCCGGCGCCCCGGCCCCGAACGCCCCCGCGGCGATCTCCTTCTGGAGTCGCCCCCGGAACTCCCCGAGACGGTCGCGGGGAACTTCGGACAGCTGCTGGTGTACCTGCCGATGGCGGCCGGCGGCGCGGCGATGGTCTTCATGTTCGCCGGCCCCGGCGGCTCCATGGCCACGTACCTCGCCGGCGGGCTCTACGGCATGTCCACGATGGGCATGATGGTCGGGCAGCTGGGCCGTGGATCGGGGGAGAAGAAGCGGCGGCTGGAAGGCGAGCGCCGCGACTACCTTCGCTACCTTTCCCAGGCCCGGGCCCGAATTCGCGCGACGGCCTCGCGGCAGCGGGAGGCCGCGTACTGGGACAGCCCGGACCCGGACGCGTTGTGGTCGTTGGCGATGACGTCCCGGCTGTGGGAACGCCGCGCCACCGACCCCGACTTCGGCAACGTGCGCATCGCCGTCGGCCCGCAGCGGCTGGCGATGCGCCTGGTCGCCCCGGACACCAAGCCGCTGGAGGACCTGGACCCGATCGGCGCGGTGGCGCTGCGCTCCCTGATCCGCGCGCACGCCGAAGTCCCGGAGCTGCCGGTCGGCGTCGCGCTGCGGTCCTACGCGCGGATCGCGCTGCGCGGCGACGAGGTGGTCGCCCGCGATCTGGCCCGCGCGCTGCTCAGCCAGCTGACGACGTTCCACGCCCCGGCCGATCTGCGGATCGCGGTCTGCACGTCGCGGACGCGGGCCGCGGAGTGGTCGTGGGTGAAGTGGCTCCCGCACGCGCAGCATCCGACGCTGGTCGACGGCGCGGGCCCGGTGCGCATGGTCGCCGAGGACCTCGGCGACCTGGAGGAGATGCTGGGCGGCGACCTGGCAGAGCGGCCGCGGTTCCGGCCCGGCGGGTCCGGGCATCCGGAGGCGGCGCAGTGGGTGGTCGTGCTCGACGGCGGCCGAGTGCCGCCGGAGACGCAGCTGGCGATCGGGGACGCCGCAGGCGTGATGTTGCTGGATCTGACCGGCGCGACGTCGCGAGACGGGGACCGGAATCTGTTGCGGTTGCAGGCAGATGCCGATGGTGTCGGGCTGCTGCGACGCAATGCCGACGGTACTGACGACGTGCAGCCGATCGGGCGTCCGGATCGGTTGTCGGTGGATCAGGCCGAGGCTTTGGCTCGGGTGTTGGCGCGGGTTCGGATCGGGAGCGGCGCTGCGCTTCCGGAACCGCTGGACGCGACCTGTGATCTGCCTACGTTGCTCGGCTTGTACGACCTGGATTCCTACGATCCCGAGGAGTTCTGGCGGCACCGCACTGCGCGGGATCGGCTGCGGCTTCCTATAGGTGTCGGTGCCGATGGCGCGCCGGTGGAGCTGGATATCAAGGAGTCGGCGCAGGGCGGTGTCGGGCCGCACGGACTGATCATCGGGGCGACCGGGTCGGGGAAGAGCGAGCTGCTGCGGACGCTGGTCCTCGGGCTGGCGGTGATGCATTCGTCGGAGACGTTGAACTTCGTGCTCGTCGACTTCAAGGGCGGCGCGACGTTCCTGGGGTTGGAGCGGTTGGCGCACACCTCGGCGCTGATCACGAACCTGTCCGAGGAGCTGCCGCTCGTCGCGCGTATGGAGGATGCGCTGCGAGGGGAGCTGGTGCGGCGGCAGGAGCTGTTGCGGTCGGCGGGGAACTTCACTTCGGTCTACGACTACGAGCGGGCTCGGGCGCAGGGTGCGCTGCTGGAGCCGTTGCCGACGTTGTTGGTGGTCGTCGACGAGTTCAGCGAGTTGTTGTCGACGCGGCCGGAGTTTGCCGAGCTGTTCGTGATGATCGGGCGGCTCGGGCGGAGTCTCGGGGTGCATCTGTTGCTGGCGTCGCAGCGGCTTGAGGAGGGCAAGCTGCGCGGGCTGGAGACGCACCTTTCGTATCGCATCTGCCTGCGGACGTTCTCGGCTATGGAGAGCCGGATGGTGATCGGGGTGGCGGACGCTTATGAGCTGCCCGGGGAGCCGGGGCATGGGTTTGTGAAGTCTGATGTGTCCACGTTGACGCGGTTCAAGGCGGCCTATGTGTCCGGGGCGCATCAGCGGCGGAGCGGGTCGGTGATGCGGGAGGCGGTGCGGGAGTCGCGGATTGTGCCGTTCGGGACTTCTTGGATCGATCCGGCTGTGCCGGTTGCGGGGCCTGCTCCGTCAGACCCGGTCGCTTCGGGTTCCGGGTCCGGCACCGGCACCGGCTCCGACGCGCGGGCGCCGCGGATGTTCGACGTCTTGCTCGACCGGATCCAGGGGCACGGACGTCCCGCGCATCGGGTGTGGCTGCCGCCGTTGGACGTCCCGGTGACGTTGGGCGAGCTGGTCGGTCCGGTCGTCGAGGACCCGGAGCACGGTCTGCTCGCGCTGGATTCGCCGTGGCGGGGGACGTTGTGCGCGCCGGTGGGTGTCGAGGATCGGCCGTTCGAGCAGCGGCGTGATCCGCTGGTGGTGGATCTGTCCGGGGCCGGCGGGCACGTGGCGATCGTCGGTGCGCCGTTGAGCGGGAAGAGCACGCTGCTGCGGACGCTGATCAGCTCGCTGGCTTTGACGCATACGCCGGCCGAGGTGCAGTTCTACTGCCTGGACTTCGGCGGTTCTCTGGGAGCGTTGGAGGGGCTGCCGCACGTCGGCAGTGTGGCGTCGCGGTTGCGGCCGGAGGCGGTGCGGCGGACGGTCGCCGAGGTC
>NZ_JAACYW010000279.1 GCF_015356825.1 Catenulispora rubra | reverse complement strand
AGCTCAGTCGGCGGGGCGGTCGGCAGCACAGTGGGCGGGAGGGTCGGCAGTCCAGTTGGTGTCGCAATCGCCAGCCCGGTCGGCGGGCCGGCGCGCGGCGCGGTCGGCGGCGCGGAGTTCACCGACATCCTCGCTGGCATCGACCTGCTGGTCGCCGAGGGCGTCGCCGATCCGGAGCGCCTGGGCATCTCCGGCTGGAGCCATGGCGGTTTCATGGCGGCCTGGGCCGTCGGACAGACCGAGCGGTTCAAGGCCGCGATCGTGGGCGCCGGCATCAGCGACTGGGGCATGCAGGCCGGGACCGGCGAGTGCGGGGTCGTGGACGCGGCGCTCGGCGGCAGCACGGGCTGGGACGGGCCCGGGCCGCACATCCATGACCGGAACAGCCCCATCTCCTACGCGTCCCGCATCCGCACCCCGGTCCTGATCCTGCACGGCGAGGAGGACACCAACGTGCCGCTCAGCCAGGCAGTCCACTTTCATCGGGCGCTGCGGCACTTTGGCGTCGAGCACGAGTTCGTGGTCTATCCGCGGGAGGGGCATGGGCTGCATGAGCGGGTGCATCAGCTTGATGCGCTGGGGCGGATTCGGGCTTGGTGTGATCGGTGGCTGTAGGTCTGGAGGGTGCGGTTGGTCTGGGTTTACAGGCGTTTTTTGACGGCTTCGCGCATGGTTGGATGGCCTCGCGGGGGGACGCAGTTCGGTTGTGCCCCGCAGGTTGCGCTGGCGGCTGGCGGTTTTCGTGGGCACGACCGCGCGGCGGTTGGGTTTGGGTGCGATGCGCTGGCGGCCGGCGGTGTGCATGGGCAAGATCGCGCGGCGGTTCGGTTTGGGTGTGGTGCGCTGGCGGCTTGCGGTGTGCGTGGGCAAGACCGCGCGCCGGTCCGAGTCACTGCGCACACGTCATGCGGGCGGGCGGCGGCCGCGTTTGGTGGGTGGCTTGAGGCCTCTGGCGGGCCTCTTCGACGAGGGGCGACCCGCGCGTCCGGTAGTTTGGCGGCGGTCCGCGACTGTTCGGCTTTCTATCCGCTGTTGCCTGCGTCGCGCTGTCTGCTGGCGGTACTGCTTGTGGTCGCCGAGGTTCTGGGTCCCTCGCCGCGTCATCGCCGTAAACGGAACCAGCCCGGTCTGCAATGCCGCGTAGTTAAGGATTCTGAGGCCTTGTCAACTAGGACAATTTGACCCTCAACGCTGTTCGATATGCCCTGATTGCTGTAGTTCGATGGCTGCGAGGTGTCGTATCCAAGGCTCCGCCTGGTCAAATTGAGCACAGTTGACAGCAGGCCAGAATCCTTAACTACGCGGCATTGGCCCGGTCTGGCGGAATCAAGCCGGATCACAACTGCTGTGGTCCAGCCTCGCCCGGCTTGACACCGCCAAACCGGGCAGGTTGGCTGCGCCCGCTGACGCGGCGAGGGACCCAGAACCAACACCCCACATGGTCCTTCGGACCCCCTCGCGTCATCGCTGGCCGGGCTGGCCCGTCGCCTCCCTAGGCGTCCTCGCCGCGCAGTCGGCGCAGGTGAGCGCGGCGTCCGGCTATGTAGGGTTCGATGTCCGTCACGCGCACCAGGCGGACCTGCGTGATGTCCAGGCCGGCCGATGCCTCGATGATGAGCCCCGTCTCGCCGTGGTGGCCGGCGGCCAGCCAGGTGCCGTCCTCGTCGCGCCACTGGCGGAACTCGCGCTGCTCGTCCTCGATGCTCACCACCGCCGGTGTCCCGGATCCGCGCGGAGCTCGGCTCGCAGGGTCGGGAACTGGTCCGGCTCGATCGTGGGCATGCGGGTTGCCATCCGGCGGCCGGCGACGGACTCCGTGGGGTCGTCGGAGGTTGTGTGCACCTGGATGAAGGCGCCGCCGTCTTGGCGGTCGCCGTGGGCGAGGCCGGCGGAGACCAGGCGGTCGTTCTCCCAGCCCCAGTCGCCGGTCATGCGCGGGCCTGTCCAGCCGTCTATTCCGAACAGGGGCAGGGCGCTGGCCTCGGCGCGGATTCGCGCCTCGCCTTGGTCGATGCGCTGCCAGAACTCCTGTGGGCTCAGCTTCCCCGTCATTCTCATGTCTTCAGTGTCCGCCGCCTGCGACCGCTTTTCTACACCGTCGCCGTGGCCGCCGACCGGATGTCGACTGTCCCCCTGCCGTGGTCGAGGACGAACACGAACTCGCCTCGACGCACCGCCTCGACGCCGTCTGGCAGGCCGGGGAGAACCGATTCGACGCCCGCCTGTTCGCAGGCCAAAGCGAGTAGCTGCGCCATCACGCGCTCCTCGGGCAGCGTCGCCACGTACCAGGCCGTGCCGGCGCCGTAGGCGTTGCGGACGATGGCGGGGATGCCTGCCAGCGGCCCGGAGGCGATCTCGGCGAGCGCCGTGCCGGCGTCGGCCGTCAGCCACTCCGCCCAGGACTGCGCGCTGAAGTCGCCGAACACCTCCGAGCGCAGCGTCAGCGGCGCGTCGTCCGGCAGCGGCCAGTATTCCTCGATGCGTAGGCCCAGCAGGTCGCGGAACGGGGCCGGGTAGCCGCCGAGGCGGATGCGTTCGTCGGGGTCTGCGACGCCGGAGAAGGGGCCGACCACCAGGGTGCCGCCGCCTGCCACGTAGCCGATGACGTTCTCGGCGGCGGGGTCGGAGACCTGGTAGAGGTTCGGCGCGACGACGAGCTTGTAGCGGCTCAGGTCCGCCTCGGGGTGGACGAAGTCGACGGTCACGTTCGTCTTCCACAGTGGCGTGTAGTACTCGCGGATGCGGTCGACGTAGCGGAATCCGCTGTGCGGCTGGTGGTCCAGCTCGACGCCGCGCCAGGAGTCCCAGTCCAACAAAATCGCGACCGAAGCGGCGACCGGGGTACCCAGCACGTCCGCCAGGTCGCCCAGCTCCTTGCCCAGGTCGCACACCTCGCGGAAGATCCGGGAGTCGGGGCCGGCGTGCGGGAGCATCGCGCCGTGGGTGCGTTCGGCGCCCTGCTTGGAGGCGCGCCACTGGAAGTGCAGGATGCCGTCGGCGCCGCGTGCGAGTGCCTGCAGCGACCACAGGCGGTTCAGGCCGGGGCGCTTGGGGGTCGCGACGTGCCGGAAGCCGGCGCGGCCCGGGGTCTGCTCCATCATCAGCCAGGGCTTGCCGCCGCCGACCGAGCGGATGAGGTCCTGGGCCATCGCGCCGTCGCACGCGGCGTGCGGGCTGTTGGGGTCCGGGTAGGAGTCCAGCGCTGTGAAGTCCTCTTCGGCGCCCCAGCGCCACAGGTCCGTCGCCTTGAAGAAGGGCATGGAGTTGGTCGTCACCGGGACCGCGGGGTTGGCGCCGCGCACGATGTCCCGCTCGGAGGTGAAGCGCTCCAGCAGCAGGTCGGAGGCGAAGCGCTGGTAGTCGAGGTCCTGGGTGGGGTTGATGACGTACTGCACCTGGCGCGGCGGGATGACCTCGTCCCACTCGCAGTAGCGCTGCGACCAGAACGCGGTCCCCCAGGCCTCGTTCAGGGCGTCGAGGTCCCCGTACCGGGCCTGCAGCCAGTGCCGGAAGCGCTCAGCGCACTGATCGCAGTAGCACACGGTCCCGAACTCGTTGCCGATGTGCCACATCCGCAGCGCCGGGTGGTGCGCGTAGACGGAGGCCAGGTCGGCGCTGATCGCGTCCGCGAAGGCCCGGTAGACCGGGGACGACGGGCAGTAGGCGTTGCGCGAGCCGTAGGTCCGGACCGTCCCGTCGGGATCGCGCGGCAGCGTCTCGGGCCAGCGGTGGCCCATCCACGGCGGCGTCGACGCGGTCGGCGTGGCCAGCCCCACGCCGATCCCGTTGGCGTGCAGCAGATCCAGCACGTCGGTGAGCCAGCCGAAGTCGCGCTCGCCGGGCCGGGGTTCGAGCAGGGCCCAGGAGAACACGCCGACCGTGGCCAGGTTGACGCCGGCCTCGCGCATCAGCCGCACGTCCTCCTCCCAGACTTCGCGCGGCCACTGTTCGGGGTTGTAGTCGCCGCCGAACAGGATCCGGCCGCCGGTGGCGTCGCCGAGCGATGGCATGGTGATCGTTCCTTTCGCGGGCGGTTCAGCCCTTGATGGCGCCGGTGAGCATGCCCTTGGTGAAGTGCTTCTGCAGGAAGGGGTAGACGACCAGGATCGGGATGAGCGTGAGCACGACCACGGCCATGGAGATCCCGAACGGCGAGGCGGCCTGGTGCTGGACGGTGTCCCCGGCGCCGGCGGTGTCGACGCCCGGCATCTTCGCCCCGAGGTTGACGTACTCGTAGAGCACGTACGACAGGGACCACTTGCTGTTGTCGAACGGCATGTACAGCAGGGTGTTGAACCACGAGCCCCAGTACCCGACCGCGTAGAACAGGGTCATCACCGCGGTCACGGCCTTGGTCGTGGGCAGCACCACCGACCACAGGACGCGCCACTCCCCGGCGCCGTCGATCCGCGCCGCGTCGATCATCTCCTGCGCGGTGGCCTGGTAGAAGCCCCGCATGATCAGGATGTTGAAGACCGACAGGCAGCTGGGCAGGATCAGGGCCCAGTAGTTGTCGTAGCCGTGCAGCTCGCTGACCACCAGGAAGCCGGGGATCAGGCCGCCGCCGAAGAACATGGTGAAGATCATCGCGCCCAGGAAGAAGCGGTGCCCGAAGGAGCGGGCCCGGGACAGGCCGTAGGCGCACAGGATGCTCAGGACCATCGACACCGCCGTGCCGACGACCGTGATCCCGACGCTGACCAGCACCGCGCGGGTGACCACGCCGTTGGAGAAGATCTCCCGGTACGCGCCCAGGCTCAGCCCGTCCGGCACCACGACCAGGCTGCCGCCGGCGCGGGTGATGGCGCCCTCGCTGGAGAAGCTGGTCAGGACGATGGCGTAGAGGGGCAGCGCGATGGCCAGCACCACGACGGTGAGCACCATGCCCTTACCGAACTGCCCGACCAGGGTCGGCCGGTCCTCCCAGACCGCGCGGCCCTTGGCGCGCTTGCGCGGAACGTTGCCCGCCGGCGGCTTGCGGCGGCCGGAGGCGGAAGCTGTCGACAGTGTGCTCATTTGCGGTACAATCCGTCCTCACCGAGCTTGTGCGCCATCTTGTTGGCCGCGAAGATCAGAATCAGCGAGATCACGCCCTTGAACAGGCCCGCCGCCGCGCCGTAGCCGAAGTTGCCGTTGCCGATGCCGTAGAAGTAGGCGAACGTGTCCAGGACCTCGGCGTGCTGCGCCCCGACCGCCTGGCGCTGGATGAGCATCTGCTCGAACCCGACGTTGAGCGCGTTGCCCAGCCGCAGGACCAGCATCAGCACGATCATGCCGCGCATCCCGGGCAGCGTGATGTGCCAGATCCGGCGCCACCGGTTCGCGCCGTCCACCGCGGCCGACTCGTACAGCGCCGGGTCGATGGCGGCCAGCGCGGCCAGGAAGACGATGATCCCCCAGCCGGCCTCCTTCCACACCGCCTGGAAGGTCACCAGGTACTTGAACGCCGACCCGCTGGACATGATGTTCCAGGTCGCCATGTGGTGCTGGCGCAGGAACTGGTTGAGCAGCCCGGCGCCGCCGAGCATCTGGTTGAAGATGGTGATGACCAGCACCCAGGAGAAGAAGTGCGGCAGGTACACCACGGCCTGGATGAAGGACCGGAGCTTGGTGCTGATCACGGTGTTCAGCAGCAGCGCGAGCCCGATCGGGACCGGGAAGTACAGCACGATCTGCACCAGGCTCAGCACCAGCGTGTTCTCGAACGCGTGCCAGAACGCCGGGTCGCCCATCAGGTCGGTGAAGTTCTTCATCCCGACGAAGTTGCTGTGGAAGAACCCGTAGATGGGGTCGTAGTACTCGAACGCCGAGATCGTGCCGAACATCGGCAGGTAGGCGAAGACCAGCAGCACCAGCATCGCCGGGGCGGTCATGAGCAGCAGCGACCGGTCGCGCCGCAGGCGCTGCCACCTGCTCAGGCCGCCGGGCCTGGCCGACGCCGGATCGGCGCGGTCAGCGCGATCACTACGATCGGCGCCATCACCTGCATCCTGCCGCGCCCTGGCCCGCACACCGTCTCGCAGCGCCTCCCGCACGCCCGGCGGCACCTCCGCTCTGGACCTGGCCTCCTCCGGCACCGCCGCGCCGTCCGCCATCACCGCCATCTGCTCCCACTCCCCATCCCTGTTCCCTGTGCCTGTCCCTGTCCCTGTCCCTGTCCCAGTGACTCACCGCGAAGGCGGGCCCGGCCGCCGCGACGTCGCCCCCTCAAGCGCGCCCGGCGGCCGGGCCCGGGGGCCCACTAGCTCAGGCCCTTGTCAATAACGTTCTGCTGGTACCAGGCGCCCAGGGCGTCGCCGCCGCTCTTCTTCCACGTCGAGTACGCGTCCTGGTAGAAGGACATCGGCTGCTTGCCGTGCGCCACGGCCTGCGTCGCGTCCCAGAGCTCGGAGGCGCCGGCGATCTTCGAGTACTGATCCGGCACCGTGATGTTCAGGTTCCAGAACATCGGCTTGTAGGCGTACTTGGCCGCGTCGGCACACCAGGTCGCCCAGGCCTTGGTGACGTCGGGGTAGCCCGCGTTGTAGACCACGGCCTGAGGAGTGCTGAAGAAGCCGTAGATGCTGTCGGCCGCGGTGTTGGAGCCCTCGCTGGTGCGCACCGGCCCCTGCGCGCCCATCGTGTAGTGGACGCCCTCGACGCCGTAGTTGAGGAGGTTGTACTCGTAGGAGCCGAACGGCGCGGCGAAGAAGTTCGCGATCCGCAGGCATTCCTTGATCTGGTCCGGGCTCAGGTTCTTGTTCAGGTAGCTCAGGTAGCCCGAGGATCCGCCCAGCGCGATGGTGGGGGTCGAGCCGTCGGAGGAGAACAGCGGGAACACCGCGCGCTGGTAGCCCGCCTTGCCCGCGATGCCGTTCTTCGCGTCCGAGCCGCTCATCCCGGACGTGCCGCCGCCCTCGATGAGGACCTTGCCGGCCATGAACCGGCTGGGGTTGGCGGTGTTCACGCCGGCGATGGCGTCGGGGTGGACCAGGCCGGCCTTCGCGATCTTGTTGGCCCAGGCCAGACACTCCAGCATGGCCGGGTGCTCGCCGGCGTTCTTGATCTTGCCGTTCTCCAGGTACCAGCCGCCGAGCGGCACCTTGAAGACCTGGTACAGGTACACCAGCATGTCCTCGAAGGCCCACACGCCGCCCTTGGGGTTGTTGATCTCCTGGCCCAGGGCCATGAGGTCGTCCGCGGTCTTGACGTTGGGCGTGATGCCCTTGGCGTCCAGCAGGTCCTTGCGGTAGTACAGGGCCCCGGCGAAGCCCAGGCTGTCGGCGTTCGTCGGGATTCCGTAGAGCCGGTTGTTCCAGATCCCGCACTGCCAGCCGCCGCTGGGCAGGGCCGCGAGGTTCGGGTACTCGAGGATCGCGTCGCCGCCGAGGTAGGTCGTCAGGTCGGCCAGCCGGGTGCCGACCAGGCCGCCGGTGTTGAACTGGCTGTTGAGCCAGCCCGGGATGGCCAGCCAGTCCGGCAGCTTGTTCGCCGCGATCAGCGGCGGGATCACCGTGTTGTAGGTGTTGCCGTTGGCGGGCTGCGAGACGAAGTCCGCGCCCAGCGCCTTGTTCACCGCGGTGTAGAAGGAGTTGCCGGCCGGCGGGACCGGGTTCCACGACGGCGCGACGCCGGTGTACTTCCCGCCGGAGCCGACCGCGCCGGTCACCGTCTTGACCAGATTGGTCGGGTAGGACAGGAAGCCGGGGTTGGTCATGGCGCCGTTGGCGCCGGCGACCGATGGGATGTCCGGGGTGACCCCGCCGGACAGCGGCTTGTACGTCGGCAGCACCGCCTGGATCGCCGCCTTGGTGCTCGCCCCGCCCTTGCCGCCGTTGTTCCCGCAGGCTGCCAACAGCGGAGACAGCCCGATCGCGCCGGCCGCACCGGCGGACGCCGTGAGGAATCCGCGGCGCGTGAACGCGTTGGTGCTCGACATTGAACTCTCCAGTCAACGAAACGAGACGAAACGAGATGGTTGGTGCCCCACGGCACGCGCCGCCGGCTGCCAGCGGGCGTGTCAGGGCCACGACAGAGGTGAGTGGTGCGGCTGTCGGCTGGTGCGCGCACTGGGCTGACGCACGATCACCGAGCACTGTCGAAGCGCTTCAATATTGCGTTGAGGTTAAGTCAGCCCAACCAGCGGCGCAAGGGTCAATGGTCACGTTTCGATATCGGTGGAGCCGCCAAAACGCTTTAGACATCCCATGTCTGGGTCAGGAATCAGCGCCGCGAAACGTCGCCGGAAATTGGTCTAAGCCACTTTGAGCAGCAGCGAAGCTGCCATAATGGCCGACGACGAGGGTTGACAGGTGCGTCGATAGATGGGACTTTCGAAGCGCTTCGACATGCGAGCTCTGCCGGGCCTCGGCCGGGCCTCTGTCCGAGGCCATGTAACGGTTCCCCCGCGGTGTCCGCACCGCCGCCGACGAAAAGGTCGTCCCGTGACTGAAGTCCCCGACACCGCCGTCCCAGACACTGAGGTCCCTGACGCCGAGGTGCCCGACACCGCCGCGCAGGCGGCCGCCTTGCTCGCACAGCTGTCCCCGGCCGAGAAGATCGCGTTTCTCCACCAGCACCAGCCCGCGGTCGAGCGGCTGGGCCTGGCCGCGTTCCACACCGGCTGCGAGGCCCTGCACGGCGTGGCCTGGATCGGGCGCGCGACGGTGTTCCCGCAGGCGGTCGGGCTGGGCGCGACGTGGGACCGGGACCTGGTCCGGCGCGTGGGGGAAGCGGTGTCGACGGAGGTCCGGGCGTTCCGTCAGGACACGGAGAACGCCTTCCGGGCCAGCGACGTGGCCGACAAGCACCCGATGGTCTCGCTCAACGTCTGGGCGCCGGTGGTGAACCTGCTTCGCGACCCCCGGTGGGGCCGCAACGAGGAGGGCTACAGCGAGGACCCGCACGCCACCGCCGAGCTGGCCACCGCCTACTGCCGCGGGCTGCGCGGCGACCACCCGGCGATCTGGCGCACCACCCCGGTGCTCAAGCACTTCCTGGCGTACAACGTCGAGACCGACCGCGACGTCATCGACATCACGGTGCCGCCGCGCGTCCTGCACGAGTACGAACTCCCCGCCTTCCGCGGCCCGATCGAGGCGGGGGTGGCCGCGGGGGTGATGCCGGGGTACAACCTCACGAACGGCGTCCCCAACCATGTCCATCCCCTGATCAACGACGCGCTGCGGGCGTGGAATCCGGAGCTGGTGGTCTGCTCGGACGCCCAGGCCCCGTCGAACCTGGTCGACCGCGAGAAGCACTTCGCCACGCACGTGGAGTCGCACGCCGCGGCGCTCAAGGCCGGCGTGGACAGCTACACCGACAACGGCCCGGATGCGCGGCTGACGATCGAGCGCTTCACCGAGGCGCTGGCGCAGGGCCTGATCACCGAGGCGGACATCGACGCCTCGGTCGGGCGGCTGCTGGCGATGCGGGCCGCCACCGGCGAGTTCGACATCGCTGCCGATCCCTATGCCGGTATCAGGGCCGAGGTCATCAGCAGCCCGGCGCACAACGCGCTGGCGCTGGAGGCGGCGCGCGCCGCCGTCGTCCTGCTCAAGAACGAGAACGAAGCGCTTCCGCTGGTCGTGCCCGAGCCCGAGGCGGCCCCGGCTCATCCCGGACCGGCCGTCGCAGTGATCGGCCATCTGGGAAACAGGGTGCTGACGGACTGGTACAGCGGCGAACTCCCCTACGCCGTCAGCATCGCCGACGGTCTGCGCACGGCCTTCGGTGACCGGGCCGTGACCGCGGTGGACGGCGCCGACGTCGTCTCGCTGCGCGCCGGCGAGACGGTGTTCGGGCCGTTCTGCCATCAGGACTGGGGCACGAGCGTCCAATGCCCGGTCCCGGTGCGCACCCTGCAAGCGGTGGAGAACGGCAAGTACCTGACGCTCACCGGCGAGGGCGACACCGAGGTGCTGGCCGACGCCGCGACCCCGGACGGCTGGGTGGTCAAGGAGCTGTGGGAGTTCCACCCGGCCGTCGACGGTCAGACGATCGTGCGCTCGAACGCCAGCGGGCGTTACCTGCGTGTCGGGGACGACGGCCGTCTCGTCGCGGACGCCGAGACCGCCGAGGAGGCGACGGCTTTCGTGGTCGAGACTCTGACCTCCGGTATCCGCCAGGCCGTCGCCGCGGCCACCTCGGCCCGGCGCGCGATCGTGGTGCTGGGCAACGACCCGCACATCAACGGACGCGAGACGATCGACCGCGACGGGCTCGCGCTGCCGGCGGACCAGGAGGCGCTGCTGCGTGCGGTCGTCGAGGCGAACCCGGACACCACGCTCGTGGTGGTGTCGAGCTATCCGTACGCGATCGGCTGGGCCGCGCGCCACGTGCCGGCGATCGTGTGGACCGCGCACGGCGGGCAGGAGCTGGGCAACGCCGTCGTCGACGTGCTGACCGGCGCCCACAACCCAGCCGGCCGGCTGCCGCAGACCTGGTACGCCTCTGACGCCGACCTGCCCGCGCCGGAGGACTACGACGTCATCGGCTCGGGCTGGACATACCAGTACTCGCAGCGGGAGCACCTGTACGCGTTCGGCCATGGCTTGTCGTACACAACTTTCGAGTACGGCGACCTCGTGCTGAAGGTCAGCGAAGATCAGCTGGGATCCCTCACGATATTCGCTGAGACGCAGATCACCAATAGCGGTACGACCGCGGGACAGGAAGTCGTGCAGCTTTACTCGCATGCCCTTGAGGCCTCGGTGCCCACTCCCCTGCGCCGCTTGCAGGGCTTCGAGCGGATCGAGCTGGCTCCGGGGGAATCGCGCACCGTCGTCTTCGAGGTGCCGGCGGAGCGGCTGGCGCACTGGTCGGAGGACGTCGGCGCGCTGCGTGTCGAGAGTGGGGAGTACGAGTTCGGCGTCGGCCGGTCCAGCGCGGATCTGCCGTCGAGTGCTTCGGTGAAGCTGACCATCGCGTAGGGATACTCATTGGGAAACGGCGCCTCGCCGCTCAGCCAGGCGCCACTCCCCAACTACGAACTTCCGGTCAGTTGTTCGCGCACACCGTCCCGTTGAGCGCGAACACCGTCGGGGCCGGGTCCTGTCCGGTGTCGGTGCCGTTGAAGCCGATGCTGACCGTGCCGCCGGAGGCTGCGATGGTGCCGTTCCACGCGGCGTTCGTCACGGTCACCGCCGAGCCGGTCTGGCTCCACGTGCCGTTCCAGCCGCTCTGGACCGCCTCGCCGGAATCGGGCCAGGAGAACGTCAGCGTCCAGCCGGTGACCGCGGTCGCGGCGCGGTTGGTGACGGTGATCGAGGCGCCGAAGCCGCCGGACCAGGAGCTGCTGATCGCGTAGTGCACCGCGCAGCTCGCGTTCGCCGGTGGCGGCACGGTGAAGGTCACCGGTGGCGAGGGCAGCGACGGATTGCCGTGCGAGTCCACCGCGACCACGTCGTAGGTGTATGCGGCGCCGATCGTCAGACCACTGAGATTCAGCGTTGTCGCGCTGGTGGTGCCGACCAGCGTGCTCCCGCCGCCGCTGGTCTGCTGGTAGACCTGGTAGTTCGCGACCGGGTACGTGCCGGGTGTGGCCGCGGGCCAGGTCAGGGTGGCGACGCCGCTGTTGTTGCCCGAGGTGCTGGACGACAGGCCGGACACGGTCGGCTGCCCCGGCGCGCCCGGTGCCGTCACGCCGCCTCCGCCGCTGCCGGGGACCTGCACGACGGTGAGGGTGTAGGGCGCGACGGTCACGGAGGACGCAGAACTCTGCGTCGCGCTGGTGATCGAGTTCCCGTTGTTCGCGAAGGTGAAGACGGTCGGGCTGCCGGTGGGGGTGAATCCGTTGTAGGCGAGGTTCACGGTGTAGGAGGTGCCTGGGTCCTCGTTGTCGATCAGCAGATCCAGGTTGCCGCCTGCGCGGCGCACGGCGTGCACGCGGACCAGCGCGTTGGAGGAGGTGCTGTTGACCATGGTGTCGCCGGGGCCGCCGAGCTTGGAGAGCATCTCGATGCCGTAGTACGGCGCGAACGGCGTCTCCACGGCCGGCTCGGTCACGCCGCTGTTGTTGCCGCCGCTGGAGAAGATGCCGTAGTCGCCGTAGTCCTGCGCGCCGTTGACGATGCTCGGCGGGTTGGTGCCGGGGCCGTTGTGCTCGTCCCACCAGTCCACGTTCGACACGCCGTTCTCCAGCCACGTCATGTACATGTCGGCGGCGAACAGCGCGTTCGGCTGGGTGTCCATGTCCACGTTCGAGTTGGCCTCGGAGACTAGGATCGGGACGGTCGCCGGGTCCACCTTCGCGTACTGGCTGACCTCGGACTTGACGGTGGAGATGATCCCGGAGATCTGGCTGGTCGCGGTGAGCATCGCCGCGGCGCTGGAGCCGCCGGGGTAGTAGTGGACGATGACGCAGTCGGTCTTCGCGCCGAGCGCCGTGAGGACCGTCTGGTTCCACGGCAGGGGGCTGGTCTGGGGGTTGGTGACGTTGTCGGGCCAGCCGCCCGGGGTGGTCAGGACCGCGCAGACGTGGGCGTTCGAGCTGACGGCCTTCATCGCCGACATGTAGCTCAGGACGTTGGTCGCGTAGGTGCCGGGACCGCAGCCGTAGGTCTGCGACGGCTCGCTGCCGACGGTGACCGGGGTACCGGAGGACGTCTGGCAGTGCGCGTCGGTCTCCCAGTTCGCGCCGTAGGTGCCGTTGCCGTAGACCTCGTTGCCGACCTCCCAGTAGGAGACGCCGTACTTGTTGGTCACGGCGGCGTTCTGGACCCAGGAGGCGGCCAGCGCCGGCGTCCCGGTGCCGTAGTTGACCGTGATGACCGGGCTCGCCGAGGCGGCCTGCGCGGTGCCCATGAAGTTGGCGAAGCTGGTGTTCGGCGCGTCGTAGCCGCCCTGCGCGACGTTGGTCTGCCAGTTGTAGATGTCGGAGTAGGAGCCGCCCGGGTAGCGCAGGGCATTGATTCCCGCCGCCTTGAGCAGGCCGGGGATCGGGGTGTCGTTCATGTAGCTGTCGTAGACGGCCGTGTTCAGGCCGATCGCGCCGCCCGGGATGCTGCCGAGGCCGGCGGTGCCGTTAACCGTCACCGACACCGCGGTCGCGGCAGACGCCTGCGGCGCCGAGCCAAGGGTGACGGTCCCGACCAAACCGGCCAGCGCGAGCAGCACACCGACCGGCTTCCTGGGGATCTTTCTGCTCACATTCTCGCCTTTCCACCGAGGTGACGGACTGTGTCGGCCGGAGCGTAGCTCTGGCGGCGCGCGGCGTCGGGCGACGTGCCGGAGGCCGTCAGGCGGCCGGATCGTCGAAGGAAATCGAACGGGCATGTCAGAGCCCGTAGTGGCGGGAGGGTGCGCGGCGCAGGTCAAACGGTGGGTCCGCGAAAGTTTCGCGGAAGGCGAGTCGGCGAGCGGTCAGGAAGGCAGGGCGATGAGCCGCTCAGTGGCTTGATATGCCGGATCAGTCGCCGATGAAGAGGAGGTAGTGATGCGGCTTGCGCGAGGCCACTTCACACAGGGCCCGCACTTCAGCAACCCACGCGCCGCCGCACTCGATGGGGAGCCGGTCCAACTCGCCGAGCAGTGCCGGGATCTGCCTGCGGTTGAAGACCGCGTCACCGACCGGATCGAGTGCGCCGAGCAGGGGAAACGCCGCTTGGTCAGGCCCGCGAGTGTGATCTCCCACGGCAGCCCGCTCCCCGCCCTCGCCACGACCTCGCCTTGCAGCTCCCGGTTCACCCTCATGGAGATCACCACGTAATCCTACTTGTGAGCTTCAGGGCACGATCACAAGCTTTCCGCGCACCCGCCCCGTCCGGCTGACGTCGAACGCCGCAGCCACGTCCGTCAACCGGAAGGTCTGCGCGACCTCAACAGTCAGCAGCCCCCGGTTGGCGAGGTACGCCAGCTCCGCGAGGCCCGCGCCGTCGGGCCGGGCCCAGATCCAGCGGCCGCCGTGCTGGGTGACGGCCGGGTCAGCGATCGACGCGTGTCGGCCGCCGGGGGTCAGGACTGCCAGTGTTGTCTCCAGCTGGCCGCCGACGCAGTCCAGTACCGTGGTCACGCCGTCCGGTGCCAGTGCGCGCACGCGCTCCGCGAGCCCGTCGCCGTACGCGACCGGTTCCGCGCCGAGTGCCTGGAGGAAGTCGTGGTTGCGGTCGGAGGCGGTGCCGATGACGTGGGCGCCTCGTGCGCGGGCGATCTGTACCGCGATGCTGCCGACGCCGCCGGCTGCGGCGTGGATCAGCAGCGAGTCGCGGGCGCCGACGCGGAGGGCGTCCAGTGAGCGCAGTGCGGTCAGGCCGGCCAGGGGCAGGCCGCCGGCCTGGGGCCAGTCCAGGGCTGGCGGTTTGCGGGCCACGTCGCGGGCTGAGACGGTCACCAGCTGCGCGAAGGTGCCGGCCTGGACGACGTCCTTGCGGGCGTAGGCCATGACCTCGTCGCCGGTGGCGAACTCGGGGGTGTCCGGGCCGGCGGCGCGGACCACGCCGGCGACGTCCCAGCCGGGGATGGCGGGGAAGACCGTGTCCATCATCGGGTCGAGGCCGCCGGCCATGACCTTCCAGTCGACCGGGTTGACGCCGGCGGCGCGCACCTCGATCAGTACCTGTCCCGGGCCGACTTTGGGATCGGGCACCTCGCCGACGGTCAGGCGCGAGTTGTCGGCGGAGTACCCGGAATAGGTAGCGGCTTGCATTTCTGAGCGATCTCCATCGCGCTGCGGAGTGAAACACGGGTTACGCCGGTCGGCGTGCCGCTCGCGTTCGACACGCCGACCGGCCCCGCGTCAGGGCAGTCGGTCGAGACCGGCTTCCGCTCTCACCCCAACGTCCAGTGCTGGTTCGACGCACCACTGCAGGTCCACAGCTGAACCAGGGCGCCGTCGGCGGTACTGGCCCCGCTCACGTCCAGGCAGAGCCCTGACTGGACGCCGGTGACCGTGCCGTTCGAGTTCACGTTCCATTGCTGGTTCGCCCCGCCGTTGCACGACCAGGTCTCCACCTTCGTGCCCGGTGAAGTCTGGTTGTTGTACGCGTCCAGGCAGAGCCTCGTCCCGTTCATCGTGACGGTCAGCTGGCCGGACGAGGTGCGGGTCCAGGTCTGGTTCGCGCCGCCCCAGCAGTCGTAGATCTGCGGCTGCGTGCCCAAGGTGGTCGAGGAGTTGGGGACATCCAGGCACTTGCCTGCGCCGACCGCGTGCAGTTCGCCGGTCGTGCCGCCGCCACCGCCACCGCCTCCTCCTCCCCCGCCGCGCGCCGGCGAGGCGGACCTGATCGTGGCC
>NZ_JAACYW010000278.1 GCF_015356825.1 Catenulispora rubra | reverse complement strand
CTCCCCCCGCCCCCGGTAGCCGACGCACTGACAACACTGGCCAAGACCGCGCTGGGCAAGCTCTAGGGGGAACGAAAAAGCCCAGGTTAGACAAAGTCTGACCTGGGCTTTCGCGGAGCCTCCTATCGGAATCGAACCGATGACCTACGCATTACGAGCCCGCCGTTTCGTCGCCATGAGGCTTCCACCTGCAACGATGCCGCAGGTTGAGCCACTCATTCCACGGTTGACCAGCGGTTTCACGCGTCCCTCATTCCACGTTTCATTCCAGAAGTCGGAAGCGTCAGGGGTCGATGATGTCGCCGGGGTAGAGGTACAGCACGCTGGGGTTGTGGTTGTGGGGGCCGTATCCGACCTTTCCCCGCACGTACAGTCGTGTTCCCTGGCGTGGCCAAGTGCCTTCGAACCATGTGTCCTGACGCTGCCCTGTTTCTTGCCATACGACGATGGCTTTCGTGCCGGTCCGTGCACGCTGGTAGACCTGCTTCACACGTATGGGGTGGTAGCCGACGCGCTGGCTCGGGGTGGCATCGAGCGGGGAGTGCTTCGGACGCCGGCGTCGCTGAACGTCCCTGGCGACGTAGACCGCAACGCATGCGCCGGCGACCAGTCCGGCAAAGTCCCCCAGAGTGCCCGGGCCAATCACGGGAGGCTCTCGATCTCGACCCCCGGGAACAGCGCCCGAAGCGCGTCAGGAAGGCTCGTGACGACCGGCCACCCACGCTCAGCGGCGTAGAACGCGACATGGCCGGCGGAGGTGGATGCGGTGGGGAGCCTCTCTGCGCGCAGCAGGCCGCTTGCCAACGCGTCACTCTCGTCCAGTGCCTTCACGGTCACCATGGGGAAGCGTGCCACGAGCTGAAGCAACTCGCGTCCGGCGGGACTCTCGGTTTCGGCGATCGCGTCCGAGAGCGCGGTCGCGGGCACCAGTAGCTGGATCATCCTTTGTCGGGCCGTTTCGAAGAGTGCCCGCATGTAGAGGCTGCCAGCTGCTGCCTGCGCGAGCGCACTGGAGTCCAGGACACGTCCGCCCATCAAATCAGTCACGTGGGCTCCTAGTCCTCCTGGACGCCGAGCGCGTGCCGCGCCCAGCCGTAGTGCTCAGGCGCTGGGCGCTGGTCGTCGCCGAACAAACGGGAAAAGACAGCCTGAACGTCGGTGGCCTCTTGCTCGCGACGGAGTAGGTCGGCGATGTGTCCGGAGACAGAGTTGATCTCCCCCAGATCCTTCTTCTCGCGCAGTTCGGCGATCAGGTCAGCGGGGAGGCTGATTGCAAGCTTTTCGGTTTCGGCCATACCACGGTTATACCGCCCTCTCGGCCCGCAGCGAAGGGGTTGATGGACACGCCAGGCTGCGCCAGCGTGGATGGTGTACGTGGCTCCAGTCAGGAACACGGCTCGGGAAGAGGGAACGTGCGAATCACCATCGACACAGAGACGGACACCTACGACAACGCGCTTGCCGCACTTCGGGCAGCCTTTGGCCGACCTGACGATAAGCGGGAGGAGTCGCCGGTCCCGGTACTGCACGATGGGCTCAGCGCCGAGCTGCTGCTAGGAGACTGGAACGAGCAGAGGCTGTACGCGCTCATAGCGGGATTGATTCCAAAATCCGCCACAGTGCTGCGTTGCATCGCTGAGAACGCGCCACGGATCGTAGTCGCTGAAGTCCTTGACAAGATCAACAGCAAGGGCGTTCCGCCGCAGTGGGACGTCAATGAGCTGGGCGGTGCGGTGAACAGTTTGAAACGCAGCGTAAAGAAGCAGCTGGTGTTTCCGGCAACGCTGGTGAGCCGTGACAAGGACGCCTACGTCATAGACATCCGCGTGGCACGGGGGTTGCTCAGGGCCTTTCGCGCCCTCGACGCAGAAGATGCTGAGCAGGGGGAGGCGAATGGTGTCCGTCGGTAGGCCCTCAGCTGCCCCGAACTCTGAACGGCCCGTTCGAAGGCGATGACCTCGGACAAGGCTTCGCCTCTTGTCAGTCCGGGAGATCCGGGGCCGGCACGGCATCACGCCCTGTGTAGTTCGCGCGGTGATTCTCGGGAGGCATGTCCGGACGGGGAAAACCGCGCTTAGTCCACCATTGCCGGTCGCAGCACGGGCGGGCGCACAGCCCATCGCGCCGCTCTCGGTGGTGGACCAGGGCGTCCGCCAGGTCGAGTAGGTGACCCGTTCGACCGTTCCCTCCCGTCATCGCCTCGGATTGATGGATCCACCACCAGAAGCTAGGCATGTCATCTCGCCTGGCTGCCTCGGCGGCCTGCTCGCAATGGAAGTTGTAGATGGCCACCATCTTCTGAAGCCGGTCAGCGCCGAGAGCAATGAAACCGTCTACGGCTGTCTCCAACAGCACTGCGGTCGCCTCAGGGCTTTCGCCGCGTACAGGAAAACGTGGCGGGGTCTCAGGGCTCTCATTCAATACGAACACGAATTCGTGGCGGGTGAACCCGCCTACCAGCTCTGACAGCGCCTTCCGGCGCAGGGGCTCGCAGCTGGTCTCGGCTGTTCGATTCGAAACGCCCATTACGCACCTCTCCACCGGTTCCCGGCCCCACCTACGTGACTAGGTCAGGCTGAGGTGGTCCGATGGACAAATCAAGACACTGCCAGTGGTGACACTGGCAGTGTTGATATCGATGGTTCTGGCACTTCGAAGGTCGATTGATCAAGAAGGGAATCGCTCAAAGGTTGCATATAGGGCTATTCGACTCCCGGGTATCTTCAGGACATACACTGCGAGTGTTGATTTTGACGGCCCGATAGCGGCGTCGATAGCCGTGAAAGCGTGTCCTCGACGCTGAACCTTTACCTAGGCTTTGCCGTGGTGCGGGCAGAACTGAGGCGCCGGCCACTGTCGTGCGGACCGAAACCGGCATCACCGGCCCTTCTCGCGGACTGCGTCTCGCGATGAGAGCGCGGTCGGTCGTTGTATCTCCGATGGCGGCTGACCACGAACTACTGCGGCTGCGAAGTCGTGGTGCGCAATTCGGGTGAGACGTTGTGCGGCGAGCGGCTCATTGCGCGCGGAGTGCGCGGAGGCGATGGCTTCGATGAGGTGCAGCGTGATCCAGAACATGTGCCGCATTGCGGCCTCGTTCTTCTTGCGGAGTTGGGCGTTGGCTACGACGGCCTGCACGCCGTGAAGCCGCATCACCGGGCCGGTACGAAGGGGCCTTGGTCTGCCGCGGCGGGTTTGCGCTGATCGGGCCAAGGCGTCGGCAGCGGCGGCCATTGGCCCAGGTCCGCTCTCGAAGCGGGTCGCTAGCGCGGCGAATATCCCGGCTGACTCCCGCGCTGCCGCCGCCCAGGTCGCGGTGTCGCCAGCTGCCGTGCCGGCGAGGTGGTTGAGGACTTCGGCGACGCGCTGCGCAGCCTGATCCCAGGTTTCGGCGGGAAAACTCTCGGCTTCGCGGCCGGGGCGCTGTTCGGTCGGGTGGGTCCACAGCACGACGGCGGCCTGGCGCTGTTCGACTGTGTCCGGCCACTGCTGGCGCAGGCGAGGCAAGGTGAGGTCGCGAGCGAGTCGGCCGCCGCCGAACCAAACGGTCGGCTCGTCGTGGTCTGGGCGGAGGGCGACGGAGTAGCCAACGACCTCGACATTGCTGCCGTCCGCGAAGCGGGGACGGCAGCCAACGTCAGCGGCGCGCAGCCGGCGCAGAAACTCGGCCTCGTCGACGGACGCCGATGCAGCTGCGCGCACGGTGCGGCTCAGGGTCTGCCGGGCAGGCTCGGGCTGGTTTTTGCGTTGAGCGATCTCCTGCTCGGCGCGGGTTAGGCCGGGCAGGCCTGCGCCGCTGCGGCCTTCCACCACGGCCAGGCCGAAGTGGCGCTCCAGGTCAGCAGCGACCTTGGACATGGTGCGCCGCTCGTTCCACACGGATGCCTTCGTCCCGTCATCACGGATCAGGGAGGCGACCAGGTGGATGTGGTCGTTGCCGGCGGTTGATAGTCCGTGGTGGATCGCAACCCAGCGGCATCCGGCCCGCCGTTCACTCATGGTGAAGCCCATGGCCGACGCGGTTTCGCTGGCTACCTCGACCCACTGGGCGTCGGTGAGTTGGCGATCGCCGGCGGGGATGGCGATCGAGGCATGCCAGACGTGGCCGCCGGGGAAGGACGTGCCGAACAGGGCGTGCGGACCGTTCAGGTCATGGCCGATCGCGATGACCTCATTCCGGTTCGTTGTTGTGGTTAGGCGGGTTCCGGCTACCAGTCCGAGCACATCGTCGGCGGCGATGACACGCTGGTTGGTGTGCTCGTTATGGCGCCCGGCTCCGAATAGGTAGCAGGTCAAGCCAACAGGCGTACTTCCGCGCTCGGAGATCTTCACGATCACGGCTCGTCGCCCTCCTCGTCGGTGAGCGCAGGCGGTGGGGTCGTTTGCGCGATCTGCGCTTCCACCCGTTGCGCGGCTCGGACGACCGCAGCGAGGGCGGCACCAGTCTCCGGTTTGAACTGGCCGGTTGAGTTGGCGTGGCGGGCGAGTTGGTTGACGTTGGTACTCAGCCGGGCGAGCAGTAGCCGGATCCCGATCAGCTCGCGATAGTGCTGTCGCCGCTCGGGCACGGCCGCCGGGTCGTTTTCGAGGGACTTCTCATGCAGCATCCGCGGCACGCTTATACCGAGCCGGTTGGCCCTGGCGCTCAGGTCGCTGTACTCATCATTGGTGAAGCCGATATTCACCTGATTGCCGCGCCCGCCGGCGACCCGGGTCCGACGGACGGGCTTACGCGGCCGTGGAGCCGGTTGCTCGGGAGCGGTCATGTCCGATCCTTCGGCGCAGCGCAGCGACTCCGCAGCGGCGGAGCTGGGTCCGTCGAGCGCCTCCTAGTCGGCGGCAGGCGCCAATCACCGTAGGTGATTGAACATCTTGCTCCGCTGGATTCGGTCGCGCGTGTGACGCTACCCACCGCTGTAGCCCTGTTGCCTGCGGGCTTCGAAGGCGATCTGTTCATCGAGTTCTCCTCAAGAGTGGGGCTGGTCGGCCCGCCGCCAGAGCTGTCTGCGTGAAGCGTGAGTCCTGGCGGCGGGATTGCGGTCAGGCCAGCAGGGAGTTGGTGCCGGTTGTCATCCAGTGCGGATTCAGGTCGGCGAAGCGCGCGCTGAAGTTCGGGTCGGGACTGAGGGTGCTGTTGTCGTGGTACCGGCCGGTTTCGGGGTCGGCCACGCCCCAGTCGCCGGGCACGGAGGCGTCGCCGAGAAGTACCGTCCACAGGACGGCGTCGGTCGCCACGACCTCGTGGAATTCGTGGTGGGCCATGGTGTGGTCGCCGCCGGGCAGCTGGGTGTAGGGCTGCATCGTCAGGGCGCCGTCGTCGGTGAATCGCCACAGTTCGGCGTTGTAGGCGGCGCTGTTGTCGTGCTGCAGGGCGATTGACCGCATGTGGGACCAGCGGTGGTTGTGGGGCCAGCGTCGGTCGAGGTCGCGGATGTCGGGGGCGTGCCAGGCGTTGACTTTGATGGTGCGGCCGGGGGTGCTGGTGAGGGTGATCTCCAGCTTGGAGACCTCGCCGCGGACGTTGGGGACCAGGCAGATCCCGCGTCGGCTGGCCAGGGCGGCCGGCGTCAGCTCCGGCAGGTCAGGTGCGTGGGTGCGCAGGGCCGCTCTGGCCTGCTCCAGCACGGTGTCGGGCATGGTGTAGCCGGGCAGCAGCGGGTGGTTGGTGGTGGGCATCGTGGTCAGCCTTCTTCCTTGGTCGTTGCGGTCGGCGGGGCGAGCACGACGACGGTGGCGTCGTCGCGGTAGCCGTCTTCGTCTATGTCTGGGGCGGCGGCCAGGGCCTCGGCCAATGCCTGCGGGTCGTCGCTGTGGGTGCGGGCGATCTCGGTCATGCGTTCAGGGCCGAGTGCGTCGTGGACGCCGTCGCTGGTGAGGATGACCGTCAGGTCGGCGTCGACCCGGGCTTCCCGGATTGCTGCAGCGGAGGCGGTGGCCAGGGAGACGCGCATGAAGGCGTTGCCGAAGTCCATGAGATCGGCCGAGATCTCCAGGCCGGTGTGTTCGCTGCCGCGGGCTGCGAGCCAGGCGGCCATGGTCTGGTCGGTGGTGACCTGGGTGAGGGTCTGTCCGTCCCAGGACCAGCCGCGGGCGTCGCCGACCCATCCGATCGAGGCTCCGGCGTCCCACATCACGGCCACGACCGCGACGGCGTCGGAGCGGGCGTCGTCGTCGGTCTGTGGGAAGGCGACGAGCTCGCCGGCGGCGGTCAGCCCGGAGAAGACCGAGCGGCGTGCGGCCATGCGCGCGGCGACTTCGGCGAGCAGTCGGGCGGTGTGGCCGATCTTCTCCGAGGATCCGGGGGCGTCGGTGACGCAGGCCGCGGTGACCTCGTCGGGTTCGTAGCGGTAGACGAACGAGCCGTCGCAGCACCACGGGCGGGTGCCGCCACGCTGTGCCGTGCCGACCCGAGGGACGTACTTGGTGGTCATGGGATTCTGCTCCTTTGGTTGGCGCCCCTTACGTTTCGGGGCGTGGACGGGGTGTTTTAGTCGGCCGATGGGCCGCCGCGTCGCCGCAGAATCCGCAGAATTGATTTCTGCGGATTCTGCGGCGGTGCGGCAGGGGTGTGGGCTCCGCATCGCCGTGGTCCGTTGACCTTGATCCGTCACGGTGTGTGACGGATGTAAGGGTCAGGTTCCGATGTCGGGGTGGGTTTCGTAGGTGGGTGCCGGCGGTCGCCCGCGTCCTGCGATTGGTGCTTCGGGAAGTCGGCGGATGTAGCCGTGACGTTCAAGGACAGACAGGGCCGCGTCCATGTCGGTGATCTTCGGGAACCGGCTGCGGGACATGGAGCTGAAGGGGTCCCGGGCGGTGAACCGGTCGGTGCCGGTGCGCTCGATCCAGTCCAGGACGGCGCGGGCCCGCACGATCGTCTCGTCGGTGGACATGAGGTCGAACGCGGCCAGGGCGTGGGCGGTGTAGTAGTCCATGATGGCCAGCGCCGCCTCGATGGTGGCGCGGTTGATCGGCTTGCCCCAGCCGTCGCGCAGGTGCTCGGCCAGGTGCAGCAGGCCGGCGATCCGGGCGGCGGCACCGACGGCCTTGCCGGACCATTCCCGGAGGCCGGACAGCGCTTCGCCGTCGCGCATCCTCTCCTCGTAGTCCTTACCCGCGGCGTCGAGGAGTTTCTCGGCCTCGGCGTCCAGGACGAGCTCGGCCACGGTGGTGCGCTGGAACATGGTGAGAATCAGCGAGGTCATCGTGGCGTCGTACTCGGCGCCGATGGCGGGGTCGGCCGGGTCCGGCTTGGTGTTGCGGTACCCGATCGCGACCTCGGGGATGGTGAACAGCCACCGGGCCAGCAGCCCGCGTCCAGCCGCGCCGGGAATCGCCGCCAGCGCCGAGAGGGCCACCGGCTGGGTGCACACGCCGATGGTCAGCGCGGGCTCGTCGACCATGTCGGAGCTGCGGGTGGTGCGGTTGACCTTCAGCTCGGATCCGGCGTGGCCTTTAAGGAACACGTTCATGGCCGGGGCGCCAGAGGTGTGGCGCCCGGCCATGATGTCGAAGATCTCTGATTCATCCGACAGGATCGCGAACCGGCCGCCGTTCTGGGCCAGCAGCGTGGCCAGGTTCGCCGGCGACACGTCGTCGGTCATCAGCTGCGGATCGTGCGGCTCCGGCGTCTCGGCCAGCTCCCGCGCGGCCTCGCGGGCGTCGGCCTCGGCACCGGCACGGTCGGCCAGGCTGGCCTTGGCCGCGGCGGTGGCGGTGCGCGCGGCGCGCTCCTCAGCGATCTGCCGCATCGCGCGCTGCTCGGCGTTGCGGGGCCGGGCCGAGGCGACCAGGTCCTTCTCGGCCTTCTTCAGCGGCCGGATCATCGCGTTGAACACAGCGGTCTTGCGAGTTCCCGGCGGCAGCGCACTGATCGTGTACAGGTTCACCGGCTCGGTCCATTGGCCTTTGCGCACCACGACTTTCGCCCGCCCGCCGCAGGCGGCCGACAGCGCCGACAGGGCGACGGTGCCGGCCAGGTCCATCGGCGTCTGCGTGTACTCCGACACCGAGGCGACCTGCATGGCCAGCCACTTGGGCAGCACCTGGCCGGGGAACTCCGGCAGCTTGGCCGCCGCCGAGCCCAGCGGCGCGGGCTGGTCCCAGCCGCGCTTCTCGGTCTCGACCAGGGCGGCGTATTCGGTGCGGACGCGGGTGCGCAGCGGGTCGTCGATCTCTGCTGAGCGGCCGATTTGCACCAGCCGGGTGCCGGCCTCGATGACCCGGCGGGCGTAGGCCTTGTCCAGCACGATCTGCGCCCACCACCCGGCCGATCCGGCCGTCGGCACCGCGGCCATGCAGGTGTGCAGGTACGGCGCGCCGCCGAGCCGTTGCAGCTCGGCGCCGAGCGCCTGGGCGACCACCAGCGGGTCGGCCGGGCGTCCGGCGTCGGCGAGCTCGGTGATGGCGTTGTAGATCTGCTCGTGGGCGGGCCGGTAGAAGTCGGCGCCGGTGAGCATCGGCCGCACCTCAGCCAGGGCGGCCGGGGAGAGCATCATCGCCCCGAGGACGGCCCGCTCGGCGTCCTCGTCCTTGGGCAGGGACCATTGCTCGGGTCCGGGTTCGCCACCGACGTCGCCGTGCCAAGGCTCGGCGTCGGCGTTCTGTGCGGTGTCGGTCATGATGGGGTGGTCCCTTTCTCGGCGGTTCACGTGCTGGAACAGGGCACCGGTGCGCGGCGTGTATTGACGGGTAGGCGCCGCGCACCGGGCGGGGATCAGGAGGTACGGCGGTGGGTGTGGCAGCCTTCGTCGGCGGCGGCGCAGCTGATGTGTGTCTTTTTGCCGGTGCAGGCCCGGTCCCGGGTTCGGGTCATGCCAGCACCGCGAGGGCTTTGCCACCGAGCCATTGGGCGACGTTGGCCGGGACGGCGTTGCCGGCCTGCATGGTCTGTTCGCCGCGGTTGCCGTGCACGATGTAGTCGCGGGGGAAGCGCTGGGCGAGCAGCTGCTCGCGCGGCTGCAGCATCCGGTAGTGGCATTCCTGGACCGACGGCGCGGGACGGGCCAGCCCGGCCGGGTCCACGGTGGCCATGGTCAGCAGCGGCTCGTCGGTGGTCTTGGTCAGGCCTTTGCGGTAGGGGATGACCAGGCCGTGGTGGTTGCCCTGCGCGGTGACCGCGGCGATCGGTGCCGTGACCGGGGAGGCGGTGGCGTGGTTGCGGTACTCGACCACGAACGCATCGGCGGCGTCCGGTGGGATCGCCAGGGCCTCGCATTCGGTGCCGGTCTGGGTGCGCAGCGGCCGGTCGGTCAGGTACGGGGTGGTGTTCCAGGTGCCGCCGCACGGCACCACCACCGCCTCCCCGATCTTCCCGGTCCGGGTCGGCAGCGGGCCGGTGCCAGGGTCAAAGGCGCGGCCGTCGTGGCCCTTGTGGTTGACGGTCACCACCATCCGCCGCTTGCCGAGCATCGCCAGCCCGGCTTCGATCCGGGCGACGGTGGTCGCCGCCAGCGGGCGCATCTTGCGCTCGGCGCGCTCGCCGATCAGCACGCCGCGGTCGTCCCAGTCGATGATCGAGGCGGCCGGGGCGACGTAGGGCTCGACGACCGCGTGCCGGCACCTGCTGCCGTTGGGGCAGCGGTAGTCGTACTGGTCGCGGTACTTGCCGATGTTGCCGTACCGGCGGGTGACCGGGGTGTCCTTCCAGTACTGGATGGCGGCCACGTTGGTCTGGCACACCGGGCACCAGGCGGTCGGGCGCGGTGCCAGGTCCGGCAGCGGCAGCCCGTCGGCGACGAACATCCCGAAGTACCGGTCGCGCCACTGCGCTGCGGGGTCGTTGCCGGCCCCGCCGATATGCGCGGCGTTGACGGAGACGGCGACGTGCCGGTAGCCGAGCACCCTGAAGCCCTGAACCCACCAGGAGTACAGCTCCCAGTCGGTAGCGAACTCAGGCACGTTCTCGTACATCACCACCTTGTAGCGGTGCACCTCGGTGGCGCGCAGGATGTCGTAGGCGGTGGCGCGGGTGCGCTCGAACCCGGTCTGCGGCACATACCCGAGCTCCTGGATGCCCTCCTGGCCCGGAATCCCGGGGCTCTTGCGCGAGCGGCGCTTGCGCCCTCCGGAGGGTGATCCCTCGGTGCAGATCGGCGAGGCCCACAGCACGTCGGTGTCCGGCAGGCGCCGCATGTCGTAGTGGTCCATGTCCGCGCACAGGTGCTCGGCGCCGGGGTGGTTGGCGGAGTGGGTCTCGATCGCCCGCTCCCAGTGGTTCGCTGCCAGCTTCAGCTCCATGCCGGCGTTCACCAGGCCGGTGGAGGATCCGCCGGCACCGCAGAAGATGTCGGTGAAGGTGACGCTCACGATGTGCTCCCCTCGGCCTGGCGGCGCGTTTCGTAGCGGGCGTTGATGATCGCGGGGAGGTCTCGGTAGGACACGGCGACCGCGCCCAGGCGGATCGCCTGGGCCCGCTTGGACGCGGTGACGTCGTAGTGCCAGTTCTCGGCGGCCCGGGTGCCCGGCGCCGCCTTGGGCTTGCCGTTGACGGTGGGGTCTTGGAACCATTCGCGGCGCAGGCCGAGCCGGTCCGCGAAGGCGTGCAGCTCGGCGGCGTCATCAGCGATGAGGTGGGACCAGCGCGCGTTGAGGCCGCCGACCGTAGCCGGGCATCCGAGGTCGTCCACGTACACGGTCACCGGTCGGCCTCTTCCTGGTTTCGCGGGCCGGATCCAGCGGGTGTGGTGGTGGCGATACGGCGGATCAGGAGGGCGAGGCGGTCCGGCCGTCCCGGGTTGGTGGCGGCGCGGGGTCGGCCGGTGCGCACGTCGATGTCGCTGCGCCAGTCGGTGACGCGGGCGTGCGCCTCCTCGCCGAGGGCGACGTGGCGACCGCTGTTCGGGGCCAGGATTGGACGCAGCGGCTCCAGGTCCTTGAGGGTCCAGCCGATCAGGCTCCTGCCCTCGATCGCGGCCCGGAGTCTTTTCGCGCCGGGCTCGGGGTCCAGCTGCTCCTTGGTTCTCTGCCCGGCCTTGGCCGGGCGGCGCAGGACTGTGGCGTCGAAGACTTTGCGGCCGTCCGCAATGTCGAAGGCGAGCACAGCGATTCCGGTGATCGGATGCCGCTTCCCGGACGGTGTGGTGCCCTCGGGCCGTACCTCGGCCGCGGTCACGGCAAGTGCTGCTCCGGCGGCGGCCATGGTCGCCGCCCAGCGGGCCGCGGCGGCGCGGCGCGCGCCGTGGTGGGCCTGGTAGCCGGTCAGCCGGGTGATGTGGCGGCAGCACCGGCACAGGTACCGCGGCTCGATGTTCTTGAGCAGCTGGTCGTCGAGCGGGTAGCGGGGTAGCGCCTGCTCGCTGAACGCCCCGCACTCCTCGCAGCGGTATACCCGGTTCTTGGTGCGCTTGGCGTCGGCGGCTTCCAGCTGCGTTGCGGACGCGGTCGAGGGCAGGGAGTCGCTGAGCCGGTACAGCCTGAACTGGTCGTCGCGGCCGCGGGCGTGCCAGTTCTCGGCCTGCACGATCCCGGCGACCTCGCCGCCGGGGATGCGCGGCAGGTCCATCGCCGCCAGCTGGGAAGCGAGCAGCAGCCCGTCGGGCACTTCCCACCAGCCCTCGTACACCGTCGGGCCGTTCACCGGGCGCTCCGCAGGGATTCCACGACCGGGCCGGCCTGCCGGTTGACGATGTCGGCGACCGCGCGCACCGAGGCCTTGGCGTCGGCCAGGGACACGGTGCTGGCGGGGGTGTCCGGGTTGGGGGTGGGCAGCATCGACTCGGCGAGCGGGATCAGCAGCCGGGTGGTGGTCAGCAGCAGCGCCCGGGTGTACTTGGGGTCCCAGAACGAGCCGTGCTCGCTGAACGGGGAGGTCTCGGTGTACCAGTCGCCGAAATCGTGCAGGCCCAGGTAGCTGGGGAACAGCGGTTTGAGCGCGCGGTGGTTCAGCGGGATGGTGACCTCGATGGCGTAGTTGCCGTCGCCGGACTCATCGGCGGTGATGCGGATGCCGTTGATGTCGTTGCGGATCTCGGCGTAGCCGGGGACCATGATCGGGCCGGTGGCGTTTCGCCACGCCGCGGCGGCGTACTCGACCGGGGGCGCCACGGTGTCGTCCCAGGTGTCGCGGAATTCCTCGGCGCTTTTGCGCAGGTAGGCGCCATAGCGGGAGACGCCGTCGGAGGCGCGCGAGCGGTCGGACGCGTCGTCGATGGTCACGAGCGGTTCGGTCATGATGGGTGGTGTCCCTTCCTGAAGTGATCGATGGGCTGGGATGCCGGTGCGCGGCGGCGTGTCTTGGCGGACTTGAGGCGCCGCGCACCGGGCGGGATCAGAACTTGGCGTGCTGTCCGGTGTTGCCGAGGCAGGACCGCTCAGCCAGCAGGTCCAGGACGTCGCCGAGGCCGGTGGTGTTCTTCACGCGGTGCTCGTGGTGCTGGCCGCAGCCGCCGCACGCGGCGATGACCAGGCCGACGTGCTCGGTGTTGGAGTACTCGACGCCGTTGACAGTGCGGGAGCGGTGGGCCAGGAACACCCCGTTGCCGAGGAAGGCCAGGGCATGGATTCGGTCTGCTTCCTGGTCGCCTTGGCGGTCGCGGCCGTCGGGCAGCGGGTAGCCGACCCAGGTGAGCATCGGCGGCTCGACGTCGGCGATGCGGAAGTCGCGGCGCCACCATCCGGCGGCGGCGCTGGCGCGTTCGCGGCTGATGCGTTGCTGCTCGGCGTAACGCTTCGCCTTCGCCCGGGCGTTGGCGGCGGCCTGCCATGCGCGGCCTGTCTGAACCATGCCGGACAGGGCGGCCAGCAGCTGCTCGCCGCCGGGCACCGGGCCGATCGCCGCCGAGCGCTGGTAGAACCGCTCGTTCTCAGGGCCGTTCTCCGGGGTCATGCCGATCTCGGCCAGGCCGGACTTCAGCTTGGCCAGGTTCGCCACGAGGTGCGGGTCGATGTCGCCGAGCCGCTCGTACAGCTCGTCGGCCTCGATGCGGTCGGCGGTGTCGAAGGCGGCGACGACCGCGGCGCGCAGCTGCGGGGCGTCGAAGACCGGTTCGGCGGCCGGGCGCCGGTAGTAGCGCCTGCCGTTGGTGTTGAACGGGGTCATGTCGATCTCGGCCAACACGGATCGGGCGGCGGCGTTGGTGCCGAGGCCGGGGTTGACGGTGGCGATGCGGGCGAGCAGTTCGGTGACGGGCAGCTGTTCGTCCGTGCCGAACGCCTCCAACACCAGCAGCCGCAGCGCGGTGGCCTCGTCCTGCTTGTCGACGTCGACGTCGACGTCGACGTCGACGTTGTTGGGGTTGGTGATGGTCATGTTGTGGTTCTCCTTCGTGTCGTGGTGCGGGTGGTCGTCGGGTTCAGCGATCGTCAGGTGAGCGAGGTGAGGTCTTGGCCGCTGGTCGCGAGCGTCAGCGCGCCGGCCAAGCGGTGGAGGTGCTCGGTGTCGTCGGTCTCGGCGAGTGCGTCGATGACCAGCAGCAGCAAGCCGATCGCTTCCTCGGCCAGGAATCGGGTGTAGGCGGTCGGTCGCGGCTCGTCGGCCAGGTGGTACTCGATCGCCACAGGCACGAGGCCGTCTCGCGCAGGGATGGGCATGGGTTTCGGGTTCCTTCCGGGTGGGCGGCCGGTCACCGGGTTCGGTGGCCGGAGGATTCAGGTGGAGGTGGTCATGCCGTCATGCGCAGCACGCCGAGGGCCGCCGCGAGGTCAGCGAAGTCGTCGACGGCGGCCGGGGCGGGCTCGATCTGAAGCCGGGGCGCGGCGTCCAGGGCATCGCGGGCCGTCGCGCTGAGCGAGTCCGCGGCGGCCGGGCCGGGCTGGTCCATCGCCGTAGCGGCAGTCGGGCTGACGGTCATGAAGTGCCGGCGTCGGGTGTCGCGTTCGGTCTTCAGCGCGTCGTATTCGGCGGCGTCCAGGCGCAGCTCGGCGCGCTTGGTTTTGCCGAGCTGCCGGAGCTTTTCTCGGTTGGTGGCGCCTTGCTCGCGCAGTGCGGTGACCTCGATGGCGGTTTGGCATTGCATGCCGACGACGTTCGCCTCGTGGTCCCGGTCGGCCTGCCGCTCGGCTGCATCCTGGCGGCGGATGCCGCGCGCAAGCCACTGGCGCCGGGTGAACACCCAGCCAGTGACGGTCGCGACCGCAGTGACGATCAGCGGCTCGGACATGCCGGCCGGGTAAGCCATCATCCCGATGCCCAGCGCTGCGGCGGTCAGGGATCCAGCCGTGCCGACCAGCACCGCATCCTTTGTCGCCGCGGCCCAGGCGGTGATGGCCGCGCCGAGGATCATCGACACGCCGATGGCGACCATGTCGCCGTTGCTGTGCCGGGCTCCGTGATCCGGCCAGTGCCGGGCCAGCACCAGCATGGTGGCGGTGACCGCCGGCGAGGCCAGCGCGAGGGCGGCTGAGGTCGGCGAAACCGGCAGCCGCCGGCGGATCGTGCCCGGCTCGGCCGCGGCGGTGCCGTCGACGGGGTGGACGGTGCCCGAGAGCGGCTGCTGTGTCATCAGCTCGGTCATGAGGTTCAGCCCTTCCGGGAGCCGGTGGTGGTGTTCGGGCCCTGTGAGTCCAGGCGGAACGGGGCGCCGGGGTGGGTGCCGGCCCAGTGGGCTGCGGCGCGGCCCACAGCGGTGTCGGCGTCGCGCAGCCCGGTCTCCGACGCTGCACAGCGCGGGCAGCGCCACCAGGACGCGCCGGGGTTGCCGCCGACCGCCAGCGTCTCGCCGAAGCTGCGGTTGTTGCGGGCCCGGGCCTGCGCCGTGGTGGTGGTGCGGGTTCCGAAGGCGCCGCGGATCCAGCCGCGCATGGCCTTGTTGACCGGCAGGCGCTTGCCGCCGATCCCGAACAACCGCAGCACCGTCGGCGTCTTCTTCGTGGTCTTCTTCGCCTTGCGGTCGGCCGCGCGCCGGTTGGCGGCGGCGCCGTAGGCGGTGCGCGCACCCGCGCCGGAGGCGGCCGGGCGCCTGGCGGCCACCGTCTGCCCGGAGGTGCGGGCCGGACCCGGCTTCGGCGCCGCGGCGACCACCTTCTTCGCTGGCGACTTCGCCGCGGTGTTTGCGGCCGGGGTTGTGGCGCGGCCAGTGCCGTTGCAGCGGCGGCACGGGCGGGCTTTGCTGGTCTTGGTTTTGCCGTGGGTGCCGATGCCGGAGCAGGTGGGGCAGTAGCCGCGCTTGGCGTTGGTCGCCGGCGCGAGTTTGGTGGCGACGCGCAGCTGCTTGCCGCCGAGCTGCACGGTCTTGCGCTGAGCCATGTCGGGGTGCTCCTTCATCGGGCATGGGTGTGGCG
>NZ_JAACYW010000277.1 GCF_015356825.1 Catenulispora rubra | reverse complement strand
CCGGCGACCTCCTGGGAATCGAGCAATCCGACACCGGAAGCTATGCCACCATCACCGACCCCTTACACACTCAAGCTGACGCTGATTTCCCAGCTCAACGGCCCTGTTCGATTGAGCAACAGCCTCTCAGGTGCGGCCCTTGGGCGAGGGCTTGCAGGGTTTGGCCGCAGGCGTCTGCAACCAGTGGTACGGCAGGGTCGCCGGCGTCCGCGATGGTGGCAAGCAGCCAGGAGAGAACCGCCGGGTCCGTCAGACTGTTCAGCGATGAGGCAAGTGCTGCGGCCGCAACTGCGGGCTGATGTCTTAGCAGGATTGTTAGGGCGATAAGTGTGCGGCGGCGGTCCTCCTGGCCGGGGTGAGCGAGCATGCCGATCAGTGCCTCGGCGAGGATGCTGTCGACCTCCGGGGTCGGGTCGTCGTCACTAGCTGCAGTGTAAAGGTCGTTTGGGTCGTCGCTTGCACTCATTCGTGGAGTCCGCGTCTCAATCACGGAGCAGGCTTCGTCCCAGGTGGCGAATGCCGCGTCGGTGGGCGGCTCGCCGGTGGTGAGAGCGCCTTCGGCGAGAGCGAAGATCACGGCCTGGGTTACTCCTGAGGAGCCGGGGAAGGTTCCGGCTACGACGCGCGTGACTTCAGATGTGACGGTGCCAAGTGCTTCATCGGGGTTGAGTTCGGTCGCGCGATGAAGCATTTCGATGCCGGTTTGGCCGCCGAAGGACATATATCCGCCTTGTCCCCGGGTATGTGTCCAGGCCAGGGTGAGTGCGACGGCGGCTAGGCGTGGCTGCTGGCGATTCTCAAGTTCCTGTCCGAGGATGGCGAGCAGCCCGCTGCGATCGAAGGTACCCACGGCGGCGGCGAGGGTGTGTAGCGCCCGCACGGCGTCAGGTTGTTTGTCGGCTTGGGCAACTTCGACGAGGCGTGTCCCGATGATCTCGGCGTATCGTTGCGCGGACCATTCGGCATCGGTTGACTCATAGGATCGGCTCCGCCACGTTCTGGTAGCGCGGGCAATTCCGACAAGTCCGCTGGGGAAATTGTCCACTGGCGTCGCTGTCGGCGGGGCGTCTGCGGTATCCAAGTCATCCGACGTAGAAGCGGTGTCGCTTGGTTCGGCGGAGGTTGCTTCGATGCCAATGCGGGGAGCGTTGGCCAGTGTTGCTGCTGAGTTGAGCTCTTGGATCACCACAGTTGTGGTTTCGGAAGACAGCCCACTGTCAGCAGTGGAAGAGGGATGTGGTCGCTCGTCAGCGCGGGCGAGAATGAGGGTGATCAGCAGGTCAGCTAGATCGGCGTCGGAGCTGGCGGTGGGAGCGGATAGTCGTTCCACTAGAACCGGGTCAGACTCCTCCAGTGGTGTCGGCAGTGCTAGGCGGAGGAGACCGGCGATGACGGGGTCGGCCTTGCGATGCCAAGCGCGCCACAGGTCCTGTAGCGCATCGTTGTAGAGGTCGTGGACGTGGCCGCAGTCCTGTAGCAAGGCCGGGACTACCAGTCGCGCCAGGGCTGCAGGGTCGGCTTGGGCCAGTGCCCTCCACCATTGGCCCCAAGCAGCGCGAGTCCCTCGACCGTCGGTGTGAACGAGTACGCGCTTGCACATCGGTTGAAGACGCGCGAGCCGGGCTCGGCCACGGATCGGATCTGCTAAGGCTAGGGTGGAGACGGGGTCCAGGACCTCGTAGATCGTGGTGTCTTTTCGGAAGCCGTATGCTGTCATCAGGCGACATGCGTCGTCCCAGAGTTCTTGTGCCCGCTCAGTATCGCCGCTTGTGAGCGCGAAACGAGCAGCCACTAAGCGGTACTCCGCCGACGTTGAGTAGTAGCGCTCACTCCCGCCTTCGGCGAGCACTTCGTCAAGCAGTTCACTGGTGGCGTGGCGACGTTCCGAATTCGTGGTGGCGTCGACGGCCAGGGAAAGTAGGAAGCGCGGTGGGATCGGGCCGACGTCTTCGCCCTGCATGGATCCCCCAAGGCCATCACTGACCTGCTTGAGGATCGCCAGAGCCGCCGACCAGTGTTCGTCATCGAGCAGGGCGACCGCACGCCGTATTGTGTCTTCGATCTGCGCACGGATCGGATACAAGTTGAATGCGTGAGGTGCGCCGTTGAAACGGGCCAGGTCACCGGTGAGCTGTCCCAGCGCCGCTAGCGCCAGACTGCTGCGGTTCTGATGATCTGCGATCTCCGCTCGCATCAGTGCCAGGGCGAACCGGAGCCAGCACCGGTACCAGCCTTCGCCTTCGAGAAGGCTCTCGACAGTTGTCAGGATCGCAGCGTTGCGCCGGGCCGCAATGGCGCACAAATCCAGCCAGGTCAGTACCTGGTCCTGCAGAGGTTGCGATTGGGAGCTTGTCACGGCGCGGGTGCCCGCGATCACGTTGGCTCGTAGCGCTGTTACGGTGGAGGAATCGAGCTTCTTGGCCGAACAACCCAGAGCAAGCAGCCGGTGGACGCTGCCTGGCTGGTAGTCGCTGACGGCGGCTTCAATGAGTTTGGCTCTTTTTTTGCGTTCTGCAGAATCTGACGGCGTGATCAGTTCGGCTAGCGTGAGGGCTGCGTGCGTCGGAGCGTTCAGCAGTTCGATGATTTCGGCAGTGAGCTGAAGTCCGAGAACGTCGACGGCGATCGGCACCGTGTCGTCGACCGGGAGGTCGCCGTCGTTCAAGAAGTCAGCAATACGTCCAGCCTGGGTCTGGTTATCGGTCTCAGCAGGTACTTGTCGAAGCTGGCCGCGAACCCAGGCGAGTTCGATGGCCCGGTCAGATGCCGGCCCGTAAGAGGTGTTGTCTGTCGCCACCCACTTGCTGAACGCGGTCACATACTCAGGCCACGGAGGGACCGCGCCTGCCTCATCCACGGCGGCGCATACCTGCAGCCCGGCCCTAGCCGGGAGAGACGGCATGCCGTCGAATAGGAGTCTGCTGGCGAAGACTTGAGGCCCAAGGAGCGCGAGCGGGACATCGACGTAGTCGGTCAGCGAGGAGTCGAGGCGCTCGTATTCGAAGGACTCGGCGGCACGGGTCAGCTCTACACATCGGATCAAGGCCGGTAGATCGTTGAGTTTGGCAGCGCTGGTGCACGAGACAGTGAGATTCGCGCTGATCGCTGACGCCGGATGTCCTGCGGCAACAGCCTTGGCTGCAAAGTCAATGCCGACCATCTCCAGGACTTCGGTGTCTCGTCCAGCCATGGCCAGCATCGGAAGCAGATATCTGAACGCACGCTCGTCCTGGTAGAAGCCACGGTCAGCGAGCCACTTGACGATGACACTGAGATTCGCCGCGAGGGCGACCGGGCTTCCGTCCATTCTGCGCCTCAAGTATCGCGCGAACGACTCGTGATACACCCGCAGACCGCCTTGCATCGCGCGGCTCACCAAGACTGGGGCGAGCGTGGCAAGCGCCTCATCGAGACGGTGATCCATCTCCGGTCTCAATTCGCACAGCTCGGCACGAGTAACAGGAAACTCAAGGAGGCCGACGAACTCAGCGACGTCCGTGCTTGGCCCTAGCCGTGCCATGAGATGGCTGTAGTAGTTTTCCAACGTGCCGTCGAACTGGGGAAGGTCACCGAGGACGGATGCTGGATCGGCCTCGCTGGTGGGCTGTCGCAGTACCTCCCGGCACAAGTAGGTTGCGTACAGCGCGTTGCGCTGAGAGCGGTCGGTGAGCGCTGACAGGAAGCTTACGGCCATCTCCTCGTCGACGACTGGGCTGGAGACATTTGCACTAGCAAGGAGTCCCAGGCGCAGAGCAAGTGTTCGCAGCTCCTTGTCGTCCAAGCCAGGAATCGGCATAGCCTGTGCGCCGATGCCTTCAAGCGGAGCGAGGTGATCACCGGGCTGGCTCAAGACGATGAGAACGCTTCCTGTCGGCAGCTCCACCGCTGCCAGCGCTGCAGCGAGCGCCGCAGACGGGTCGGTGCCGGGTGCAGATGGGAGAACCCGAGCAACATGGTCCAGGCCGTCGACGATCAAGGCGACGCGCTGGCCGGGTTGTTTCGTTGTCGCGCGTGTGACAGCCTCCACGAGGGCCAGGTCGTCGGCGGCATACCTTGGGCGCAGGTCCGAAACAAGTGTTGGATCAGCATCGGCCAGCTGGTTCAGGAGGCTGCCGAAAACGACGTCGCCGTTGACCCGTTCCTCGCGCTCATCGCGCGTGTCATTCAGGTAGCAGTAGTGCTCGGCCACCAGCCATCCATCCGCGGCCAGCTTCGCTGCCAGCTGCGCGCACGTCCACGATTTCCCCTGCCCGGGCGGTCCTGTTAGTAGCAGCGGTACACCCTGCACGGCTGCCTGGCCGGCTGCCCTCTGCACGTCCGCCACTGTTGTGGGTCGCGCAACCTCGACGGCATGGTCGACAGGATCCACTCGAGAAACCGCGCCGAAGTCCTGACGAAGCTGACCACGCTGAAGCATCAAGTCGGCCGACGGCACCACGCGCCCCTCGCGCGCCTGCCGAGCCAAGGTTACGAAAGCGTCCGCGACGTCCTCAGCAGAACGTCCCGCGTTCGGGTAGACGCCAGCGCCGATCTCCGAGCTAACCCGCGCAAGCAGAATTTGCTCCGCTACGCCAGGTTCGGTCATGCTGCCGCTTGATCGCGGCGCCTCCAGCTCGATGATCAAGCGTTCACACAGCCAAGCTAGGTCCGCGCGATCCACTCCCTTTGTTCCCGTGGAGCCAAGGAACGAGAACCGCGATCTGACGGGCTTGCCGGCTTTCGTCAGAGGAGGGCTCTTGGGCCACAAACGATCAACATCGAACCGCATGCGCTTGGTGGACATTCCCGCGACGAATGGCCCTGGATCAGGGTCGGCTACCACCAACACGTCCAGGAGCGCCTGATCGTTGGGCTCTGAATCCCGGAGCACTACCCGAAACTCGGACACGGCAGCCCCCGCACCGGGACCGTCACGGTCGGCAACGGCTGCGGCGACCAAGCGGTCGAGGCGAAGCTCGCGCTTGTCGTTCGTGAACGTCTCTACAGTGAGAGGTCTGTCGTCGTTGTCGGAGTGCTTGAACTGTGTTCGCTGTCGTCGGCGATCAGCTGTTACCACTGTGAGGTCGTCGAATCGATCTGCAGGCACTAGCTTCTTATCGACCCATACGTCGGAAATGGCGCCGAGAAGGCTGTCGACCAAGCGTGTGGCGCACAGCAGATCCTGATAGTCGTATCCTCGATGGGCAGCCTGCAGGCTTGGCACCCAAACAGGTTAAGTGAACGAGGCTCCACCCGCAGCCGTACAGTCGTAGGCGTGGTGAAAGTTCTCTAGCACAACACCGACGAGCGCATCGCAGGTCGGGCAAGTGAAAGACCCAGATATGGGACCTTCGGGCTGGTCCAGGGTGTTGCCCCTGGTAGCCGTTAGGGTTTGAGCGTGGGGCACGCGTACCGCGACGTAACACTAAAGATCCTTTTTGGGGCCGCACCCTTCTGTGCCTTTCCTGAATGTAGCGAGCCCGCCGTGTTCGGTAGCGGCGGCACCAGGAAGATCGTCCTGCAGATTGCGCACATTCGTTCGGAGAGGCCGGCGGGGCCGCGCTCCGACCCGACCTTCCCGCTTGACCTGATCGACAAGCACGGCAACCTCCTGCTTCTGCGCGGGAAGCACCACCCAGTCGTCGACGCAAACGAGTCGACGTACACGACTGGACCATCGTTCACGCGGAGCATAGCGAGGCCAATTTTCCCTCGACCACCCTGGACCATCCGTATTTAGGGCATGCGCATGAACGTGGCTCTTGCAAGGCCGTCACATACTGATCTTGAATCGACCCTGGACCCAATCCTGGACCACGCTCCTGACACCTCGCCAGATAGGGGTCGCGCGAGTGCCATCGGAATGCAAATGCGCAGCTTAGAATCCTGGGCTGGGCTTTGCTACGGGTTATTAGTGGAGCACAGCATCGATCGTCAGAGTCTGACTTCCGCGGTAGATGACCATCGTTACTTTGCTTCCCGGATTGTGATAGCGGATCAGATAGCGCACGATCGTTAAGTCTCCATGAGTGTGTATACCGTAGATCTCGACGATGTCATCTCCGACATGCAGCCCAGCGGCCTGCGCTGCGCCTCCTGCTTCGATGTCTGCAACTATGGCACCGTATTTACCGGAGGCCATCGTGATACCGAGGCTTCCTGGTGTCGGGTTAGTCGGAAGTGGCTGCGCCTTGGCCGTCAAGTTGAGAGTCTGGCCCGAGCGTTCGACGACCAGGTGCACGGTCGCGCCTTTTGTATAGCCGCTTAATTTGCTAATTGCGTCGTCAGCAGTTTGAATCTTAGCGTTACCGACCGAGAGCAACACATCGCCATGCAGGAGGCCAGCTTCGGCTGCGGCACCTCCCGGCAGTACTGTCTCAACGAGTGCTCCGCCGCCACTGCGCGTGTTGTCTGTCAAGACAATTCCCAGTCGCCCACGTCCCTGCAGGCGGGTCTGCAGGCTATAAAGTGAAGTCAGGCTATTTGAAGCAAAGACAAGTATCAGAAACAGCGTGAAGGCAGTGAATTTATTATCCCAGTTGTGACCGGAAACCATGCGTCGGGCTGTAGCGTCGCTCAGTTTGGTCGCCAAGGCGCGCTTCTCATGGCGTGTCGACATATCGAGAGGGTGCCGTTCAAGAGCTCGCGGGTCCGGCAGATTTGTCCGGAATATCATGTCGCTCAAATACATCGGCCAATCCTTGGATTCTGGCGATGTCTGGCGGGCGATCCACGCTTGAGCGCCGCTGCCCTGTTCTAGCAATGCTGCGTAGACAACGTGCGAAGGTAGGACAGTTTCGTCGCGCAGGGCATCGCGGACCGCGATACCGCGGCGTAGCACGTTAGCGAGGGGGACCGTAACGCACACCTCCCTGTCCACGGCCCACAGGGTTACAGTCCCCAGTCCGGTTTCATCGATCGGGCCGGGCAGCACAGGCCAGGTGAGTTCGCTTGCGAGTAGGAAAGATCCCCAGGGTTCGTCGTCGATGTCGAAAACAGACCGAAGCAGGCCGAGGGTGCTTACCGGTTGCCGCAGACTTTGCTGCTGTGCGTGTGCCAGGGTGCGTTGGAGAGCCTGGCCGAGCTGATCGGAGTCGAAGACTCCGCTTGTCGTCTGTTCGCTAGCCGGGGTTCCGTCGGATTCCCAGTGGACAGGCAGGTTGGGCGCGGATGGACGCAGGGGCGTAGTGGCCGTCGGCGCGACGGACCAGCATGTCAATCCAGCGAATTGAGAGGGCGGAAGCTCAGACAGTAAGGGGGTGCCCTTGAGCCTGCGTTGGGCTTCGCGGAGTGCTCGGGCTGCCGGAGTTGTAGGCAGGAGAGTAATCAGCTCGGCTAGCAGGCCGGCGGACCGGACATCGGGAATCGGAGCGGTACCGCCGATGACGAAGTCGGCTCCTCGCTGGATACAGGCGATCGGGAAGCCAGTCGGCTCGCGGCCGACCTTCAGATCCACTCCACCGATCCAGCACGCGCCGAGTACAACGGTGCGAGGCCACGCGAAGCTGAGTGCAGCACGAGTCGACAAGATCGACTGGTCTCTGAGACGTACGAACCGGCCAAACCCGGGAGCCGCCCCGTATCCGCTCTCAGGGGAGCCATGGACGGAGATTGATATGACGTCGATCGATCGGTCCCCAGTGAGGTGGGTTTCGAGTTCCTGCCTTGTCTGGGTCTCGATCAGGTCAACTACGTGGGATGGGTGGGTACGCCATTGCTCGAGCTCGGCGGAGGTTGCGCCCAGTGCCTCGTCGTCCACATGTATGACTACAGACATCGGGCCGTGAGCGGGAGGTGCTGCGTACTCATTGCCTGACACGCGAAGCATGCCGAATGAGGGCGCGAAGGTCACGGTGGCGTGTTCGAGCAGGAGACGGCCACTGCGCGCCGGCAGCGCACTGATGGGAAGATTCGAGAGTGGTCCATCGGGCACGATGACGAGCTCGAGTTCTGCCGGATCGTCGGGGCAGATCACATCCCACCACGCCTCGGGGAACAAGGCGTGAGATAGTTCGCGCCAGACCTGATCGCTAAGCGGGTTGGAGTAGACATCTGTTACATCCGCCGGATCACCGTCAGCAAGGATGTTCAGAACCCCTCCAGGTTCACGCCATGCGGCGAGCTCCGGGTCCGTGCCCGGCGGGGGCAGCGTGACGCTGTGCACGCGCATCCTCCCGGAAGCTGTGATCATTGCGGCATTGATTCGCCAGCGACCACCCGAGCCTTTCGCGCATTGGTAGACCACCCCGACGCGCCCTCCGAGACGCTCACAGACCTCCCGCATGTCTACAGCCATCGGCGCAGGGGCGTCGCCGCGTAGCTGACTTGCGATCAGCTCATCGATCATCGATGCCAGATCCGCAAGCCGCGTGCGTGCCGCATCCGTCATCTGCGCCCCGGGGCCCGCGTCCAGACGTACACGCGCCTCCTCGACCTGCAACTGAGCGATTTGGCCGTCGATGCCTGGATCTGTTGTCGTCCCGGAGGCCAGCAGGTCTGCGGTCAAGGTGCGATGGAGAGATTCGAGCAGCCATACGCCGAGCTCGCCCGCCTTCGCGTGCTGGTAGCTGATGCCCTGGGTGCACACGTCGAAGACGGCATCGATGATCGCTGACTGTTCGGCGATATAGTGAGCTCGGTCCTCTTCCTCGCGGAGAAGGCCACGCCCGCGCTCGATGATCTCCAGGCCGACTCGGATGAGATCGAGGGCATGGCTCTCCTGATCCGGCGTGCTGTACCCGCCGTAGATGCCGGCGATGAAGCCGTATGCAAGGCAGCGGGCTGCGCGGGCGAGATAGCGCTGGCCGAGGAATATCTGTTGGCGAAGCTCCTCCGAGGCGTCGAGGTAGGCGGCCATGGCCTCAGGGAAGTCTTCATGCCGGAAGGCGACGCTAGCGACGAGCTCGAAGGCCAATCCTCGTACTGCCGCCATGCTCTCAAAGCTTGTGTCGTCCTCCCGCAGTTCGGCCAGCAGTATCTCGGGAAGCCCAGCGACCTTATATGCCAGATCGACGGCGCGTCCGGGTCGATCATCGGCCAGGGTGCGGGCCTCGATGATAAGGCTGAACACGACCGCGTTGACTTGGCGGCGCCAAATGGCTGCAATTCGCATGCGCGTGGACCATTGCACCATGTCGATCGTGTCGGCAGGGGGTACCCCCAGGCCCGTACCGAGATCGATGGCGGATTCGAGGATAAACGCCTGTAGTTCGGCAGGGATTCGGTGTGCTCTACGTGCGGCGTGAACCAATTCGCCATGAGCTTCGACCTTTCGGCCGACAGCTTGGAGCAACAGTGCGTGCGCCGCCTGCAGGGCCGGTTGGCGTGCGAGTCGAGTGTCTTTCCGGGCGTTGCGCACGACTCTCTCGGCTTCTGCAAGTTCCGCGTGGAGCAGCAGGTAGTCGACGCCGCGAGCGATGCAGTAGGCCGCCGTCCGCGAGTCTTTGCGGCGCAAGAAGTACTTTGCCGCATCGTGCATCGTGGTTTCGGCGATGTTCGTCGTGGCTGCGAGACCCACCGGATAGGCCTTGTTAGTCGAATCCAGCCACGATCGGCCCCAGATCAGAAACGTTGCACGGCGCGACGGACGGAAGCCTGTGGTGGTCGGTCGTCGCAGCGGACTGCCCGGCCCTTGCGAGCGTCGCCTTCGGACGCGGACTGCGACGAGCACCGCTGCGGCTAGCGGGACGTAAAGCGCCAGCGGTCCGCCTGGAAGGCGGGTCATACTACTGACCGCGATCGCCAAGACCGTGACATACAGGACTGATTGGCCGAATAGTCCGCGCATCGACTCTGGGTCCATCATGCGTGCGCCCACGCGCAGGCCCATGAGGAAGACGCAACCGGCTACCACTGCCGGCATGGTGGGGATCATCACGTCGTTCGTCCACCAACTGATCAAACCCGTCGATTCGAGGACCTCGGCCCTCGTGGGCGTAGCATCGTTGACGAGGATCTCCCACGCTATGACTGCTGCCACGAAAAACGCGGTAGCTGTCAGGTCATCTAGCACGTGGCGTAATGCGAGGATCCACTTGTAGACAAGCGGTTCCGTCAACAGCCTTACGCCCCACGGCGTGTTCTTCTCTTGCGTCGAAGTCGCCTCCACCTGAATCCCCTCCCGAAACGGCCTCAGCGTCTATATGCTTGCGTAAACGTGTGCCGTAGGAGGGGAAATGGGCCAAGTCGCAGGCGGTGGGACGAATCCGCGATCGGAAGCCTTGATCGAGATCACGGTCCCGATCACCGACGGGGAGTTCTTCGTCTTCTTCGCCGACGATGCTTCGCGGCTGCCAAGCGAAAATGCCGTTCAAGAGCTGAAGGCGGCTGCCTGGCGCTACCGGGCCGAGGCGCATCGCGATCCACAGAGCTTCGCCGAGGTAGCCGTCGTGAGCGGCATGATCGGCAACGCTGCTTGGGCAGCCTCCGCCCGCGGATTCGTAGCGATTCGTGCCTACTGGCAACGCCTCAGCGGACACCACCAGACTGTCGATGCCGCCGCCGTCTTTGAGCTGGTTACACGCACCTGCCTGAGTACTTTAGGGAAAGTGCCCGATCACTTCAACCAGGCAGAGATCCTCCAGGGCTCGGATGGAAGTTGGCAGGGTGAATTCACTGTCGGCACGACCGCCATCACAGTGCAGGTCGACGAAAGCGGCCGGCTTCTGCACTGGACGCAACGCGGCTAGGAGTCGGTCGACTGTATGAGCTGCGCAAGTTGAGGCATCGTTCTGAGTACGCGGCGCGAGGCTCTGGCTGATATCGCACGCGATCAGTTATGGCCAATGCTGCCGGTAGATAGCGGCCGATTGGGACGGGTCGCAATCGCCGACAAGTGGTTGATGGATCCTTCGGCGAATGCGGGCCGATGCTCACTGGTGCAACCTCTAGGAGGCCTGTGCGGTCCAGGGGTACGACTCTAACGGTTCCGCAGCGCATGCTGAACGAAGCGCCACCGGAACGGACCGGTCCGACTCTTACTGCAGGTCAGAGGCTCTTTGCGAAGCCAACCCTGGACCACTGCCTGGACCACGACCTGGACCCATCCCTGGACCTCGGCCGATCGCATCGCTCGACGCCCGTTATGCCCTTTAGGTGAACAAGCAAGTACTGCCGTTTGGATCAGGGATGGTCCAGGGAAGGTCCAGGGTAGGTACCGGACGGGGCTGTCACAGGCTGACAGCGAATGACATCAGGATGCCCATCTATTTGGACAGGATGGCATCGAATACCCTAGGGTAATCACGGCCGCCAGCAAGCGCCGTCTCTTAATCCGCGGGTCTCGAGTCCAAGTCTCCCCCGGAGTCTCCCCGTCCGACCTGGGCGTTTCACACTAATCGCACTACTCTCCCGATGGCCGGTGGGTCCCGGGTGGGGCCGAGGCGCGCCAGCACACCACCCGAGACTAGTTGTCTCAATCCATGAGATTCCTACCCGCTGCGGAAATCAGAGGGCTGTTATACCGCGGCCGTCATGGGCTCCGGGCCGTCATCGTCAGGTTTGACCGGCAGACGCTGCTGGGCATTCGCGGAGGTTTGTTTCCCACGCGCTCTCCGGCCACGGCTCGCCGTGCTGCGGTGAGCACGGTGATCGGGCTTGTCGGCGCGGCGGATCCGTCGGGTTCCGGGCACAAGGCGCCCGGCTTTGAGGATGAGTGAGGCGGTGTCCTCGGCGGCCTTTCGGGCCACCTCCGGCAGCACGCTGACATAGGTGTCGGCGGTGGTGACGATCGAGGCGTGCCCTAGTTGGTCCTGCACGACTTTAAGATCTGCCCCGGCCTGTAGCGCCAGTGACGCCGCGCCGTGGCGGAGGTCGTGAAGCCGCACCGGTGGCAGGCCGGAGTTGTCGAGCAGCTTCAAGAAGACCCGGGTCAGCCGGTCCGGTGTCAGCGGCGTGCCGGCGGTTGTCGTGAACACGAACCCCGACGGTGCAACGCCGAGTTGCTCATGTTCTCTCTGCTGCTGCACCCGGTGTCTGCGCAGCACCGCCACGGTGGTGCGGTCCAGCGCCACAACCCGTCGCGACGTCGGCGTCTTGGTGGGGCACTGCACCACCCGGCCGCCGATGTTCTGCAGCTGGTGTGTCACGAACAGGGTCGCCGAGTCCAGGTCCAGGTCGCACCAGCGCAGCCCTGCGGCCTCGCCGCGGCGCAGCCCGCGCAACGCGATCAGGTGGAACACCGCATACAGCCGGTGGTCTCGAATCCCGGCCAGGAACGTGGCGGTCTGCCCTGCCGTCCACACCGCTACTGTCGGCCGCTCCCCCGTCGCCTGCCACACCGCGATCCGGTCCGGTGTCCACACCACCGCCAGCGGACGGCGGATCCGCGGCAGCCGAACCGCCTTGGCGGGGTTCGCATCGATCAACTGCTCCCGCAAAGCGGCGTTCAACGCCGTGCGTAGCGTTGCGTGGATCCGCTGCACGGTGGCATCGGTGACCGGACGACCCCACACCGCAGAATGCCGACGCACACCGGCCAGCATCGCCTCCACCTGCCGCGGGCTCAGCGCGGCCAGCGGCACCGCACCCAGATACGGGATCAGGTGGTTGGCGCAGATCGCCTGATAGGAGCGCAGGGTCGACGGCCGCACCGTGATCCGTGTGTCCAGCCACGTGTTCAACCATTCCCGCACCAGAACCCCAGCCGACGCCGTAGACGCCGGCCCGAGCAGTTCCTCCAACGCCTCACAAGCTGCCGCCCGGGAGGTGAACCCGCCACGACGCATTCGGCGCCGGCCCGCAGTTCCGGCCGGCAGCTCCACCGCCACGTACCAGGAGCCGTGCCCGCGCTCGCCGAGTCGCGGACACCGCGAACCCCACTTCGTCGACGAACCCGGTATGCGACATCCACATCGCTTGAATACAGACCCCTGAGACACCGAAGACATGCTGACGGTCACCGACCTTTCCCGAGGGACATCGGCGCGGCGATCACCGCGACGGAACAGCGATCCCCCGGTCAGATCCCGCAGACGTCCTTCCTGGCCCGAACCTCACCCTGCCCCGGCAAGCCGATTGCTCCGATCAGCCCATTATCACGCCTGGCTCCTGCGATATCGCTGACAGTGACAGCGATATCAACTCTGCCTCAAGTACTTGACATATAGGCCCATGCAGAGCGTTCATGGATCCCGCACCGGTGATCATCGGATTCCGCCCCCAGGCGATCCGATGCCTTGACCTCCACTGCTAACGATTCACATCTCGGCCTGACCATCACGCGCAGTCGAGACCACACCTGACCAATCCACTCGTGAAAGGGGGCCTGCATGGCCAACAATCCGATCTTCAAGAAGTGCGGCTGCCGAGCCCCGGTCCTGGACCCCGATGGCCATCCAATCCTCGGCGCCGACGGCAAGCCGCGGATGCGCCGTCTGGGCTCGGGCTGCCCGCAACTCCGCCGGGCTGGTGGCCGCTGGAACTCCAACCACGGCAGCTGGCACTTCCAGATGGAAGTAGCCACCGCACCCGACACACCACGTGCGCACCTGACCCAGGGCGGGATCACCACCTTCGACAAAGCCCAAGAAGCCGTCGAGCGGATCCGGGCACTGGTAGCGATCGCCGACGAGCTCGACGACGTCCCCGGCGCGGCGGACAAACTGCGGGCGGACATCGTGGAGCGGATCCGGGTGGCATTGAAGGCGAAGGCCCCGCTGCCGGAGGTGGAAGAGATCCGAAAAGCCGCACGGCTCGGTCAGCCGGTGTTGAACAAACTCACCGTCGGCGAATGGCTCACCGAATGGATCGGCGCGAAGTCCAGCCTGTCTCGCGGCACCATCGTCAGCTACCGAACCCACATCAACAACTACCTCAACCCCCACCTCGGACAGATCCCGCTGGATCGCCTGCGGGTCGCACACGTGCACGCCGTGTTCACCGCGATCGCCACCGAGGCCGAGACAATCCAAGTCGCAAACGCCACACGGCGCGAGGTCACAACTGCCATCACGCTGGCCCGAAAACGCGGCGATCGCCAGACGGTGCGCGAGTTGAAGACGAAACTGGCTTCGATGCCGGATTTTCGCAGACCAGCGAACGCCGCCACCCGGCAGCGGATCCGCGCCACCCTCCGCTCGGGACTTTCGGCAGCATGCGCTCAGCAATTGATCACCGTGAACGTCGCCGCCCTCGCTGATCTCGAACCCGGGAAACGACCGAAGGCTCTTGTCTGGACACCGGTCCGAGAAGCCCGATGGCGCGAGAACGGGCAGGCACCCTCGGCAGTAATGGTGTGGACCAGGAACCAGACCGCAGCGTTCCTGCAGCGAGCCAAGGGACACGAGTTCTACGCCTTGTTTCACTTGATCGCGTTCACCGGGCTGCGGCGCGGCGAAGCCCTCGGGCAACGATGGGTCGACCTCGACCTGAGTGCGAAAACCATGAGCGTGGTCCAGCAAGTCACCGAAGTCGACGGCGAGATCTACACCAGCACCCCGAAATCAGACGCGGGCGAGCGGGACGTCGCTTTGGACGACACCACCGTCGCCGCGATCAAGGCGTGGCGCCGACACCAAGCCGAGCTGCGGTTAGCCGCCGGCCCGGACTGGCAGGACACCGGGCTGGTGTTCACCACCGCCGATGGCGGCGAGCTCACACCGTCATGGGTCAGCGACCAGTTCCGACTGCTCATCACCGAAGCCGACCTGCCACCGATCCGCCTCCACGACCTCCGCCACGGCGCCGCGACCCTGGCTCTCGCGGCTGGCATCGACGTCAAGGTGGTCTCCGAGATGCTCGGACACTCGACCACCACGATTACCCGAGACACCTACACCAGCGTATTCGATGAGTTGAAGCATGACGCCGCCAACGCCATCGCCCACGCCATCAACACCGCCACATGACACCCACGCCAACAGGCGCGAACGACACCGGCCGCAGGGACACAATGTCCCTGCGGCCGGTTTTTCGTGCTCCACAGTGCGCCACGCGCCGCACCAATCGGGTCGCCGTGTCGATGCCCAGGTCAGCGGCCGCATCAAAGCCCGACTACGGCGTCTCCGAGCCCACTTTGAGCCCACCCTGGACCATCCCTGGACCATTTGCCTGACAGGTCGTCAAGATGTCTAGTCCAGTCGAGGTTCAGATCCACAAAACACCAGGTCATCGGTATAGTCGATACGACTCGATCTGTGCCCCCGGCAGGATTCGAACCTGCGACCATCGGATTAGAAGTCCGGTGCTCTATCCACTGAGCTACGAGGGCCTGGCGGCGACGCGGGCTCATCTTAGCGGGTCGGGGGTGGGTTCCAGCCTGATGTTTCCGGGGGG
>NZ_JAACYW010000276.1 GCF_015356825.1 Catenulispora rubra | reverse complement strand
TGCCGCTGATCGCCCCGGGCATGTCGGTGGTCCTGATCTTCACCTTCATCCAGGCCTGGGGCAACTTCTTCGTGCCCTTCATCCTGCTGCAGAGCCCTGAGAAGCTGCCGCCTGCGGCCCCATCACGACTTGTCCAACCGTGGCTCGCAGATCGTCGCGACCGGCGCCAGCAACTCCACCGCGGCCCCCGCCGCCGAGTTCAGCGCCTCCCGCTGCGGGTTCGTGAGCTGCGTCAGCGGCGTCCACGACCCGTCGGCGTGCCGCTGCGCCTCGACCAGGCCGCGCAGCCGGGTCAGCGCGGCGTCGATCCGCGGCAGGTCGGGATCGCGCGGCGTCAGGATCGGCCGCAGGATGCCCAGCAGGGCCTGCGTGCCGTCGATGTTGGCGTCGATCGTCGCCATCGTCGTGCCGCTGCCCTGGTCGCTCTGGCCGGACAGCTCGAAGCGGACCGCGTCCTCCAGGATCTCGTGCGTGCGCAGGCCCAGCTGGAGCGGGTCGATCTGGGCGCCGGGGAACTCCGCGGCCAGCTTGTCCACCGACGCCACCAGGTCCCCGGCCGGGCCGGTCAGCTGCGCGGCTGTCTGGCCGTGCCAGAGCCCGTATTCGAGCCGGTGGAAGCCCCCGAACCCGGAGTCGCCGACGCCGCCGGGAAGGTCGTTCGGCAGCCCGTCGATCGCGTCGCCGACGTCGCCGAACGCGTCGTACGCGCCGCCGAGCCGCTCGTACTGCTGATGCGCGGGCACCCAGTCGGCGCGCGCGGCGTCGAGGTTCCCGGCGGCGATGTCCGCCTGGAGCTTCTGGACCAACGGCTTCAGTTGGCCCAGGCCGTTCTCGACGTAGGACTGGTACTGCTTCACCGGCCCGGTCAGATCCGCGCGCGACACCGGCAGCACGCCGGGCGTCACGGCCCCGGCCATCGCCGCCGAGGCACCGCCGGTGACGTGCACAGCGGGCCCGGTCACCGGATCGGCGTCGGCAGGCCAGCACTTCAGCGCGTACGTCCCATCGCCGAGCACGACGGGCATCTGGTCACTGGTCCCGGCCGCGAGCCCGACGAGCTCCCCGTAGATCGCACCGCTGTCCGGGTTGATCAGGTAGACCTCGGTCGTCGCGATGCCGGTGTTCGCGATGAGCAGGTTCTGCTTCCCCGGCTTCGCCGACGTCCACCCGCCCCCGCAGTCATAGGCGTCGACCGTCAGCGCACTGGAAGGCAGCCCGGCGGCATACGTCGGCTTGGCAGGCGAGTGGTGCATCGCGTTACCGGCAACCGCGCCGAGGACCGCCACGGCGGCGGTGAACGCGAGCACGACCTTCGGCGACGCCAGCCTCGGCGGGATCTTGGACAAGGGGAGCCCCATCATGGCGAGCGTCCGGAACGGGTTCGCGTTGAGCTTAGGGCATCCTTATTTTGCGGAAAGGGGTTGAGTGCGGAATTCATTGCCGCTTCGCCGGGTGTTTGCCAGCGGCGATGGGTTACTGCTTGTCAGCGTCCTCATGCAGCCGCTCGTGCAGCCTGCCGAGCCCTGCGCATGGCGCGCTTCGTGAAGCGCTGACCGCGCACGCTGGCGTTAGGAGCTCACCCGGTCGCGCGATGATGGAACCTGCTACCGCCCCGCCGCGCCGATCGGCCGCAGCTCCCCGAGTGCCGTCTCGCTCGGCCGCACGGCGCTGCCGTCCTCCCGCGTGAACGCCACGTGGCGCAGCGGTTCGCCGGTGGTCTGGTCGATCAGCGGCCGGTATTCCTCGCCGGGGTCGAATGTGTAGTGCTCGCCCCACTGGCGTAGGGCGACGATCACGTCGAAGAGGTCGCGGCCCTTGTCCGTCAGTGCGTAGGCCTGGTATGCCGAGGAGTCGGCGGCCGGTTCTGTGCGCAGGATGCCGGCGTCGACCAGGCCGGCGAGGCGGTCGCTGAGGATGTTCTTGGCGATGCCCAGGCTGCGTTGCAGCTGGCTGAAGCGGCACGGTCCGTCGAACGCGTCGCGCAGGATCAGCAGCGTCCATCGGTCTCCGACCAGGTCGACCGTCCGCATCACCGGACAGGGCTCCTGGGTGGCCTGCCGCTTCGTCATCGCCGCGCCTCCTCGCTTGCCGGCTGTGTTCACACTCGGTTCCCAAAGTTGGTGGTGAAACAAGACTACAGCGGTTGCAAATCGAAACCACTTCTGCCTACGCTGGCCTCCGCCCGAGTCCTGCCGAGGGCTCCAGCACCGCGAGGAGAAGCCGCCATGATCGACCCCGCCGAGACCTTCGACGGAACCTTCCCCTTCCAGCCGCACTTCAGCACCGCCCCCGGATTCCGCATGCACTACGTCGACGAGGGCACCGGCCCCGTCGTGCTCGCCCTGCACGGCGAACCCACCTGGGGCTACCTCTACCGCCACCTGGTCACCGACCTGGCGCCGACGCACCGCGTGATAGTCCCCGACCACATGGGCTTCGGGAAGAGCGAGACCCCGGCGGACCGCACCTACTGGCTCCAGGACCACGTCGACAACCTCGAAGCGCTGGTCACCGACCTGAACCTGACCGACATCACCCTGGTCCTGCACGACTTCGGCGGCCCGGCCGGCATGGGCCTGCTGGCTCGCCGCCCCGAGCTCGTCTCCCGGGTGATCAGCGTCAACGGCCCGACCGCCTTCGGCCAGCCCGGCCTGCCCGCCGCGTTCAAGGCCAACGCGGCCCAGTCCGCGTGGTTCACCTGGATCGCCGAGGCACACGCCCGGGGCACCCTCGACGCGACCCTCGGCGACCTCGGCTACAACATCCTCAGCACCCTGAAACTCAACGGCTTCCAGAACAACGGGATCATCACCCCGTCCTGGCTCCGCGCCTACGCCGCCCCCTTCCCGACCCCGGCGGCCGCGGCCGGCGCGCTGGGCTGGGCCAAGGGCCTGGAACTCGACGCCCACCGCTTCGAACAGCCCGGACCCGAGGCCCGCGAACGAGCCGCAGGCCTGCCGGCCCTCACGCTTTGGGGCTCCGAGGACCGCACCCTGGCCGCCGAGCACTTCCTTCCGCTGTTCCGCGAGACGTTCCCGCGCGGGCTTGTCAGCGAACTGCCAGGCGTCGGCCACTACAGCCCCGAAGACGCACCGGAGACGATCACCGCGCTCATCAAGCTCTTCCTCGACGTCACCGGCGATGGTTCGGCACTCACCGAAGTGATCGCCGCCTAGCGTGTAGCGCATGGAACCAACCCAGGCCGTGTGCCGGACGGTGCGAGGCGACGTCGACCCGCGAGCACTCGGCCGAGTCCTGTCCCACGAGCACGTGCTCGCGCTGCTCGTGGGACCGGGGACGTCCGGCCGCCCGCTGACCGACGCAGAGTTCAACGACGCGAAGGTCGCAGCCGCGGTCGAGGCGCTGAGCGGTCTGAAGGAGCTCGGCTTCGGAACGGTCGTCGACCTGAGCCCCTACGGCGACGCAGGCCGCGACGCCACCGGCGCCAACGCCGCGCTCCTCCCGCGCATCGCCGAAGCGAGCGGGCTGAACATCGTGTCGGGTACGGCCACCTACCGCGAGGAATTCAGCCCCGCGTGGGTCAGGAAGGCCAGCATCGAAGACCTCGTACACCGCTTCGTCGCCGACGCCACCACCGGCATCGGCATCGGCATCGGCATCGGCAGCACCAGCAGCACCGGCGACGGCACCCCCGACGACACAGGTATCAGCACCAGCACAGGTGTCCGCGCCGGCATCCTCGGCGAACAACCCACCAGCGACGGCCACATCACCGACCACGAAGAACGCGGCCTCCGCGCCGCAGCCCGCGCGCACCACCTCACCGGCCTGTCGATCAGCACGCACACGACCCACGGAACGATGGCCCTGGAACAGATCGACCTCCTCGTCCAAGAAGAGGTCCCCCTGGACCGCGTGGTGATCGGCCACATGGACAACCACCCCGACCTCGACTACGTCCGCTGCGTCCTCGACCGCGGCGTGAGCATCGGATTCGATTCCATCGGCAAGCAGTACTGGGACGTCCGTCGCCCCACGCCATCACATCAGGAGCCTGACGGCCGCTACGACAAGCCCGCGATCAGGCAGTCCGACCGCACCCGCGCACACCGCCTGGCCACGCTCGTCGCCGAGGGCTACGCCGACCGGATCCTCCTGTCCGAAGACCTGACCGGCGGCCAGATGTGGCTCAACCCCGCAACCCATGGCCGACATGGTTACGGCTATCTCGGACGTGTCTTCCTCCAAGATCTCGAAGAACTGGGCATCAGTGATCAAGCCATCGACAGAATGCTGATTTCCAACCCCGCGAGACTGTTGTCGGTGTCCTTATAGAGGTCCTTATAGAGCCGCCGCAGCCACCCGATGCGACGCCTCCTGCAACCACATCGCGCCACCCGGCGCCACGACGATCGCCGGCACCCGCCGCCGCGGCATCGTGCCGCAGTCGACGTGCACCACCTCGGCGATCGACCACCCGTCCGGCGCCAGGCTGCGCCCGCTGATCGGCGGGAACACGTGCAGGGCGACGACGTTGCGGTGCCGCGTGGCCCACAGGCACATCCCGAACCGCTCGGCCTGCTCCCCGGTGTGGAAGTAGGCGGCCGGGAACAGATAACCGAGGCGGGAGACGGTGTCGGCGCGGACGCGGAACGCCAGCCGGACCGTGTACCGGGTCGTCTTGGCGTCCGCCGCAGGGTTCATAGTTGTATCGGCCATACAATAAGAGACCGGCGAATCCCCGGTTCATGACGCGGGTTCGGCCCCCGATTTCGCCGAGAATCCCCGAGCGCGAGCCGATCTTCCTCGACCGCTTCCGGTACGGTCGAACGCGCGCAGCATCCAGCCGACCCGCCGCCTCCCGAACACGGCGCGCCGGGCGAGGGGAAAGCAGGACAGCACATGCCGGTCAAGATCGTCGAGGCCACCGCCTGGCTCACCGACCTGGAAGTGGAGACCGTCCGGACCGACGCGGTCCAGGCATTCCTGAAGCAGGAGACCATCTTCGTCAGCATCACCACCGACGACGGCAACACCGGCGTCGGCTACTCCTACACCATCGGCACCGGCGGCAGCTCGGTCCTGGCGATGCTGCGCGACCACCTGCTGCCCCGGCTCGTCGGTGCGGACGCCACTCTCGTGGAGCACCTGTGGCGTGACCTGTTCGCCTCCACCCGCGCCACCACGGTCGGCGCGATCACCTCGCTCGCGCTGGCCGCGGTGGACACCGCGCTGTGGGACCTGCGCTGCAAGCGAGCGGCGGAGCCGTTGTGGCGCCTGGCCGGCGGCTTCCGCCGCGAGGTCCCGCTCTACGACACCGAGGGCGGCTGGCTCCACCTGTCGACCGACGACCTCGTCCGGGGCGCGCAGGCCTCGCAGGCCGCCGGCTGGTCCGGCGTGAAGCTCAAGGTCGGCAAGCCGCGCGTGGAACACGACCTGCACCGGCTGCGCGCGGTCCGCGACGCCGTCGGCCCGGAGCTGGACCTCATGGTCGACGCGAACCAGTCGATGACCTGCGCCGAGGCCCGCCGACGCGCTGCCGCCTTCGAACCGCTCGGGCTGTCCTGGTTCGAGGAACCCCTGCCGGCCGACGACGTCGCCGGCCACGTCGCGCTGGCGCAGTCCACGACCATCCCGATCGCGGTCGGGGAGTCGATGTACTCCCTGGCGCAGTTCCGCGACTACCTGGCGCGCGGCGCGGCCTCGATCGTGCAGGCCGACGTCGCGCGGGTCGGCGGCATCACGCCGTGGCTGAAGATCGCGCACCTCGCCGAGTCCTTCAACGTCGACGTGTGCCCGCACTTCCTGATGGAACTGCACGTCAGCCTCGCCGCCGCCATCCCCAACGGCCGCTACGTCGAGCACATCCCGCAGCTGCGCGCGATCACGCGAAGCCAGATGCAGGTGGAGAACGGCCACGCGATCGCGCCGAAAACTCCCGGCCTGGGGATCGACTGGGACTTCGACGCGATCGACGACCGGCGCGTCGCCTGAGGCGGGTCCAGATCGCAGCCCTCAGTCCAGATCGAGCGCCGTCTTGTCCACCTCGACCCGCGTCGGCCGCGTCGGATCGAACCGGATCGGCAGCCGCGTCCCCGGCGTCGCGATCCGCGCGCGCCGCTCGGGCGTGGAGAACACCAGCCGGGTGTGCGTCGTGTACGGGTCTCCCGTCGGCGGCGTGACCTCCAGGGTCAGGTCGACGATGCCGCCGGGGACGATGCGCCCGAAGAACGCCGGCGCGGTCACCTCCCGCGCCGCCGTCACGACCGCGGTGGCGGGGATGCCGTCGAGGATCGGCGCGCCGTCGTTGATCTCCACGTGGACGTGCGACTCGCTCCACGCCGTGTTCGACTGGCCGCCGAAGGCCTCGCTGATGGCGTTGGTGACGGCCTGCGCGAGATCGCCGCCGCCGGCGAAGTTGCCGCCGCCGGCGAACGGACTGCCGCTGCCCGAGAAGATGGTGCCGAACAGGTTGCCCGGCGTAGCGGTACCGGCCGTCGTGTCTCCCGCTGCCATGCGGGCAGCCGTCTCAGCAGCCTGCTGCATCTGTTGCGCCTGAAGGTTCGCCCGGTACTGCTTCTCCGTCGGCACCTGCTTCCACAGGATCTTGAGCTTGGTCGGCCTGGCCCGGTCGACGACGACCGGCAGATCCATCCCGTCCAGCACCCAGCGGCTGCTCGGCTGCGACGTCTTGCGCGACACGGCAGTCGGGGCCAGCCCCGGGGCGCTCACGACGCCGACGTACGTCACGCCCGACCCGCTGAAGTCCCTGGCCGTGAGCCGGAACGTGCCCGGCACGGGGTCGCGGTAGCGGTGCAACACCCGCCAGAGGCTGAATCCGAGATCACCCATGCGCGTCAGTATGACCGTCGGTATGGCCGCGGTGGAAGCCCGCCGGATATCACGATTGCGCGGTTCGGTCGCGGTAGCCGGATCGCCGACAGCAGGCGCCGAAACCCGAAAGACCGGCCGCAGGAACACCACCGTCCCGGCGGCCGGTGTCGCGGCCGGTGTCGGCACGCGCCCCTGCTCGCGTGCCGCTGCGTCACGCTACCCGCGGCGCCGCCGCATCTCGATCCGCGACCGCGTGAACGCGGCCGACCCGGCGGCGGCCAGCAGCGGCAGGGCCACGACCAGCGCCCCGAGGTACAGCCAGGGCGGCGCGAACTGCGTCTTCTGGACGGACAGCGAGTTGAAGGGATCCTGCGCGATCTGCTGCGCCTTCGCCTCCACCAGGCCGATGCCCGGCAGCAGCCCGAAGGCCGCGCCCAGCACCGCGCCGAGCCCCGCCGTCACCGCGGCCTGCGATCCGGCCAGCAGTCGCCGCACCCGGGGCCTGGCGCCGACCGCCGCCAGCGTCTCCAGGTCGGCCTGCGCGTCGGTGATCGCCAGCCCGGTGGCTACCGCCGCCGCGCCCAGCATCACCGCCCCGGCCACGAAGGCGAGGGCCAGCACGCCGACCCACGTCTGGCTCTGGTAGCCGCGCTCGACGTAGAAGGACTGCTCGATGCCCGCCGCACCGACCAGGTTGTCGGCCTGCTTCTCCTCCTGCGAGGTCGGCATCCGCGTGGTGGCGAACAGCAGCGTTATCGGTGCGAACTTCGCCCCGAGCTTGTTCAGCGCGGTCGGCGACACCACGACGCTCACGTCCCAGCGCGGGCTGTCGACGAGCGCCGCGGGCAGCGTCGTCGTCGTTCCCTTGTCAGGGCACGACTGCTGTTGCTGCTGTTGCGGCTCGCAAGGTGCGTTGACGCCGATCTGCACCGTCGGGTGCGCCCCGGTCGTGGCCATATCGAACTTGTCGAAGACGACCGCACCGCCGGCCTTCAGCGTGTCCTCGGCGACCTTGTCCTCGTGGCCGAGCAACACCCGCACCAGCTCCGGACCCCCGGCCACCACGTTCGACGCACCGGTCTGGAACTGGATTAAGCCGCCCTGGAATCCCTTGTCGCAGCGCTTGTCCCTGTCCTGCGCGTTGATGCTCAGGTTCTGCGGGCACCTGTTCTGCGGCGTGCGGATCACCTGCGGTGTCGCCGGCGTCTCCTGGTCTCCGTAACCGACGCCCTGCATGACGGCCGCGTCGCTCGTCGGCAGCACCGCGCTGATCTGCTTGAGCAGGTGGTCCGCCAGGGCCGGTGTCGCGCCGCGGCCGCTGTTGCTGAGCGCCGCCACGGCCTGGCCCATGTGAAGCTGGCTCTGGTAGTAGTGCCGCTGTTGGGCGTCGTCGGAGTTGATGACCATCGCCACCGTCGTGGCCCCGGCCACCGCGGCCATGATCGCGGCCACCGCCGGGGCGGTGCGGCCGCGGTTGCGGGCGCTGTCCCGCAGCGCCAGGCGCCCGGTCAGCGGCAGCGCCCGGGCCAGCCTGCCGGACCATGCGACCAGCACCGGTGTACACGCGACCAGGCCCAGCTCGGCAGCCCCGACCCCGGAGGCCACCAAGATCGCGTTGCCGTGATGCCAGGCGCCCACCAGGATCAGCGCGGTGCCGAGCACGACGCCGACCAGCCCGATCAGCGGCAGCTTCCACGGCGTCCTCGACTGCCCGCGCCGTCCGGTCAGCGCGCTCAGCACGTCCTGGCGCGCCGTCGTGATCGCCGGGGCGACCGCGGCCGTCACGCCGGTGCCGACGCCGACCAGCGCCGCGGCCAGCAGCTCCAGCGGCTCGAGCCGGAAACCGCCCATCGACTGCCGGGTCAAGTGCCCGAACCAGGGCAGGGTGACGGTCGCGGCCGCGACACCGACCACGGCGCCGATCACCCCGCCGGCGGCCCCGAGCACCACACCGTCGGCCAGCACGATCCGGCACAACCGCCGGCCGTCCGCGCCGGCCGCGCCGAGCAGGCCGAAGTCGCGGCGCCGACGGCGTGCGCTCACCGCGAACGCCGGTCCCGCCAGCAGCACGACCTCCAGCAGCACGATGGACAGCGCGATCGCCGCCACAGCCAGCGTCTTGTTCTGGTTGGTGTCGCCGAAGAGGTTGTTCGGGTAGGCCGTGTAGTAAGGGACCTGCGAACGTGCCGGCGGGTGGGCGATGAGCAGCTTGGACTTCACGGTGAAGCCCTGTGCGTTGAGTTTCTGGGTCAGATCCCAGTCCACCCCGCCGGGAACCGAGATCGGAAAAGCGGTGCTGCCGCCGCCGGTGTGCTTCAGGCTGAGGACTCCCGGGCGGGAGAAGACGACGTCGCTGTACGGTTGCAGCTTGCTGTCGTAGATCCCGGTGATGCGTACGGTCCGGGACCCGTTTGATGTGTCCTGTGATGTTTCCTGCGTGTCCTGCGATGTGGACGGCGGGGACGTCTGGACCGGCGCCGCCTGTCCCCCGGGCCCGATCAACACCCGGGAGCCGCGTCGCGACCGCCGGGCCCGATCACGCGCACCGTGATGGTGTCGCCGACGCCCTTGTGCAGCTCGCCGGCCATCGAGCTGCTCAGCGCGATCTCGTCGGCGGTGGCCGGGGCGGAGCCGGCAATGTGGTCGACCGTGGGGGACAGCATCGGATCGGTGAGGTCGGTCTCCAGCACCTGACCCCAGGCCCGGCCGTCGCTCTCGGTGACCTGTACTTCCGTGCCGTCGGTCGATTGCGGCGTCGCCACGTGCGAACCGGGGGGCAGCAACGCGGCCAGGTCGGCGACGGTCGCCGGCGCCTGGCGCAGCGGCCGGCTGTTCCCGGCCGCGTCCCGCACCGGTCCGGCGTTGCTGTCATCGGGGACCTGGTACATCGGAGTGCCGATGTCGTCGATGAGCGCGTCGTAGCGGCCCATCTGCCAGGTGGCCTTCTGCTCGGCGGTGATCTGCGAGCTGCGCCAGAGCGTGTCGGCCGCGGAAGCGCCCGCGACCGGCAGCGCGAGCATCGCCACCACCAGCGCCGAGCGCTTCTTGTTCCGCCACGCTTCGCGGCGCGCCACCCTCAGCGCGAGACTCCAGTTGCTCATGGTCGGGCCTCGTCGTCGACCAGCAGGTCCTCGGCGCGCTGCGAGGGGGCGGACTCGTCGACGATCAGGCCGTCGCGGATGAAGACGATGCGGTCGGCCCAGGCGGCGTGCCGGGCTTCGTGGGTGACCAGGACGCCGGCGGCGCCTTCGTCGCAGCGCTTGCGCAGCAGCCGCAACACGGTCTCGCCGGTCTCGGTGTCCAGGGCGCCGGTCGGCTCGTCGGTCAGGATCAGGCGGCGGTCGCCGATCAGCGCTCGCGCGATCGCGACGCGCTGCTGCTGGCCGCCGGACATCTCGTCCGGGAAGCGGTCGGCTTCGGCGCGGAGTCCCATTTCCTCCAGCGCGGCGATCGCTTCCACGCGGGCCTTGCGCGCCGACACGCCGTCCAGTTCGCGAGGCAGGGCCACGTTTTCTGCGGCGGTCAGTGCCGGAATCAGGTTGTAGTCCTGGAAGACGTAGCCCACCGAACGCCGCCGGATGGCCGCCAGCTGGGCCTTGGACTGGCTGCTCAGCGGCGTGTCCTGGACCACCACCTCGCCACCGGACGGTGTGTCCAGGCCGCCGGCGAGCGACAGCAGCGTCGACTTGCCCGACCCTGACGGCCCCATGACAGCCACCAGTTCTCCGGCACGTACGACCAGGTCCACGCCGCGCAGCGCGTGTACTTCGGCCGCGCCCTTGCCGTGGGTCCGTGTGACTTTGCGGAGTTCGAGAATCGTCTTGCCGGTCATATGGTTTTCCCCTCCCTGGTGGCAGCGGCCGGTGCGGAGTCGGCGCTGCTGGTGCTGCTGGTGCTGCTGGGACTGATGGGACTGCTGGCTCGGTCGGCCGGCAAGGTCCGGCCCTCGCGCGCATGCCGCAGCACCCGCGCCTCGACGTGGTCCAGCCACCGGATCTCGGCCTCGGACTGGAAGATCATCGACTCCAGGACGAGCGAGGCGGCCAGCTCCCCAGGATCCAGTCGGGCCTTGACGCGGGTGTAGTCCTGAAGCGCGGCCAGCGCGTGCTTGCGCTGCGCGTGCACGATCGCGGCCACGTCGACCCCGGCGACCGTCACGGCCAGCGCCAGCTTCACGGCCAGCTCGTCCCGCGGCCGCTCGGCCCGGGTGACCGGCCGCGCGAACCAGGCGAACAGCTCGTCCCGCCCGGCATCGGTGATGCGGTAGAAGACGTGGTTGGCGGCGTCCTGCCCCGCGGGCTCGACCAAGCCGTCGCGTTCCAGCCGGCTCAGCGTCGTGTAGACCTGCCCGATGTTGAGCGGCCAGGTGGCGCCGGTGCGTTCCTCGAACTCGGCGCGGAGCTGGTAGCCGTAGCGGTCGCCGTCGGCGAGGACGGCCAGGAGGGAGTGTTTGACGGACACGCTATCGGGTCCGTGCATACTCGGTATGGTTGCGGGTCACGGCTATATAGATACCGGGTATGCACGGCGAGGGCAAGTGGCGAGATGGAGGGTGATGGGGGCGGTGACGCGGAGCGGGAGGCCTCAGTCGTCGGAGGCCGCGTACTCCGGATCGTTCTTCGCAAGCCAGGCGCGGTGTGCGTTGTAGAGCATGCGCTGGTGGGTGTCGTGCAGCCCGCTGATGGCGTCCGAGACGCTCACGCCGGCGCCGGCGTCGACCAGGCTGCCGACCGCGTCGAGCAGCTTCATCAGGTCCGACGCGGTGAATCCGCCGACCTTGAGCTGGTGGTCGTAGCCGAACGACACGGCCCCGTTCTCCGGGTTCGCGATGGTCGTCTCGGCTTGGTGCGAGATCTCGCGGCTCAGTGCCGGGCCGAGGCCGGTGGCCAGGATCGCCGCGAGTTCCTCGGCCAGGGCGTCGATCTGGCCGGCGGCCAGCTGTTCGCTCGCCGATTCGCGGAGCACCCAGCGCGTGACGTCTCGGAAGTGCTCGCGCAGGACCGGGACGTCGGGGTCGCCGAGGTCGCCGGTGAACGGCGCGGGGGACGGGCTGCTGGTGTCTGTCATGGCGGCGAATCTAGCCCCGGCGTGCGACAGCTCCTCCGGGCCCCGGGCAGGTGGCGACTCAGGCCATTGACGAGCCTGCCGGTGTCTCTTATCGTGTGCGCCGTTCACCTACATAACCACTGTTCATGTATGTGAATATACGCGCTCGGAAAGGACGTTCCGCAATGACCAGGACTCCCCACACCGGTCACCACCCCCACGGACGCCGCCCCCTGGCGTCCCTCGCCGCCGGGACCCTCGGCGTCGCGCTGACCGTCGCCGGGACGAGCATGGCGCTCGCTCCTGCGGTGTCGGCCGCAAACGTTACCGGCCAGATCACCGGCTATCAGGGCCTGTGCCTGGACGACCGCTCGGCCTCGACCGCCAATCTCAATCCGGTCCAGGTCTACACGTGCAACGGCACCAACGCGCAGAGCTGGACCGTGGACAGCACCGGCAACACGGTGCAGGTGCTCGGCAAGTGCCTCGACGTGCACTCCGCCGGCACCGCCAACGGCACGGCCGTCGACCTGTACGACTGCAACGGCACCGGCGCGCAGACGTGGGTCCCGCAGTCCAACGGCGAGCTGCTGAACCCGAGCTCCGGCAAGTGCCTGGACGACACCGGCTCCGGCGGCTCGGGTACCCAGGTGCAGATCTGGAGCTGCGCCGGCACCGCCAACCAGAAGTGGACGCTGCCCTCCGGCACCGGCGGTGGGGGTGGCGGCGGTGGCGGCCTGAACACCTCGGTCGCCCCCGGCGGCAACTTCGACCTCTCGGTCTGGGAGCTCCAGGAGCCGACCGGCTCACCGGGCTCGCCGACCACGATCGTGCCGTCGCGGCTGGAGGGCGCGAACGGGTATCAGGACTCGTACTTCTACACCGACCAGAACGACGGCGCGATGACGTTCTGGGACCCGGAGAACGGCGTCACCACCCCGAACTCGAACTACTCGCGCTCCGAACTGCGGGAGATGAACTCCGACGGCTCGGCGGCGAACTGGTTCGCGGCCGGCACGACGAACACCCTCAGCGCCACGCTGAAGGTCACGCAGGTGCCCAACCACGTGTGCGTCGGCCAGATCCACCTCGGCTCCGGCGGTTCGACCAAGCCGCTGCTGGAGCTGTTCTACTACTCCAACGGTGACATCAAGATGGCCATCGAGCAGACGCCGGCCGGCGGCAACGAGGTGCTCACCTACGTCGGCAACGTGCCGGTCGGCACGCAGTGGAGCTACGTGATCGGGCTGAGCGACAGCACGATCAGCCTGTCGCTCAACGGCGGCGCCGCGCAGACGTGGACGGCCTCGTCGACGTTCGACGGGTACGGCATGTACTTCAAGGCTGGCGACTACGACCAGACCTCCGGCAGCGACTCCAGCGTCGGCGCCAGGGTCGGCTTCTACGCGCTGTCGATCTCGCACGGCTGATCCGGTTCCGGAGTTCGACCGCGTCCGGTGTGTGAGGACTCTGCGTCACGCCCTCGCGCCCCCTCACACACCGGCGCTCGTCCGAGATGAGAGCGGCCGTGGACACCCGGCGGCGCAGATCCGTACCGTGCCAGCACATTGACACGGAAGGGGACACGGGGTGGACACGTTTCGTCAGGCCGGCGTCGAGGACGCCGAAGCAGTGGCACGGCTGCACGCCGACAGCTGGCGCCGTCACTACCGCGGCGCCTACGCCGACGCCTACCTGGACGGCGACATCCTGGGCGAGCGCGTGCGGGTGTGGTCGTCGCGGCTGGCGGTGCCGACCGGCACCGTGACCGTCCTCGCCGAGGACGACGCCGGGCTCGCGGGGTTCGTGCACCTGGTGGTGGACGACGACGACCGGTGGGGGAGCCTGGTCGACAACCTGCACGTCCGACTCGACCGCCAGCGCACAGGCGTCGGCACGGACCTGCTGCGCCGCGCCGCCGCCGCGGTCGTCGAGCTGGCGCAGACCCCTGCGATGTACCTGTGGGTGCAGGAGCAGAACCAGAGCGCGCAACGGTTCTACGCCGCGATGGGTGGGACGTGCGTGGAGAAGTCGCCGATCGAGTCGCCGGGCGGCGTTCCGGACCGGCTGGTCGGGGCCCCGGTCAAGCTGCGCATCGCCTGGCCGGACGTCGCGGACTCGGCGCTGCGACGGGGTGTGACTGACGGCCGGCACGCTGGTCGGATCGGGGCGGTGTCAGCCCAGCTCGTCCAGGCTCCAGACCAACCCGGATCAGGGAACTGCGAGAGTGAAAGCGATCTGTAAGCGCCCGCGATCACACTGGGCGCATGATGAGTCCCAGAATCGCCGCAAGCATGTTCGTCGCCGTCGCGAGCCTCGGCGGAGTCGCCGCGCTCGCCGCTCCGGCCTCCGCAGCTCCGACCGCGTCCGGCAGCTGCTACTTCTACGACAACCTGAACAACCAGCCGGGCGCCTGTCTGGATGAGACGGCCAACTACTCGGAGGGGAACGTCGGCGTCTGGAACGATCCGAACAGCCCCACCACGCAGGTGGCCACCGGCACGTCCGGGCAGGTCTTCAAGACCCTGGCCTACGTCTCCAACGGCCGGTCGACGACCTGCGACAACGGTGTGACGACGAGCTACTGGTACCAGGGCGTGGATATGGTGAGCCGGCAGACCGGCTGGGTGCCCGACTGCTACCTCGACGGCGAGCCGAGCTGACGGAGAGAACAGAATCCGCCCTCCTGCTTTATGTGCGGGTGCTGGTGACGGGTAGGTATGGCGGGGTGCGGTTGGTTTGTGGTTTTTAAGAGCTTTTTACGGCTTCGCGCATGGTTGGATGGCCTCGCGGGGGGACGCAGTTCGGTTGTGGCACGCGGCTGGCGCTGGCGGCCGTCGGTGAGTCTGGGCACGACCGCGCGGCGGTTCGAGTGAGCGCGGGTGTGGTGTTGGCGGGCGGCGGTGTGCTTGTTCACGGGCGAAGGTCAAGGTCAAACGCACAGTCAAAGGCGAAAGGCGCCTCCGGCGGCGCCTGCGCGGCAAGCGGCCTCGCTCCGGGGGGTGGGGGGCCGCCGCGTGCGCGCACCGAGTGGACCCTATCCACACCACAGGCCGGGTTGTCCCGGTTCCCTCGTCGCTGTCGGCGGGCTCTGCCAATCAGGTCGGACAGGCGGTGTCAAGTCGCACGAGACCCGGCCACAGCAGTAGTGATCCGACTTGATACCGCCTGGCCGATCTGATTCCGTTTACGGCGACGACAGCGATGAGGGAACCGGGACGAAGGCGACCAACACTCAGACCGCCGCCCGCGCGGGGTGTTGGGATCCCTCCGAGCCGAGGCCGCTCGCCGCGCAGGCGCCTGCTCTTGATTTTTGGCACCCACCACACGCGGCCGCCACCCGCCCGCACGACGCGTGCGCAGTGACACGGACCGCCGCGCGGTCGTGCACAGCGACACCGGCCAGCCGCCAGCGCAACCCGCTCCGCACAACCGAACTGCGTCCCCCGGCGAGGTCATCAAACCATGCGCGAAGCCGTAAAAAGCTTCTAAAACCCACAAACCAACCGCACCCACTGCACCCGCCGCACCCCAGCCACCCACACATAGGTCAACGGCGCCAAAAAAGAGAACACGGAAAACATGGAGGAGGGCCGGAGAGGCGACCCTCCTCCAG
>NZ_JAACYW010000275.1 GCF_015356825.1 Catenulispora rubra | reverse complement strand
GCCCCCACCAACGCGGCGCCGACGACGGCTCCGCTGGTGAGTACCGCCCGCCGGCTCACCGAACCGCCCGCGTCCTGCCGATCCGTTTGCGAGCTCGCTGACATCTGTCCTCCAAGTCCCCGCGCCAAATGTCGCCATCGTCCGGGCGCGCTTGTGCCCGCACGATGTGTTGAATCATGTTGAATGATTTTAGCTCGGGGGCGTGATCGGAAGTGAGTCAACGTCGAATCATGACGTATACCCGCCAGTGATCTTGGAATCTGGAGCGTGCGGCACGTACTCGTACACGAACGAGTCATAGAACTCCCCGTCCGGTGACGTCACCGTTTCCACCAGGTTCCACTGAGGCCGAAGCTCGGCAGCCGCTGCCGCGATCGGGGACGCCTCGCCATCGCTGCCGTTCCCGTCCGGCTGCCCGCGGCCGGTGAAGCAGAGAAGGACCCTGCGTGGATGGCGCCGGATCGAGTCGTCGATCCTGTCCAGGACGGCCATGGATACGTCCAGCGCGAACGGCTCGTAGAAGTAGAAGAGGCCTGCGTCCTCCGGTACGTCGAACTCCGTGGCGTCGGCGTGCACCACTGAAATCCGTTCGCAGCCCTCGTGCGTCGCCGAAGCCGTCTCCACGTTGCTTCTGGCGATATCGCACAGTGCCTTCGACGCCTCCACGCCGACGATGCGGCGGAATGGCAGTTCGGTCGCCAGGAGCAAGACGCGCCCCTTGCCGCAGCCGACGTCGGCGAATGTCGCTTCCTCGTGGCGCACGTCGCATCTGCTGAGCGCGTTGCGCACGGAGCGGACCGGCGTCGGCGCGTATCTGGCGTTTCGCCCGACCCATTTCTGGTCCGCGTCCGGAAGCTCCCACAGCTCCACGGGATCCGCGGTGTCCAGGTCGTAGACCGAGTCGAAGGGTGTCTGCTGCTCGATGCGAGCGAGTCGGTCGTCGAATGCTCGGCGGAACTCCGCAGCGCGCAAGAGTCTTGCCCGGTGATCACTGCTCGACATCCCGATGTCCTTCCCGTTCGGGTTCGAGCCATCGAAGCACCGACAGCCGCGCCGGAATCACTGACGTCTGTCAGGTACCGCGCGGGTACCCCGGCCCGTGCGGGGCCCCTGCCGGCCGCACCTGACGGACGTCAGTACAGCTCCCAGGCCTGATGCGGTGATCATCGTACTGATGAGTGGTTTCGGGGCTACGAAATGCGGGGTGGATCGTCATGCCTCTGACAATGATCGAGCGATTCCAGCGAGGGCTGGAGCTTTCCGCAGACCGTCCTGCCGTACGGATCGGCTCGGAGACCATCACCTATCGGCAGGTGCACGAGACGGCGTTGCTCTGGGCGGGCTCGCTCAAAGCGGCCGGCTCTCCTCGCGCGGTCGGAGTGCTGGCGGGCAAGAGCCGTGAATCCTATATAGGGCTTCTGGCGGTGCTCTATGCGGGCGCCACAGTTGTCCCGTTGCAGCCGAACTTCCCCGCCGCGCTCACCCGGCGAATGCTCGACGTGGCCGGAGTGGACACGGTGATCGCCGATGAAGACGGTCTCGCGGTTTTGCCGGAGATCGTCGATCAGGAAACGACCGTTCGAGTCCTCGACACACGCGACGTCGCCGGTCGGTTTCCCGTCATCCCGGTCGTGCCGGACTCAAAAATGGCAGCGCCGGCGCAGGTAGCACCTTCAGACCGCGCATATATCCTCTTCACTTCGGGGTCGACGGGGATCCCGAAGGGGGTTCCCATATTGCACGGCGGGTTCGCGCACTATTTCGAGGAGCTCCACAACCGGTGCGATTTCGTGCCGGACGACGTCTTCGCCCAGACCTACGACCTCAACTTCGACCCGGGCATCCACGACGTCTTCGCGGCGTGGGGTGCCGGCGCGATGATGCAGGTGGTGCCGCCGTCGGCGTATCGGGATCTGCCCACGTTCCTGGCCGAACACGGGGTCACCGTGTGGCACTCCACACCGAGCGGTATCTGGATGACCCGCGAGATGGGCGGCCTGGAGAAGGGTTCCTTGCCGGGCTTGCGGTGGTCGTTCTTCGGCGGGGAAGCGTTGCGCTGTCGAGACGTCGTGGACTGGCTCGCGGCCGCACCGGCGTCGAAGCTGGAGAACCTGTACGGGCCGACCGAGTTCTCGATCGGCATCTGCTGGCACCGCTGGTCGGGCGAGGAGTCCGAAAAGGGCGGTGTCAACGGCACGGTGCCGATCGGGAAAGTGCACGCCGGCAACGACTTCCGGCTGGTCGCCGAGCAGGGGGAGCAGTCGGACGAAGAGGGTGAGCTGTGGATCACCGGCCCGCAGATAGCCCCCGGATACCTGAACCCCGCCGACGACGCCGGCCGGTTCGTCGAGTTCGAAGGCCGGCGGTGGTACCGGACCGGTGACCGGGTCCGCAAGAACCCTGATGGCGAGCTCGTCTTCATCGGCCGCGTGGACGCACAGGTGAAGGTGCACGGATGGCGCGTCGAACTCGCGGAAGTGGACCACGTTGTCCGCGGCTGCGAAGGGGTGCGCGACGCGGTCACCGTCCCCCGGCCCGCTGCGCACGGGACAGAGCTGATCGTGTTCTACACCGGTGACGAAGTGCCGGAGCCGACTTTGGCCGAGCGGGTTCGCGCCGTGCTGCCGGCCAGCACACTGCCACGCCGGTACGTCCACATGGACACCCTTCCGCTGAACGCCAATCGGAAGGTCGACCGGCTCGCGCTGCGGCGACGCGCGGAGGAGCTGCCCGGGGGCCAGGCAGCGCCGCAGTCCTAGCCGGCGGCCTGGACGGCCCAAACGGTCCGGACGGCGCGGACGGCCCGGATGCCCGGGCCGCCCTGGCGTCCCCGGCACCCACGGCGAATCGCAGGCCGGACGGGCACCCCGCACCCCAGCCCCACGCCGGATTACAGCGCTGTCGTCGACGTCGAACGCCGCACAGCCCAGAACTGGAGTCACCCGCCATGCAACGGACGAGCGGCCACGCCGCCGATGCCGCCTACGAATCACGCCGCGGCGAGATCGCCGCACTCGCCGCCGGCCTGATGCCGGACGATCCGGTTCCGGTCGTCGAGTACACCGACAGGGAACACGAGCTGTGGCAGATGGTCTGCGCCGAGCTCACCGCTCGGCACCGCACGCAGGCGGCCGCCGAGTACCTCGAATCCGCGGAGCGACTGGCCATCCCCATGGACCACGTCCCTCAACTCCGAGATGTGAGCGGCCGTCTGGGATCGATATCAGGGTTCCGCTTCCGCCCAGCGCCGACCCTCGTTCCGTTCGAGGACTGCTGCGTCCGCCGGGCGTGACGTCATGGAACACCTTCCAGATCGACGTCTACGACAGCAGCGGCGCGATGGTCGCCACAACGTTCAGCGGCGAGATCACCGGGCCGCCCCCCACCAGCCAGTCGACCGGCAAACCTCACGGGACGCTGCCGTACACCAACATCCCGCTCGGCACGCCGTTCCCCGGGGCGACGATGGTGCCGCCGCCCGCCGGCGGGAAGTGAGGCGGGCCCGGCGGCGGTGAGCCGCCGGGCCCTACCGGGCTTCCTTGTAACGGAATACCCTGAGTACCCGGGGGAACGCGCCGCGCACTCGGCGCGTCCAAGGATGCATGATGCGCCGAGGATCAGCTCACTGGATAGTCGCATTCGGGGTGGCCCTGACTGTTGCAGGGTGCTCCGCAGCCGCCGCTTCGTCGACGGGCAGTGCCGGCAGTACGAGCAGTACTAGTCATGTCGGCAGTACAGGTGGCACCAGCAGTGCCGCCGGTAAAGGAAACAACGATCGCGTCCCCGTTCCGGCGACCGCGTACCTGAGCGTCGTCCAGCACTACAACCTGCCCGATCAGGCTTCACGCGGCCCCGGTTACGAGCTGACCTATGCCGTCACGGACAAGCAAGTCATCGCCCGGCTGGCCGCGATGATCAATGCCCTGCCGGTGGCGTCGGACCAGAACATCGCGGTTCCGTGCACATCCACGATGGGGCCGGCCTACCAGCTGGACTTCCAGGACTCGAAGGCCGCTCAACCCACCGCCGAAGTCTCGATCCTGTGCTTCGGGGTGGATGTGACCGTGGGTTCTCACCAAGAGCCGACCCTCAGCATGGGACCGATGGGCGACACCCGATTCCTGGGGGAGGTCGGAGCGTTGTTGGGTCCCTCGATGCCCAAGAACGGCTAGGCGGCTACTAGGCCGGCTACTACGCCCCGGTATGCGTATGCGCGGCCCACAGCGCCGGGTTGTCCGGGTACCGGGCGCGAAGGGCGCGGATCGAGTCGTGCAGCGCGCAGGCGCTCAGCTCGGTCCGTGGCGGAAAGGTCCCGCCGCCGGTCAGGCGGTCGTAGAAGTCGGTCGCGAGTTCGGCGGCGACCTGGTCGTCGACCGACCACAGCGTCCCGATCACGTGCCGGTAGCCGGCCAGCTGGAACGCGCCGGTGAAGTGCAGGAACTGGTCGGACAGCCGCACCGGGGCGACCCCGGTGCTGCAGGCCGACAGGTAGGCCAGATCAGCGCTCAGATTCAGGTGGCTGATGTCGTCCAGGGTCAGCGGCGCGTCGGCGTGGTCGGTCAGGATGAGGTGGCTGCGCGCCGGATCGGTCCGGTCCGCGTGGCCGTGGCACGCGAAGTGCGCGATCTGGTAGCCGGGCAGCGCTTCGAGCACGTCGGCCCGCGACGGCCGTAGCAGCGGCCTGGCGTCCGGGACCATCCGCAGCAGCGCCTGTGTCTCGGTGACGACGCCGGGCAGCGGCGCGCCGGGCGTGTCGGGCACCGGGACGATCAGCGTCGCCGGAATGCTGTGCCGAGGCCGCTCCCGCTGAGCGAGCGCGCCGACTGTCGTCGTGTACGACGACACGACGCGGTCCAGCACGGACAGCACGGACAGCGCGGGCGGCGCGGAAGGCCCCGGCGACTCCTGGTCGCGATCGGCCGGGGCAGCCGAGACAACCGGGGCAGCCGGCTGGTACCGGCCGGCGGCGTGGAACGGCAGGAACGACAACACATGCGCCGGGCACCACCACAGCCGCGGCCACTCCTGCCCTTCCGCCGGCGCCTCGGTGAAGCCAAGGTGATCCAGCACAGGTGCCGCCGCGACCTCCCACAACCACGCCAGGACATCGACCACTTCGTCCCGAACCTCCACCCGATGCATCTCAGGGGACAGATCGCGCAGCGCCGCACGTCCGGCCCTGGCAAGCCGCTCCGCCTGCCTGGCCGCCTCCACGCGATCGAGCTCCGGGAGCGGAACCAACTCCACCGGATCGCCGCCGTTGTCGTTCTCGCGGCCGGTCAGGATCAGCGCATCCGAGCGGAACAACCCAGCGCTGATCAGCACCACCGGCCCACTGCCCGCCAGCCGCGAAAGCTGCTCGATCCGTGGCGGACGCTGAAAGTCCTCGAACCCCGGAACCCCTCTGATCCGTTCGAGCAACACGCCGAGATCCCGATACGCCGCCCGCGCAAGCGTCGGCGAACTCAGCCGCGTCCGCACCTTCGCCAAATCCGCAGCCCACCCCGGCGCCGCCGTCCGCAGCCGCTCCACCTCACCGCTGCGCTGATTCAGCGTGTCGGCCGCGAGCACGCCACGCGTGCGCTCAAGCAGCTCCACAGCCCGCGACGGCTGCCCGGCCAACAGCGCGGCGCTCGCCGCCTGCCCGGGCAGATCCGCGAGTTCCCCCAACCGATGCGCACGGTCGGCTTCCGTGACCCCGTCCAGCGTGAGAACCTCCGCCAACTCCACAGCCCGCTCGATGGCTGCGAGAGCGGCCTCCCCGTCTTCAAGCCGTTCGGAGATGGAAGCCAGATGCATAGAGCTCCGGACTCGCATATCCAGCGGCACCATGGTCGAGTCGGCAATCTCCTGGCTGTAGTCCCGAGCCTCCTTTAGGAGTTCCGTATCCGACCTGACCATGGAGAGCCCCTGCAGCGTCAGCCCAAGCTCGCCGATGCACTCCTGGCGGGTCGGATGGTCTGCCGGAATGGCGGCCACGCTCTCCCGCAGTACCTCGACCGCCTTAACGAGCTCACTCTCATCCTTGGTGTGCAGGTAACGCAGGCGGTACAAGCTGCCGAGGATCGCCAGCCGGTGCGCATAGGCGATCGGCTCGGTACCCGTCTCGATCGCCTCCTGGACGGACTCGATCGCTTCGTTCAGTACGCGCACATCCCTGGTGCGCAGATAGAGCTGCTGAAGCCGCCGCGCGAGAGTACTGAGGTAGCGCGGGCGATTGAGCAGCCTCGGCGGCGTCATCATCAGCACCTGCCGACTAATGCGAATCGACTCCTCCAGCACGCCGAGGTCTTCGGTGCGTTCATAGAGGGCCTGTAACGACGCGGCGAGCTGATCGAGGTGAACATGGGGAGCGCCGTGGTCGGGCCGGTTCGCGGCAATCGCTATACGAAGGGTCTCGATGGACTCCTCAAGCGCATGCAAGTCTCGGGTCAGGTCGTATCGCACACGCAGAAACGTCCCGAGCTGGGAAACGTGTAGGGAATCGGCCTCGGCGGCCTCGCGCAGATACTCAAGAGCCTCGTCCAACCGATCCACATCACCGGTCGCCTCCGCCATCTCCGCCAGGGCTTCGCCCAGGGCGGCCACGCTCGTAGCCCTGTTCGGGTGTCCCGGCGGCGACACGGAGACGGACTCTCTAAGGAGCGCCAGTCTCTCGTCGTTATACGACCGCTCGTCGGTGCGTATGTACATGAACTTGAGAACCCTGGCCAGTATGTTGATCCGCTCGGCGCGCTCCGCGTCATCGGGCCGAGTCATCGCTACCGCGTCGCGGCAGGTCTTCAGAGACTCCTCCAGCGCACTCATATCGTTCGTGGCCTGAAAGCGCGATCGCAACAGTGAGCCGAGCACGGTGAGATAGCCCGCATAAGAGACGTGCGTACGCGGAATCTCTCTCAGGACTTCCCGCACGTACCGGATCGCCTCGTTGAGGTGCGTCACCGCATTGGTGCGGACATAGAGCGCCTTGCTGATGTCGCAGCCGAGCCCCGCGTGCAGGTGGCGATCCGGATGCCCGGACGGGACAACCCTCAGCGCCGCTTCCACCAAAACCAGCGCGTCCAGAAGCGGCCGCGTATCGGTGCTGCGCTCGGACTCGGCGATCAGGGCCGTAGCACGCGCCGCAAGTCCGAGCGGATCAGCGTCTGCGATGGGCTCTGTCTGTAGTCGCGTAAGGACCCTCTCCCGCAACTCCTCCGGAACGACCCCCGCCAGAAGCCCATAGATGCGCGAGAACATCCGCACCGCCTCGGCCGTCTCACCCTCGGCGCTCCGACCATCCCGCGCACGTCCCGCACCGACGGCGTTCGCGCACGCCCACCGATACCGACCGAGCGCGATCGTCGCAGTGGCGTCCGGATATGGCCCTGTCGCCGTCTGCAGAGCCTCCGCCGCCCGCAACGCCTCCGCATCGAGGATCCGCGCAGGCGCTGAGCGGGCCTCTTGAAGCCATCGCTGGAGCTGTTGGAGCGCATCGTCGCGAGCTGACACAGCCACCTCCCGCCTCGCCTGCCGTCTGACGGACCACGACAAGCTACTCGGTCGGAGGCGTCCCTGCGTCGGCCGACACGGCACGACGGCGCCGGACGAGGAACGCCGCGGCCGTGCCAGCCGTGCCAGTCGTGCAGGCGGTGCCAGCCGTGCCACCGTCAGTCGTTGACCAGGATGATCTTCCCGGTGTGCCCGCCGGTCTCCATCAGCCGGTGGCCCTCGGCGGCCTCGGACATCGGCAGCGTCCGGTCGACGACCACCTTCACGGCGCCGCTCTCGACCATCGGCCACACGTGCTTCTGCACGTCGGCGATGATCTCGGCCTTCTGCGCCTTGGACCGGCTGCGCAGCGTCGTGCCGATCACGGACAGCCGCTTGTACAGCACCTCGACGAGGTTGAGCGACGCCTCCAGCCCGTCCTGCAGGCCGATGACGATCAGCCGTCCGTCGGTGGCGAGCGAGCGGATGTTGCGGTCGAGGTACGCCCCGCCGATGACGTCGAGGATGACGTCGTAGGGCCCGTGCTCGGCGAAGTCCTCGCTGCGGTAGTCGATCGCCTGGTCGGCGCCCAGCTCCCGCGCCAGGGCCGCCTTCTCGGGGCCGCCGACCGTGGTGACGACCCGAGCCCCGAGCGCCTTGCCGATCTGGATGGCCGTCGTCCCGATGCCCCCGCCGCCGCCGTGGACCAGCAGCGTCTCGCCGGCCTGCAGCCCGGCGGCCGGCACCAGGTTGGACCACACCGTCGCGGTGGCCTCCGGCAGCGCCGCGGCCTCGGTCAGGCTGACGCCCCGAGGAACGGTCAGCACCTGCCCTGCGGGAACGGCGACCTGCTGCGCGTAACCGCCGCCGGCCAGCAGCGCGCAGACCTCCTGGCCCACCTCCCAGCCGGTGACGCCGTCGCCGACGGCGCTGATCCGGCCGGACACCTCCAGCCCCGGATACGGCGAGGTCCCCGGCGGCAGCGGGTACAGCCCGTAGCGCTGCGCCACGTCGGCGCGGTTCAGAGCGCTGGCGACGACGTCGATGACGACCTCGTCGGCGGCCGGCGCCGGATCGTCGACCTCGGTCCATTCCAGCATCTCCGGGCCGCCGAATTCCTTGATCACTACTGCTTTCACGACTGTTCCGTTCCGGTGGCGACTACAATGTATGCAGTGCTCACATTAGGCCGACGAATGTGAGCACCGCAAACATGGAAGAGGTGTCTCATGTCACGCGTCGAGGTCCCCTACCACCACGGCGACCTGCGTGCCGCCTGCGTGCGCGCCGCGCGGGAGCTACTGGAGGAGGACGGCAGCGCCAGCCTGTCGCTCCGGGCGGTGGCGCGCCGTGCCGGCGTGTCCGCGACCGCCCCCTACCGGCACTTCGCGGTGCGCGAGCAGCTTGTCTCCGCCGTCGCCGCCGAGGGCTACCGCGAACTCGGCGAACAGCTGATCGCGGCGAACCCGGCGCCCGCGACGCCGCAGGACCTCACCGAACTCGCCGTCGCCTACGTCCGCTTCGCCCTGGAGCGCCCGGCGCTGTTCCGTGCCATGTTCGCAGAGCCCTGTGATCCCACCAACGAGGAGCGTGTCGCGGCGGCGGCTGCCGTGTCGGAGTACCTGCAAGCGATCGTCCACGCGGTCTTCCCTGACGCCGACCCCGCACCGCTCTCGACCGCGGTGTGGGCGCTGGTGCACGGGCTCGCATTCCTGTTCCTCGACGGCAAACTCGACGCCTCCACGCCCGAAGCGGTCGCCGAGCAGGTTCGCGCGGCCATCAACGCGGTGCTCGCTATCTCCGCAGTGAAATCGCCGTCCGTATGATCACCGCATGCGCTTCGCCTTCTTCGACCTCGACGACACCCTCGTGGACGCGCGGACAGCCCTGCGCGCCTGGTCCGTGGACTTCGCCGCGGAATACGTCACTGCCGAGTATGTCGCCGGCGTCGAGGACGCGGCGTCCGACGTGTTCGAGCGCGTGGACGCCGCCGCGAACTGGCCGGCGTTCGTCGCGGACGCCCGCGAGCGTTACGGCATAACCGCGCCGGACGAGCAGCTGATGGCGCACGTCGCCGCCGTCTACCCGGGCAAGTTCGTCCTCGACCCGGCAGTGCGGCACGGCCTGGCGGAGCTGCGCGCGGCGGGCTGGCTGCTCGGCGTCGTCACCAACGGGTCCACCCTGGTCCAGCAGGCCAAGGTCGACAGCGTCGGCCTGCGGCAGCACGTCGACGTGGTCGTCGACTCCGAGGCCGCCGGCCACCGCAAGCCGGACCGGCGCATCTTCGAGCTCGCGGCCGCCGAGCTCGGCGTGGACCTGGGGCCGCACGGCTGGATGGTCGGCGACCGGCTCGACAAGGACGTCGCCGGGGGAGCGGCGGCCGGGCTCCGGACCATCTGGATCTCCGAGAACGACGCGGATGCCGATCTGCCGCGCGAGGCGGCGATGCGGCCGACCCGCATCGCCGCGTCCATCACCGACGCGTTCGCGATCGTCACCGGATCCGGTCCGGCCTGATCGCTCGCTTTTCCGCGACCGGCCGGCTACATCGCAGCGGCCTGATCGCTCGCTGTCGGCGATGCCCTAGACCGCAGCAGCCGCGCCGATATCCAAGTCCAGCGCCGCCTCCACCACGGCCGGCGCCGAGTGCCGACGCAGAGCCCTGACAGCCGACCGGCACCCCTCCGGCCAGCGCAGCGCAGTGCCGACCGCGCCGACCAGCCGCACGGCGATCTGCCCGGCGTCCGGATCGTCGCGCGCGATCAGTGCTCTGATAGCGGTGAGCACCGCGGCCGGATTCCATGGCATGCTCGGCCCGACCATGTCGGCCAGACAGACGCCCACCTGCCCCGCCGCGTCACAACGTCCTGACAGGCTGGCGGCGATCTCCAGCAGTTCGCCGGTCACCTCCTCGGCCGTGGCGCCGAGATCCACGGCGCTCGCGCGCAGCGTCGACGCCAGCCGCGTATAACCGGGATGTCCGGTCAACGTCTGTGCGGTGCCCGCGAGCAGTGCGCGGTGATCGGCCCGATCGCGGGTCCGCAGCGTGATCGCCGCCTGTGCGATCAGAACCAGGCGCCGACGGGCGGGTCGGTCCCGCTCATCACCCCCACCGCCCTGGGCATCGCCCTGAATCTCCTCCTGGTCCTCCCGCGCATCGGCGTCGAGCAAAGCCTCCAGCACCGCCCGATACCGCGGCATCGGCATCCCCTCGGTGAGCAGCGCGAACAACGCCGTCGGCGGGGCGGCCCGGCCGCCGCGCCGGCCGAGATCGGTCATGGCCGCACACACGGCGGTCGCGGCGGCCTCGTTCCACCGGTACCACCGCGGCGCGACCGCCAGCGCCGCCCCGGCGACCTTGGGGTCGTCGGCGTCGCAGGCCGCGGCGATGAGGTCGCCGTAGGCGGCACGGTGGCGCTCGGGAAGGTGCAGCGGATCCATGCGCAGCAGCTGCGTGGCGATCGCCGCGTCGTCGCCGACGGCCTCGCGCAGCAGCGCTCGCACCCGGTCGTCGTTCATCCGGGCGGCCAGCCGCAGCACGGCCGCGGCCTTGACGTCGCGATGCTGTCCGGGCGCGCGCCACACCGTGACGAGCAGGTCGACCAGGCCGGGGATCTCGATGTCCGCCGCGATCCGCAGCGCTTCCTTGCGGCTGGTGACCTTCGCCGTCGGCGACAGCGCGACCGAGGCCAGGACCGGTCCGGCGGCCGAGGGCCGGGCGAAGCGGGCCGCCCGGCCGGCCGCGTAGACGGCCACCCGGGCCCGGTCGCCGTCCGCGTAGCCGAGCAGGACCGGCAGGTCGGCCACCGGATCCTGGCCGCGGGACAGCATCCGCAGCGCCGCCTCGACGAGTGGGACCTCGCTCGAGTCCAGGTAGCGCCGCACCTCCCGCTGGCCCTCGCCGGGCAGCGCGCCGAGGCCGTTGATCGCGCCGACGCGCATGTCGATCCGCGCCCCGGGGTCCGCGGCGATCTTCGCGAGCTGCCCGGCGTAGGCCGCCAGCTGGCGCGGCAGCCACCGGCGGGACGGTCGGAACGGCGGCACCCAGATGACGCCCTTCGCGATGAACCTGCCCTTGATCGGCTTCTTCGCGGTGAGGTACGGGTCCAGCAGGTCCGTCCGGCGCAGGGACAGCAGCCGGCAGACCCGGGGGATCGCCACCGCGGTCGGATCCCAGGCGACGACCTGGCCGACCCGGGTGTCCCGGTGCGCCGGATCGTCCAGCCACAGGTCGATCGCCGACTGCGCGGTGGCGACCGTACCGTGCCAGATGGCGTGCGCGAGCCCGTCCTGGAGGCCCGGGATCGACCTGGCGCGGTCGCCGAGGGACTCGGCCAGCGCCAGGACGAGGCGGTGATCCCTGCGCTCGATGCCGCGCTGGATCCACGGTTGCAGCGTCCGGTAGACCGCCAGTTCCTGACCTCGGCGCAGGTCCCGGTCCATCCGGTCCAGCACGAAGTAGCCGGTCGAGCCGGCCAGCCGGTCGAACGTCGCCAGCGACCATGCCAGCAGCAGGCCCGAGCCGGAATCTGAACCGGAGCCGGAGCCGGAACCAGAGTCAGAGCCAGAACCGCGGCTGTCCGTAGCCTGATGCGCCAACACCCGGCACGCCAACCGCCGCAGCGCCTCGCGGGTGTACCAGGAGAAGTCGCGAGCCTCGATCGCATCGGTGGCCAGGCTCCGCAGCACGTCGGCCACCGCCGCCGTGTCCTCGAACAGCCGGGCCGGGACCGCCGCGAGCGCCGTCAGCGCGGCCTGCCGCACCGGGTCCTGCTCGTTGCGCAGCCGGAGCAGGTCCTCGGTGAGCAGCGAGGTGATCGTCGGCGGATGGTCCTCGGCGGCGGCGCAGTCCACGAGCAGCGGATACGCCTCCGCACGCTCCTCGGCGTCGGCGCGGCGCACAGCCGTACGCAGCTCCGCCCGCGCCTCGTCCCACGGCAGCCGCGCCACGACGACCAGCCGCTCGTCCGGCCGGTCGGTGTACGCGGCCAGCCCGAGCATCCGCCGGGCCTCGGCGTGCCGCCGCCGTCGGGGCAGCGCGTCCAGAACGGCCGGGTCCAGGATCGCCGTGTCCTGTTCCCGGTCGGCGGTGACGACGTCGTAGAACTCCGACCGGGCGACCGGCGGGAGGCTGCGCAGCAGGTCGGCGGTCGCCGCCGGCTGGTCGGCGACCGCGCGGCCGACCACGGCGACCTCCGGCCGCCCCGAACTGGCCAGCCGCTTGCGGGTGGTGCGCGACAGGCTCCGCCAGCGTCCGACGAGCCCGCCGTCGGCCACCGTCAGCAACCGCAGCGTGCGGGTCTCGTCGGCGCGCGTCAGAAGGCCGATCTGGTGCAGGAACTGGTACGGAAGCCCTTGCGGCAGCGGGAATTCCTCCAACAGGTCCAGCACCTGGTCCGGGTGCTGCTCGGCGGCGGCGACCAGGCCCTCGCCGAACAGGTTCCACCACACGGCTCGCGCCCCGGACGGAACCGTTGCCAGCTCGCGCCGGGCGTAGTCCAGCATCAGGGTGGGATGTCGGGTGCCGAACCGGGACCAGGCGCGCAGCTCGTGGGCCAGGTCGGGCAGCAGCTGCTCGGCGACCTTGGCCGAGCACACCGGCAGCAGCTTGGCCGTGTCGGCGTCGCCGAGCCGGTCGCGGTAGGACTCGGCGAGCCGGTCGGCCAGGTCGGTCCGCTTGGCCGCGCCGACCAGGCGGACGACGGTGCGCCGCCAGTGCAGCGAGGCGTCGTCGACGGTGCCCAGGATCGCCGCGTCGGCCTCGGCGTCGGGGCGCGCGACGCACGCGTAGAGGGCCAGCGCCCTGATGCGGTGCAGCGGGTCGTGCAGCGCGGCGATCACCCGGTCCGACCGGTGCGCGGCCATGGCCATCTTCAGGCCGAGTTCGCGTTCGTAGGCGCCGCCGGCCGCGAACGCGTCCAGGACGGCGTCCAGCGCGGCGGGATTCGCAGCGAGCCGGGCGGTCTCGGTGCCGAGGCGGCGTGAGCGCGTCGGGTAGTCGAGGGGATCGAGCACGGCGAGTAGATCGGCTGCGGCAGAGTGGGACATCCGCCCATGATGCCCGGCCTGATGCGCCGAGCGCGTCCGAAATAGCTCTTACCGGTTCGGGTCGGCGGCTGGCGTGGGGCGCAGCGGGGCGTCGTGAGCCGTCGCAGGCCGTCGCGAGCTGTCGCAGGCTGTCGCGGCGCGTCAACCTGGTTGGCATAGTCGCCGTCCTTGATCAAGACTGGTCGCATGCACCCGCGCCGCTGGCACATTCTCATGGCCCTGAGCGTCGCGCTGTGCACGGTCAACATCGGCACGCTGGCCCTGAACATCGGGCTGCCGAGCATCGGCGTGGCGATGCAGGCGACGACCAGCCAGCTCCAGTGGATCACCGAGACGTACGTGCTGGCGCTGGCCGCGCTCATGATCACCATGGGCTCGCTGGCCGACCGCTTCGGCCGCCGGCGGCTGCTGGTGGCCGGGCTGGTCCTGTACGGCGTGGCCTCGGCGGGCGGCGCCCTGTGCCACGCGCCGTGGCAGCTCATCGCGGTGCGCGCGGTGCTGGGCGCGGCCGGGGCGATGATCATGCCCGCCACGCTGTCGATCGTCCGGAGCGTCTTCCCGCCCGAGGAGATGGTCAAGGCGATGGCGGTGTGGACTGGCGTGGTCAGCGCGGGCGTCATGCTCGGGCCGATCGCCGGCGGCGTGCTGGTGGAGGTCTGGGGCTGGCCGTCGCTGTTCTGGATGAATGTGCCGCTGGTCGCGGGCTCGCTGCTGGCCGTCGCGCTGGTGGTCCCGGAATCGCGCGCGGCGGGCAAGCGTCCATTGGACCCGCTGGGGATGGTGCTCGGCGCGGCCTCGACGACCGCGCTGGTCTACGCGGTGATCCAGGCTCCGCACGCGGGCTGGCTTAGCGCCCGGACGCTGGGGACGCTCGCCGGCGGCGCGGCGGGGTTCGTGCTGTTCCTGTGGTGGGAGCGCCGGACCGCGTACCCGATGCTCGACCTGACGCTGTTCCACAACCCGCGGTTCTGGGCGGCGAGCATGGCGGTGACGATCGCGTACTTCGCGCTCATGGGCACGGCGTTCCTGCTGACGTTGTACATGCAGACGGTCCAGGGCCACAGCCCGGTCGGCTCGGCGCTGCGGCTGACGCCGATGGCGGTGGCCGCGGGCCTGTCCGCGGCGGCCGCGGAACCGCTCGTCCACCGGTTCGGCACGCGCGACGTCGTCGCCGGCGGCCTGGCCGTGACCACCCTCGGCATGCTCGTGTTCTCCACAGTCGGCTGGCGGAACAACGAGCCGCTGGTCCTGGCCGGCCTCGGCGTCCTGACGCTGGGCCTGGTGGCCGCGGGCATCGCCGCCAGCGAGTCGATCATGAGCTCGGTCTCGGAGGACCAGGCGGGCTCCGCCGCGGCGGTCGACGAGACCTCGATCGAACTCGGCGGCACCCTCGGCGTCGCGGTCATGGGCAGCGTCTACGCAGCGGGCTTCGCCGCAGGCCTGACCTCAGCCGTCCGGTCACTCCCCGCCGAGCTGCGCAAGGTCGCCACCGAGTCGATCAGCGGCGCGATCGAGGCCGCGGACAAGGTCGGCGGGCCACTCGGCGCCGACTTCGCCGCGACGGCGCGCGCCGCGTTCCTCGACGGGACGCAGACTGCTGCTTGGATCGGCGCTGGGGTTGCTTTTGTTGGGGCTTTGCTGACGGTGCGGTTTCTTCCCGGTCGGGAGTCCACGCGCTAGCCGTCAGGCCGCGACGGTGATTTGAGGCGCTGTTGACCTGGGTGTGGGTGGCGGGTGCGGTTGGTTTGTGGTTTTTAGAAGCTTTTTACGGCTTCGCGCATGGTTGGATGGCCTCGCGGGGTGGCGCAGTTCGGTTGTGCCACGCGGCCGGCGTTGGCGGCTGGCCGGTGTCGCTGTGCACGACCGCGCGCCGGCTCGGGTGGTGGCGGGTGTGGTGTTGGCGGGCGGTGGTGTTCGTGTTCAAGGGCGCCTCCGGCGGCGCCTGCGCGGCGAGCGGCCTCGGCTCGGAGGGATGGGGGTCGCG
>NZ_JAACYW010000274.1 GCF_015356825.1 Catenulispora rubra | reverse complement strand
GGCGTCGCCCTCAACACCGCCGCCCACCGCGGCCACATCACCAAAACCGCACCCGGCACCTACACCATCACCCCACAACAAGCCTTGACACCGGCCACAAACCCTTAACTACCCGATCTTGGACCGGGCCGGTGGTGTCAAGTCGCACGGAACCCTGCCACAGCGACAGCGATCCGACTTGATACCACCGGACCGGTCTGCTTCCGTCAGGCGACGACGTGACGGGGAACCCGGGACGAAGGCGACCACAAGCAGCATCCGGCGGCAGACTACGCGGCCCCCACCCCCGGAGCGAGGCCGCTCGCCGCGCAGGCGCCGCCGGAGGCCCTGTTTTTGACTTCAGGCACCCACCACACGCGGCCGCCACCCGCCCGCACGACCTGTGCGCAGTGACTCGGACCGGCGCGCGGTCGTGCACAGCGACACCGGCCAGCCGCCAGCGCAACCTGTCCCGCACAACCGAACTGCGTTCCCCGCGAGGCCATCCAACCATGTGCGAAGCCGTAAAAAGCTTCTAAAAACCACAACCCAACCGCACCCACCACACTCACCCGACACCAATCACCCGCACCCACACATAAAGCAGGAGCGCCAAAACGTCAGCAGAGCAAGCAATAGCCGACGAAACCTCCGCCAGTGCGGAGCCGACTCGGCGCCCAGCTCGCCGGCCAAGGTCTAGCGTGGGGGATCCCCGCGCGTGCGGGGACGGATCCCGACCGCCTACTGTCGGCTTGAGCGTGCCAATGGATGATGCCCGCCAGTGCGGGAACGATCGCTCATGCGGTGTCGGTGAGCGGGGGATCCCCGCTGGTGCGGGGACGGGTCTTCAGCAGAATACTGACTTCAGCGTACCCGGGGGAGATCTCCGCGGAGGTGCGGAGTCTGTGCAGGCACCGGCGTCAGCGTCCCTCTGGTCCAGGGACGATCCCCGCGGGTGCGGGGCCGTTTCATCAAGTTACCGGAGCCAGCGTCAACAGGCCACACCCGTACGCCTTCGCCGGGCCGATTCCCGCCGTCAAAGTGGCGCGCAGGCTCTCGGCGTCGGTGACGACGAGCACGCCCTCGAAGGTCGCGACGGACACGGTGATGGTCGGCCCGCCGGCCGTCTTCTGGAAGCGCCGTATCTCTCTGCTGGCGATCCGGATGTTGCGGGGCGTCTCTGGCGCCTCGGATGGCGACGGGCCAGTCTCCGTCGCAGCGATCGACGACCCGACCTCCGTCTCGGCGATCGTGAATCCCCACCGCTCCGTGCGCTGGAGGAACCACCCGAGCTGCTGCGCCAGGGTCCGGTGCGCCACGCGATGCCCCCGATGGCGCCCGTTCTGCGCCTCCGCCACGGCCTTCTGCGCCGCGCTCGGCTTCAGCGGGTTCTTCAGCGACTGCGTCGGGCTCGCGGTGAGCCGGAACGCGTAGCGCCTCCCGTTCTCCAGCCGGTCGAGCAGCGGCGCGTAGTCGCGCACCACCACCTGCTCGGCGTCGGAGTCGGGCCAGCCGGCCTGCTCGGTGATGTGCGTCCAGTCCGGACGGCTGCCGGTGAGGGCCAACAATTGGGGCCGCGCGGGGTTGTCGGCGTCGATCCGCCACAGCGGGCGGTCGGCGGCGGGATCGGGCAGACCCGCCATGATCATCCCGTGCGCGACGTGCGGGTTGCTGAGCAGCGCCTGACCGTCGCGGCGGCGCGGATTGATGAGGATCTTCGACAGGTACGGCATGGCTACCAATCGATCAGTGCGAAGGGATCGTGGTCGGGTCGGCTCGCGGGTCCGGCCGGCTCGGCGTCCTCGACGCCGGTCGCCACCGTGACCCAGCCGTGGCGGACCGCGCGTTCGGTGAAGCCGCGCCGCCGCGGATCGAAGCTGACGGGGACGTCTCGGATGCGGCCGACTGAATCGCCGGGCATCTCGGCCGACGAGGACGGGTCGTCGTCGACGGTCACCGGCAGCCGGATGGAGGAGCCGCGATGGCGTCGCAGCGCCAGCTCCCCGGCCTGCCAAGGGGTGTCGGCCAACGCCGCGAGCAACCCGCCGCGACAGGTGCCGATCACCAACGGCCCGACCGGAACGCAGCTGCGCCGTCCGAGCGCCAGCGGAAACACCGGCGCTCGGACCGCCGACCGAAGCATTTCAACGGTCTGCGCGCTACCGGCGACGGCGACGACGAACACCGCGTCCTGGAGGTAGTACCGGGTCGTCACATGGATGCTCTTCTTCGGCGAGGTCGCCTTCTGCAACCCTGCGTGGTTCGTGGCCGCCGACAACAGCGGTACGCCCCGGTAGTCGCTGACGGTGTGGTAGTCGCGCAGCAGGCTGCCGGGCTGGTCCGTACGAACTCCCAGGCGCAGGCGCAACAGATCGCTGATGTCGTCCCCACGATGGCGCCCCAGCGCGGCGGCGAGCAACCCGAGAACGCCGGATTTCGTGGGGGCGTTCGCCGTGTCGCGGCGGTTGTACTGACTGCTCGCGCCCCACGACTGCAACGGTCCGGCCAGCCGGAGTAACAACACCGAATCGTCAGGGGACAGCACCGAATCGTCTGTGCTCATACCAGGACTTCCCCGTACCAAGCGGCGGCCGCGCGCTGAACCGCCTCGCACATCTCGGCGAACGGCACGAGCGCGCCGAACGCCTCGGTGAGGCTCGCGGCGGTCGCCGGTTCGCTGGCGTGCCCCGAGGCGACCAGCAGGCGCGGCGTGCCGCCCCAGGTCACGGTGACCGCGTGGTGCTCGGCGGCCAGCCGGCGCATCGACGCCTCGGCGATGCCCGCGTCGGCGGCCACCGGACGCTCGAACGCGCCGACCAGGTTGATCGGCTGGTCGTCCCGCAGCACCGCGACGACCAGGTGCGGCAGCGTCCGATGCGCGAACGTGCTCTGATGCCCGCCGGGCACCGAGCGGCAGAAGGCGTCGACGAACAGGTCCAGCGCCTGCACGGCCGCGCCGGGGTCGGTAAGGTTGGCGTGCAGCTGGTGCAGGCCGACGGTCGCGTAGCGGTAGAGCGTGGCGGAGTTGAACTCGATCGTGCCGATCATCCCCGCGCCGGCCTGTTCGGCGGTGTTCTCGTCGTCGACGGCGGTGAAGTAGTCGAATTCGACTTCGACGCCGTGCGTGGACAACGCGTGCGCCACCTGCACTGCGGCGTCCACGTTCAACTCCGACAGGTTGGCCACCATCCGCCCGAACAGTCCCACGTCGAGCGGATGGCCAGTGCCCAGACACGCTTTGACCGGCAGCCCTCCCACGGCCGCCGCCAAGTCGGTCCCTTCCAGCTTGATGAGAGCGTCGATGTCCTCGGCGACCAGATCGACCACGGCTTCCAGCTGCCGGTAGCCGAAGAACAGCAGATAGCTGGTCTCGGCCTCCTTCTTGCCGGCCTTGATGCCCAGCGGCGCGAGCATCGCCTCGGCGAGGCGTGCTGCGACCGGGGCGTCCAGGGCGAAGCGGGCCTTCAGGCGTGCGGCGAGTAAGGACTCGATCTTCTTGGTCCTGGTGGCGCGTTCGGCCTCGGGCAGGTGCACGGCGAAGGCTTGCCGCGTCGCGCGCTTCCATGCCTGCGAGGACACGCGGCTGCGCCGGACGCCGCCGTAGACCGCGCTCTTCGGGCTGCCCGCGTCGTCGCGGTTCACGTTGGCCGGCGGGATGGTCTGCAGGATGTGGAGGTCCAGGTACATCGGCGGCGTCATTCGGGGGCCTCCGTCGTGGCTTCGGTGGTGGTGTCGGCGCTGGACCACAGGTAGTACTGGCTGCCCCACGCGCGTCGGACGTATGAGCGACGCTGCGGGTAGTGCCAGTCGAACAGGTCCTGGACCAGGCCGGTGTAGTCCAGTGGCCGGCGGATGCCGCGCAGCTGGCTGACCAGGCGACGCAGATGCTCGGTCAGCTCTTTGACATCAGTGGCGGTGGCCATGGCGTTGACCCGCCGATCGACGGCGGCTTCGGAGTACTTGCCGTCCTTCCGCAGCGCCAGCAACGCCCGGCCCAGCGGGACCCCGGGCCGGTGCATCGACATCGGCTGGGACTGCTGGTGGATGGCGAAGGTCACCAACGCGGCGTGCTCAGCGGCCAGTGCCGGCGGTGGCGCGTCGTGGGTCCACGTGTGTTCGGGAAGGACCACCCGATGGTGCGGCCAGATTTCCGGGACGTCGCCGGGGATTCTGTTCACCCCTCTGCGCAACGCGGCGAGTGTGGCGCCGGCGTCAGCGCTGCGGGGGTGGAAGCTTTCCCAGAACCAGCGATCGCGGTGTTCGAGCGAGGCCATTCACACCGCCCCCTGTCCGGCGCCGGCGCTGACGCTAAGACTGACACTGACACTGACACTGACACCGACGCTGACTTCCGGGGCGGCGGCGCTCGGGGCGGCCAACGGCAGGGTCCGGTTGATCTCGCGACGGAACGCGGCCTCGGCAGTGGCGCCCCGGTACCGCCGTCCGCCGACCTCGCGGCCGCCGAAGGTCCGGGGCGGCGTCGCGTGCAGCAGCTGGGTGCCGACGCGCAGCGTCGTGGCGCGCGCGGCCTGCTGCCACGTCGCGATGCCGACGGAGACGGACTGCTGGTCCGCGGTGTGGTGCTGCAAGCCTGTCAGGACCCTGCGGACCAGGGGATCCAGCTCGTAGAGCAGCCGCTCACCGGCGTGCTCGCCGTTCTCCCACGGCACCGGCTCGCCGCCGGACGCGCGCCGCAGGTCGGCGGCCAGGCGGTCGGTGGCGCGCGCCAGCCGCTCGGCCTGCTCGGCGACCTCCAGGAGGTGGACGCGGGCCCGGCCGTCGGGGGCGAGTGCGGCGACGGGGATCGAGATCTGGTCGGCGGCGACGTCTTCGATGATGGCGGACTGGACGCCGTACGCGACGGCGACCGTACGGACGCGCAGCGGGTAGTCGGCGGCGACGGCGCCGTGCGCGTGCAGGCGGGCGAGTTGGGTCAGCAGGCTGCTGGTCGTGAACCCGTCGCGGGCCCGGGCGGTGGCATCGCGGGTGCCGGCACTGTCGATGCCGGCCGGGGCGCTGTCACCGCGGGGATGGGGACTGGTGTCGGGAGGTGGGGGACTGCTACCGCGCGCCGGGGGACTGTCATCGCGGGTTCGGGCGCTGTCGGTATGGGCCGGGGCGTTGTCGGCGTGGGTTTCGTCGCGGGTGCCGTGAGTACCGCTAGTACCGTCAGCGCCGCCGACCGCGAGCAGCGCGGCCATACCCTCCCACGCGGGCTGGCCGGGCCGATGCCACCGCGGCCGCCGAGCCTTGGCTCCGGCACCGTGCCGCCACAACGTGTGCGGCTCGAAGTCCGGAACCTCCTTCATCCGATCGCCGGCCGCCACCACCACACGCGCCACCCGGACGCCGTCGCCGCTCGCCTCCGGGAACAGCCGGATCCGCCGTGCGGGCCACGTGACCAGGTCCAGGATCCCGTTCACCGGCCGCGTTCCCCACCCGGCGTCCGGCGGCGGCAGCTCCCAGGCCGGGGCGTCGTCCACGAAGTCGGAGGCGAGGACCGGGGAGTTGAGCACAAGGGTCTGATACAGGTCCAGCCCGGCCGGATACGCGAGGCCGAGGCGGCCCAGGGGACCGGTGTGGTTCCCGGTGGTCTTGCCGCCCTTGGCCTTCTCATCGCCGACGGCCCCGGTCTTGATGGCCGCGGTGTCCCAGCACTGGGTGCTCACCAGCCAGCACGCGGCCTGCGCCGGCGTGAGCTCGACGCGCGTGGCCTCCGTCGCGGCGGCGAACAGCGGAACGTTGTTGCCGCTCGGCACGTCGGCCATCAACAGCGCGACGGACTTGGTCCGGCCGTTGAGCGCCCGCAGACCGGGGGTCTGGGCGAACGGCGTGTCCGCGCTGAACAGGTCGAACCTCGGACGGTGCGCCGTCAGGTAGGCCTCGATGCGGAGCTGCTCGGACGCCGTGAAGCCGTCCTGGCCGAACCGCACGGCCCACTCGTCGTCGTCCCGGCACGGCCCGAGCGCCGCCCACACCACCGGGAGCAGGACCTGCCGCAGGATCGCCGGTTCCTGGATCGGCGCGTCCGGCGCCAGGTCGGTGATCGAGCGGGCCTCCAAGAGCGCCTGCCGGATCCCCACCCGCACCCGCTCACCACCCCGGAGCACGGGGATCCACGGCTCGTCGACAAGGCTGAATTCCACGCTTCCCCCTTTCTCTAGCCCGTCGGTGGGCATTTACGCAGCGCGTTGTCCGGCGGTTCAACCGGCGGGCCGGGAACGTCGGGCTGCGGAAAGAGAAGAAACACTGCCGGGACCGTTGCGCGAGGCGGGAGTCAGCCTTGCGCGGGTTCGGGCTGCGTGAGCGCCGCCGTCGCCCGGAAGAGCGCGACAGCGTCCGGCCGGGTGCGCGGCCGGTCCGACCGCAGGTGGTCCAGCAGCGCGGCGACCGGCGCGATGCCGTGTTCGCGGGCGTAGTAGGCGGCGGCGTCGTTCCAGACCCAGAACCCGTCGGTGCGGAAGTTCACCGGGATCCGGCGACCGGGGCTCAGGACGTCGTCCAGGTACGCGGTGGTGGACAGCACCACCGTGCCGCCGTCGAGCAGGTCGGCGACGACGACGCGGTCGATGTCCGCCAGCCGCGGCCGGTCGGCGGCGAAGCCCGGCGCCGCGTCGTTGTCGGCCTTGTCGTAGACCGGGGCGAGTCGGATCGGCACGCTCGGCGCCGCGGTCCACAACAGCGCGGAGGACGAACGCGCGGTCCGCTGGTACGGGGGCAGGAACTGGTCCGTGGCGAACGCCTCCACCTGCGGATCGACCTCGCCGTGCGCGGCCAGCCGCCGCTGAAGCTCGGCGGTCGTGGCCCAGGCGGACTGCGGATCCGCCACCGCCAGCAGGTACACCCGGCGCGGAGCGGGCCACGGCGCGCCGTCCGCGGGCTGCCGCCACGCTCGCCACAACGCCACGGTGCCGGGCAACTCGGCCGCAGCCGCGACGGCGGCCCGATCCCGGTCGTCGACCACCTCGGCGAGGTGGGCCGGACCGACAGTGCCAGCCGGGCTGACAGTGCCAGCCGTGCCAACAGCGCCAGCCAAGCCAGCCAAGCCAACAGCGCCAGCCGGGCTAATCGAGCCAGTCGGGCTAATTGGGCCAGCCGTGCCAACAGTGCCAGCCGTGCCAGCTGTGCCAGCCGAATCGGCCGAATCAGAACCCAGACGCCCACCGCCGAGCCAGCTCACATCAAGACAGGGCCCGAACTCCGCCCCGAGCCGCTCCATCACCTCCGGCGCCGCAGGCGTGAAAGCGTGCTCCACCGGCGTGTCGGCCTCCTCCCCGACCACGACCCGGTCCAGCGGCGCCGCGTCCAGACCGGCCACCTCCAGGACCCAGCGCAGCAGCACCAGGTCGTCGGGCGCGAGCGTCAGCCCCGCCGCCGCGACGCCGGAGGCGACCGCGCGGGCCAGCAGCTCCACCTCGCCGTCGGCGAGCCAGGCGCGCGCCTGCGTCAGCAGCCCGTCGGGCGCGCGCCCGGCCAGGCGGAGCAGCATCGTGTGGCACGCGCCGCCCATCGTGGAGGCGGCGTCCGCGCCGGCTTCGGCCGAGGTGGTCATCAGGTTCCTGCCTTCGTGCTGGGCATGGCTATCGGCATTCGTATCGGTACCAGCGTCGGTACCGGCGTTCGCAGTCAGTCGACGATGGTGGCGTCCAGCGCGGCGAGCAGCGCCGCCAAGTCGGCGTACCGGTGCCGACCGTCGAGGAGTCTCGGCAAGCCCGCGCGGTGCACGACCCAGCCCGCCGGGTCGAGGTTCACCAGCGGCAGCCGGTCCGCGGTCGCCGTGAGCCGGCCGACGAACGACGCCCCGGCCTCCGCCTGCGCGATCGTGCCGCGGACCCCGATGACGTCGATCCGGGGCAGGGTGGCGGCGTCCGGATGGCGCTGGTACGCGAGGCTGACGGCCTGGGCCAGCGCGGCGCTGTCGTCGCCGTGGATCACCACCCGGCGCGGCAGCGGGGTCTCCGCCGACGCCGCCAGGAGCTGGTCGACGATCCCGGTCGCGAGCTCGGTGCGGGTCATGACCCGGCCGCGCAGCGTGTAGTTCCCGCCCGCGTCCACGGTCGTGTCCACGGCCACCACCGTGGTCTCCGAATGCGCCGGCAGCGTGTGCGCCGCGGCGAACCGGGCGTTGTCGTTGGGCAGCGCGAACCCGGACGGCGTCGGCTGCCACGCCGTCTGGACCGTTTGGTCCGGAGTGGCCAGGTTGCTCAGGTCGCTGCGATGCTCCGCGTCGGCGGTCCTGGCCTGCCCGAGGCTCTGGGCGTGCTGCGCCGAGACCGCACGACTCATGTCAGCCCGGGCAGCGGCCCTGTCAGCGGGTCGCCGGACGTCGTCGAGCCTGGCCTGCGCAGCGCCGACGTCTCGCTCGCGCTGCGCTATCGCCCGCTCGGCGTCTCGGGCCGCCGGCTCCCTTTGCGCCACCGCGTCGATCAGGTCGGCGCGACGTGTGTAGGCGGCGCGTGCCCGGTCATACGCCTGCACCGCCTCTTCCTCGGCCGGGGTCCGGTCCGGCGTGTCCGGCGTGTTCGGCGCGGCATCGCCGCCCCGACTGCTCCGCCACGTGTCGACGCGGGCCTGTCGGGCCTGCTGGTATTCCCTGTACAACTCGTCGGCGCTCCGCGGATCGTTCCCCAAATCCTGCCGCAACGCCTCATAGGCTCGGGCTCTCTCGTCGAGGGGCTGCCTGTCCTCGTTCGCGAGAGCCTGCTGAGCGACCGCCAGATCCGCGGCGGGCTGCGTCACGTTCCGCAACTTGTCCTCGTGCTTGGTGGCCCGTCGCACGGCCTCGTGATGGCTGGGCTCGTCGGCTTCGAAGACGTGGTGCTCCAGATGGTCCGCCACGTCGCCGCGGTAGTGCACGACCGCCAGGTCGACCGTCCGGTTCTGTTCCACCGCGAGCTGCCGCGCCGCTTGGCGGAAGGCGTCGATCCCCGTCCCGCCGTTCAGGTCGGCCACCAGGTGGATCGTCTCGTCGGCCGGGCGGTCGCGCCGTCCGGCGGCGATCTGCCCCACCCGCACGTCCCGCGCCGCCTGGTCGTCCGGCAAGGCGAACGCGTGCGGGTGCACCACCTGCGCCGGATACTCCTGCGCGGCCAGCACCGCCCAGTCGTTGGGCAGCAGCCCCTCGAAGTCCTGGTGGGACCGGATCCGCAGGGCGGTGCCGTTCGCGGGGCCGTCCACGATGTAGGAGACCCGGCCGCGGTAGGTGTAGGAGTCCTGGGTGAACTGCCGGTTGAACTCGACGTAGTCGCCGGTCGTGGCCTCGTTCTCCCGGCCCTTGGACACGCCCCGGTGGAAGTCCGGGATGCCCGCGCCGTCGGCGGTGTTGCCGCCGAAGGTCATGTTGGCGGTCCAGCCGCTGCTGTGCTCCTCGCTGAAGAAGGGCTCGTCGGCGCGCTCGGTGAAGGTCAGGCCCAGGTACATGCTCGGCTCGCCGACCGGCCGGATCACCCCGGTCTCGACGCCCAGCCGCATCGGCGTGTCGCCCGGCCCGGGCAGCTCGAACGTGCCCTGGAACAGGTCGCGCGTGTTGTCCCGGACGTTGCGGTTGGCCAGCGAGGAGGTCATCCGCACCCCCTGGTCCGTGGTCGGCGCGTACCGGTCCAGGTGCGGTGCGGCCGGACCGCCGCCGCCGGCCCGCGGCCGGCCGTTCACGAACGGCGCCGCCTCGCCCCGGCCCAACGACGCCGTCGGCGCCCAGGCCGCGACGTGTTCCAGATCGGGGAAGGTCAGCGCCTGCAGGTTGGAGGCGAGGAAGTATTCGAGCCCGCCGGGCCTGCCGTGCTCGCCCGGAGCCAGCAGTTCCACGGCCGGCGGGGGAACCCGGTTCGCCTGCGGAGCCGGCGGCAGGGGGTCGCCGTGTCGGCGCTGCTCGGTGAGGTGTCGCGGGACCACGGTGCGCAGCGTGACGCGCGGTGGCTGCGCGGTGCCGTCGTGCACGGTCCGGATGGAGACCAGCGGCGCGGGTGCGACGGCCCCGACGCCGGGCCGGTCGAGGTGGTTCAGCGGTACGGGCAGCTCGGTGTCGGCGTAGATCTCGATCGACACGTCCAGCTGGTGCAGGAACTCCTCACTGCCGGCCGCGGCGGTCGCGCGCCGGATGTCCCGGACGACGGCCTGGTTCCCGGCGGTGGTCTCCCGCCCGGTGCCCCACTTCAGGGCGGCGAACGGGGTGCCTCCGCCCGCGCCGTCCCTGGTGAACTGGCCGCCGGCGCCGGCGCCGATCGAGAAGTCCCACCCCTGGTTGCGGCTCTCCGAAGTCTGCTTCAGCGACTGGCCGCCCAGCGTCACCGCGTCCTGGTCGCGCGACCGGATGTGGTCGGTGTCCATGTGCTGGGCCCGCACCCGCACGGTGAACCGCCGGGTGGAACCGTACCGGCCCGGGACCTCCACGCGGTGCGTGATGCCGGTGTTCAGCAGATCGTGCGGGTGCGTCTTGAGCTCTTCGGGGTCGAAGGCCGTGGCGATGCCGCGCCAGGCGTCCGAGGTGTCGGTGAGGTGTTCCGGCTCGATCAGGTTGCTCTCCCGCAGGACGTTCCGGATCGCGTTGCCGATGCCCGTTCCCGGGCCCATTCGGAGCGCGCCGTGGGGAAGCACCGCGCCCTGGGCGTCGAACACCGCGGCCCGGTCGTCGAAGTGGGTCGCGTACCCGGCGGCGAAGGCGGCGTCGTGGCGTGGGATGTAGCGGGTCTGGTCGTCTTTGTCCGGCGGCGGGTTCAGGCGCTGCGCGTCCCGGACGTCGTCGTCCAGCGTCCTGCTCATCGAGACCTCGACGGCGTTCTCGACCAGCAGCCGGGTCGTGTCGGTCCGGGCCTCGTGGTCGGCGAACCCGAGTTTGCGGTTGAGGTTCCGGGTGACCTGCCAGGACTCCACCGGCTGCCGGTCGGCCGTGATCTCCAGGACGAGGTGGGCCCGGTGGAACACCTGCGAGACCTTCTCGGTGAGCAGTGAGATGTCGATGCTGCCCTTCGTCGCCGCCTCGGTCTTGCCGTACAGCGTGCTGTTGAACTCGGTCTTGACCGAGGCGTGGAACTTGTCGGCGATGGCCCGCCGGTTGGAGTTGCTCAGCGCGCCGCCGGTCTCGTCGGCCCCGGTGTGCTCCTCACCGCCGCCCCCGGAGTCCTCCTGCCCGGTCGGCTTCTGGTACGCCGGACCGAGGGAGAACTCGCCGGTGAGACCCAGACGCGTGGTGTGCGTGTCCGTCTGCTTCAGGTCGTTCTCGCTGTAGCTCTCCACCGTCGCGTCGTCGGCGACGTGTCTGGTCGCCCGATCGGCGCGGACCAGGAAGCCGCGCAGCGTGAACGAGCGCTCGGCGTTCGGCCGGGTCAGGCGCAGCAGGGGCGAGTGGAACTCCTTGGGCAGCGGGATCGGGAGCCCTTCCTCGCTCAGCAGCCGCGGCAGGTTGGAGCGCAGGAAGCCCTCGGCGACGGCGCGTTCGACCTCCGCCACGTAGGGCGGGTGCCGCCATGCGGAGTCCGGGACCTGCGGGTTGGTGCGCCGGGCCTGCGCGATGACCGCCTTGGAGGCGGTGCGCACGGTGTCGCCGAGTCCTGCGAAGGTCGCGTGCAGGCCGTCGGTGCCGGACCGGGAGAAGTCGATGCGGTCGGGATGCGCGCGCAGATCGTCGTGTTCCCCCTCGCTGAGCACGCTGGTGCGCCCGATGGTGGCGATGACCGCGCGGTTGGCTTCGACGTAGGCGGCGCCGCGGGCGGTGTTGTCATCGGGCCGGAACGCCTCGTGCACGATGGCCGGGACCGTAACCCGGTCGCCCTCGATGATCCGGCTCACCGTCCGGCGCTCCCGGAAGCCGGAGAACCGGCGCGTGGTCTCGGTGACCGTGACCTGATAGCGGGCGCCGTACTCGGGACGGAACGCGGTGCCTCCCGGTGCACGCAGCCGGCTGTAGCCCTTGGCCGCCTTGCCGTCCGACTGGCCGTGGCTCTTGCTGCCGGTCAGGACGACCGCGGCGTCCCCGATGTCCAGGGCGCCGCCGTGCGGGAGCTCGACGCGGCCGCCGGCGCCGACGTCGGCGCCGGCGTTCCAGGAGCGCTTCACCGTGCTGCCGGTGCCGCGGGTGCCCTTGACCTGGTGGTCGATCGCGACCTTCGGTTCGGTCGTGCGGGCCGGGTCGGAGCGCCGGTCCAGGAGCACCTGCTCGACGCTGACCCGGTAGGTGCGGCCGCGGAAGCGGAACTCCTCCTGGACCCCGGTGTCCAGGCCGCGTCCCCGGGCGCCGCGCAGTTTGGGCGTGCCGAGGGTGAGCTGGAGCTGCTTGTCCAGCTTGAAGCGGCGCCGGGCCGCGGTGCGGTCGCGGCGGGTGTCGGCCTGCGGTGCGCCGGGACGGTTGCCGTGACGCAGGTTCGGCAGGTCCCCGGCCATCTCGTTGACCAGGCTGCGCACCGCGGCGTGGACCTGCTCGCCGCCGGGCAGCTCCTTGACCGCCGCGCTGCCCAGGCCCACGCCGGCCACCAGCTCAGGGGTCTCCCTGCGCGGGTCCGACACGTGGACGGCCCGCCGGACGTGCGGGACGACGGTGCCGTCCGGCTGCCACGCGACGGAGCGGAGCAGACGGCCGTTCTCGGCCACGGCACGCTCCTCGTTGAGGCGCAGCGAGGTGTCGACGGGCCTTTGGTCGACGACCTCGTACTCGCGCGTCGCGATGCCGTTGACGTCCACCGTGCGGCCGCCGATGGTCTCCCGCGCGTTGAGCTCGGGCAGCGCGATGCCGTGCTCGTCGACGATGCGCACCGAGCGGTCGGTGACGAGCAGCTGCCGCAGCTGGTCGTCGGTCAGGCCGTCCAGTCCCGCGCCGTCGTTCTCGCGGGCCGCGGCCAACTGGTCCTGAAGCTGGCCCCGGCGTGTCACCTCGGCATCGGTCGTCAACCAGTCGTCGGGGCGCAGAGCCCTGGCGGTCTCGCGCAGCTCGGTGGCGAACGGGCTGTCCCGCTTCACGACCAGTTGCAGCCCGGTCCGGCCGGCCTGGCGGGCCAGGTCGGCGAGCGCGTCGTGGCGGGTGGGGGCGTCCGTGCCCCAGCGGTTCGTTCCGGCCTGCCGCCAGCCCCATGCCAGGCGTCCGGCGGGGTTGGCGACGTAGCCCTCGGACGGCAGGTCCCGGTCTCCCAGCAGGTCGTGCTCCTTTGTCCGGACGGTCGTGCGCAGACCCGGGGTGTCGCCCAAGGTTGCGATGTGCCCGTCCAGAGCCGGTCCTCTCGTGCCCGGCGCGACGAGGGCGATGTCGCGCGGCTTGCCGGGCTCCGCGGCCCGGTTTGCCAGATCCCTGACGGAGTGCAGGTTCTCGACCTCCCGCGCCGGATGGCCGGCGGCCGCCGCCGGGCGGTTGGTGAACAGGCGCTTGATCGCGGCGCCCGGGGAGGTGTCCTGCGCGGCGTGGCCTTGCGCGGGCGCGGGGTCGCGGGCCGGGTTGCGGGTGACCGCGGCGCCCTTGCCGATCCAGCCGTGGTCGACTCCTCGCGGGTCCAGGACGAAGCCGCGGTGGGTCTGGAACGCCTCGGTCCGCTCGACCGCGACCGCAATGTGGTTGAGCTGCTCGTCGATGGTCAGTCGCTCGTGTGCGCCGGTACGGACATCGGCCGGGATCCTGAAGATGCGGGCCCCTTGCCCGGCCTGCATGCGCCATAGCGTTCTCAGCTGCGCTGGGGAGAGCGGCGCTCCGGCGGGCACGTGGATCGAGACCGAGTCGGCGGGCTGGCGTGCCACGTGCTGCCGGAGGGTTTCGTAGTTCGCGCTGTCGGCCACGCCGTGGCGCGGGAAGGGCGAGGGTTCGGCTGCCGCGGCGCTCTTCAGCAGGCTGCGGTACACCTTGGGCGTGTGTTGGGCGACGGGGGCGTGCACGCGCGAGGGACGCCGGCCGGGCCCGATCCGGGTGACGACGTTGAGCGCCGCCGCCGCGTCGAGGCGGACGTTCTGGCGCCGCGGTGCGGGGACGGGCGGCCGCGCGATCGCCTGCTCGAACTGAGCCGACTGGTGCTCGGGCACCATGAGTTCGCCGACGACGTTCGCGCCGAACCCGAGCACCGGATCGGTGCGGCCCAGGTGGTCCCGGCCGGCGTGGATGGTCCGGTCGGCCTCGATGCGGCCCTGGACCTGCAGGACGGCCCGGTAGCGGACCTTGTCGCCGTCGTGGATGACGGCGGTCTTCGCCTGGCCCTGCACCTGGGTGCCGGTGCTGTGCTGGGACTTCATGCCGACGACCACGTTGGCGGCGATGGTGACGCCCTTGGCCAGTGAGAACTCCGGGCCGAACCGCAAGCTCGTCTCCTGGCCGTGGCCCGTGGTGTGGTCGACGGTGACGGTCTCGGCGATGTCGTTGCGGATGCCGCCGTCCTCGGTCGAGGCGACCCGCTCCACGCTGACGACCCGCGCCCGCAGCCCGGTGTAGCCGGAGAAGCCCTTGAGGCGGATGAAGTTGGTCGGCAGCGAGTCGGTGAACAGCGCCTGGCCCCGGTCGCGCATGGACTTCTCGTCGAGGAAGGCCTCGGTCGCGACGTCGACGACGTGCGCGGCGTTCTTCGGCGCGACGCGCCCGGGCCCGATCAGGGTCTTGAGGAACTCGTTCTCCAGCGGCGCGGTGTCCACGGCGCCGAGGGTGTAGTCGAAGCGCTCGATGGCGGTGCTGTCGGTGACGGCGATGGTGGGGTGGCCGCTGGGCACGCCGGGCCTGCTGGGCGTTCCGGCACCGTACGCCGAGGGGTAGCTGGCGACGACCTGCTTGTCGGCCACCGGGTGCACGGTCTGCGCCCCGACGCCGTCGCGCAGGTGCGCGTCGATCTCGATGCTGAGCGAGTGCGCGACGCCGACCCGGAAGCCGTTGGTGGCCCGGTTGCCGAGCTGGACCTCGTCGGCCACACCGTGCCGCGTCGACCGCGTGGTGACGAACCCGGGCTTGAACGTGCCGATGCCGGAGGCCAGCGCGCTCCCCGCGCTCCTGATGACCTCCCCGAGGAAGCCCAGCCCCCGACTGGTCTCGCGCGCGGCGGTGGAGACGAAGGCGATGTCGCCGTACTTCGACAGGAACTTGGTGAGCAGCGGATCCCGGTCCAACGGCCGCGGCGCCTCGGTGTTGCCCTGCAACCGGAAGCGCACCCGCAGCACCATGTCACCGCCCCCGACCGTCAGCCCGGACCGCAACAACGCCTGCCACGAGCCCGGATCCGTCGCCTCCAGCGCCAACGCCAGCTCCTGCCGCAACTCCCGCTCCAGATGCGGCGTGATGCGATCGGCCACGGTCTGCCCGGTCCGGTTCCCCTGCGCGTCGCGCAGGTTGAGCGCCCGCAGGGTACGAACCGCGTCAGTCGTATGCCGCACGGCATCCGGCGGCCGCCCGACGGAGACGACGGCGAGGTCGCCGAGCGCGTGCACCCGACCGTCGCCCCGGTTGTACCAGGGCACGAGCGGATCGTTGGGGTCGCGGTTGGGGTCTTCGCGGGCCAAGCGGAAGGGCGGGGCCCACTGCACGACGTCGGCGAGCCAGCGGGACTGGTCGGCGGGGTGGGCGAGGTGCGCGGGGTCGAGAAGGTGGGCCGGCAGGTCGGAGGTCGGCGGGTAGATGGGGGAGTCGGGGAAGCGGAAAGGGCTGGCGGGCTTCGGGGCGCCGGGCTCGGGGG